>CALKDX010000106.1 GCA_938084455.1 Candidatus Poseidoniaceae archaeon
TCACGGGCACAAAGCATGCCGAGCATGTTACCATTCGAACCCCCTGTTGCCAAGGTACCTGCGCCACCGGAAAATCCGACCAACTCCCCCATTCGCTTGAGAATTGCCTGTTCGATGAGGGTAGCAAAGGGAGCCAATTCGTATGTATACATCGAAGTGTTGGTGAGGGCCGCAATCACTTCACCTGCAAACCCAGTGGTGCTCAAGCCACCCCACAGGGGGTTCATGAATTCTGCACGGTTTGTCTTGACACAAAGACGGAGAAATTCATCGATGTCATCGAAGACGGCGTCTGCGCCGCGTCCTTCAAGCGGAAGATGCACATCGGTGGTTTTGGAAAGCGATTCAGCCGGAGCATAATCCACGACTTTACCGGGTTTGTCTGCAGCGTTCATGTAACCGAGGATCCGTTCACATAATTGATTGACAAACACATCAAGTTCCATCAGTGGTATCCTCCTGTGCTGATGGCACCGCGGGGGCTCTTAGAAGGCTGTGGTAGAAAAGACATGAAGCGCATCTACAAAACTACATCACACATTGTCTCATCGCAAGAACATGGTAAGGTATGAGGCAAAACTCCCTCGCCCGGGCGATCCGTCCTGCCATACCATTTTCATTGGCCACAACCCTTCAATGGCCACATGGAACACAGGTCATTACTTTGCCAATCCCTCAAATCGCTTCTGGACCCTCCTGCACAGGGCAGGGCTCTGTGGGCATCCGGAGGCGAATCAAGACGATCATTTAGTGCAAACTCGTGGTTTTGGGTTTTGCGATGTAATGGAAGCACCCGGAAGCGACGCACAACAGGTTTCTCGGAACCTCATGCGCCAAAACATCCCCGTATTCATGAAACGGATAGAAAAATATGCAATCAGCATGAACGGTACACTCAGGCGGGTATGCTTCATTGGAAAGCGTCAATGGAAGCATCTTTTTGACCACCAACTGCCCCGTTGCAACCACGGTATTCAACCAACGGATTTACGTCCGGAGAAGTGGCCTGAGATCCTTGATGGAGTTGAGGTGTGGGTGATGCCGTCCCCATCAGGCCGCGCTGTGATTTCAAAGGAAGAAAGGCAGGCGACGTACAACGATTTGAGCAGCGCTATCAACGGATAGTTCCGTAATTCACGTGGCTTTTGATGCCGTGTTCAAAATTCATGCATAATGCATAATCTGTGAGGAACATTGAATAAGTGCAACCATGAGGGGCAATCATGCTTGGAATTATCGGCGATAAGTGGCTTGAACGCCTACAGCAGCACGTGGCTAAGGACTTGAGAACAAAAGGTTGGTCGCAAACGGAAATAGCAGGGATTCTTGGGTCTACACAAAGCACCATTTCTCGACAAATGCAAAAATCACCACGTGGCCTTGGGGCGACGGCAGATGAAGCCACAATTGACAGCTGGGGCAACGAACTTTCACAGGCTCTTTCATCAATGGGCCCTAACATCAATGTCTTGCGTCAGCGCCTAATTGTTGAACTGCAATTTACCGGCAACCACACACTCCGATTTGACAAGACATTAACTGGAACTGATCTTGACGCTGGTCAAGAACAACGCGCATTGCTCCGTAGGCTCGAATGGGCTGCGAGCCGATTAGACGTGAAACGGATTCGTAACGTCATCCCGGCAGTTGGACTCAACATAGCCGCATGCATCCATGGAGCATTCGCAACCGATGAGGTGGCGGCCTTCCCAGGTCGAATCACATTGGTTGATGGTGTGTTGCGCCATCATGAGACACCATCATTCGGGACATCAAAGCACCTCGCAGAATTGCTTCTGGAAGTCCATGCACAAGATGAAGGGAAAGTCTCAGCCTTAAACATCAAACCACCATTGACGAACGTTGGTGTTGATGTGGAGCGAATAAAAAAAGCGTGTGAACAACTTGGCTATACGTTTGGATTGGCTCCAAAAGGCAAGGTCGAAGGACGCAGTTCAAAACACGATGTTCTTCTCGACGAAGGTGCTTTTGGCTGGGAGCCTTCGTTGTATATTTTCGCACATAACCCCCTTGAACTCATCGACAGAACGCATCAAATTGCAGCCTTGATCACGGGTGAGGACTGATGAAGACCGCATTTTGGATGGTGCTGATTGTCCTGATGGGGGGTCCATTGGCTGGTTGCCTAGAACAAACAACTTCCTCTGAAGAGTGCGTTGTCCTTCCCGCCGGGCATGAAGATGATGGCGTACTGCGGATTTTGACGTACGACATTACGGCACTTTCCGATGCCCTCACTGATGAATTTACCAACAATACGGGAATCGAGGTCGAGATGATCAAGGTCGATGATGCTGGAGGGATCCTCGATCAGATGATGCTGACAAAAGAGGCACAGCAAGCTGATTTAATGATCGGTTTAGACAATACATACCTGTCAACTGCAATCGCAAACTGTTTGCTTCAAGCCAACGATGCTTCAGTGGAGAACATTTCCGATTCGGCCTTAGACTTCTATGACGGGCCACTTGCCCTTCCTTTTGACCAAGGAGACGTATGCCTCAATTTCGATGAAGACGCTTTGAGTGAAGCCAACATTTCCGCTCCAACAAGTCTGGAGCAGTTAACTGGGGAAGAATGGAAAGGCAAGGTTGCGTTCCCATCTCCTGTGACCTCATCCCCTGGTCGGGCTTTCTTAGTCGCATCAGTGGAATACTTCGACCAACAGGGCGATGCAGATCCAATGGCGTGGTGGGAGGACATGGTGGACAATGAAGCCATCATCACCACCGGTTGGACTGAGGCATACGAAACCCACTACACAGGCGGTTATGGAGAGTACACTGAAGGCCACATTGGTGATGCTTGGATGACAGTGTCGTACTGCCACTCACCAGGGGTCGAAGCATTCTATGCGGAGAATTACACACATTCGACATCTTTAGTCTTGGACCATGCAAGTTTCCACCAGATCGAATATGCAGGCATCATCAACGGTGCAGCACAGATTGACGGAGCGAACCAGTTCATGGAATTCTTGCTCTCGGATGAAGTCAATGTCAATATGCCCGAAAATAACCTCATGTATTCAGTGCTTGAAGGCACAGACCTTCCAGAAACCAACGGATACCGCTATCACGCAGACCTCCCAAGTGCTGTAACGACAATGACCTACGAGGAAATCGAAGCCAACATGGACATCTGGCTGGATGCTTGGAAGTCTGCAACAAAGCAAGCTTGAGGAGGGATCCTCGACCATGTTCCGAACCTCCGTATGGACGTTGAGAGCCAGCGTTGTGAGTGCTTACCTCCTTTTGGCAAGTTTGCCGTTCATCTACGCCTTGAGGAGGTTGGCCTATGTGACTGGCCACTCACCCTTCGAGGCATTGATGCGCTTCGATGAGGTCTACGGTGGAGTCGAAGCCCTCACCTATACGGTGTTGGAAGCATCAGTTTCTGCACTGCTGACTGTTCTCATCGGCTTGCCGATCGCTTGGTGTTTAGGGCGGTATGAATGGAAAAACGCTCGCATCCTGAGGGCTCTTTTTTCAGTCCCCTTTGTCATGCCCGCAATTGTTGCTGCAATGGGGTTTTTACTGCTCACCAACAGTGAAAGCGGCTTGTTCCAAATAGGAATTGATTTGCGGACAGAAACAGGTGTCATCGGAGATCTTGCACGCCTGACCGGGTGGGATCATCCTGGCCATTTCATCGCCCTCGTGCTTGCTCATGCTTGGTTCAACCTCTCCCTAATGATTCGATTTGTTGAACCGACATTGGCTCGTCTGAATCCTGCATGGGAAGAGCAATTGTCGCTGCTTGGCCAAGGCAAAACTCGATTCGACAGGGTGCGGCACTTATGGTGGCCGGTGTTGGGGCCCGCTGTTCTGTGTGCTGCGTCATTGAGTTTCCTGTTTTCATTCACCTCATTTGCACTTGTAAAATGGCTTTCACCTTTCAACAACACCTTGGAATCACTCATGGCAACCTATGGTGGGTCTGCGGGCATTGAGGACTATCGAGTGGACACCAGCGAAATTGTGATGTCGGCATCGATGGTTCAATTTCTGATCTTGCTTTTCGCACTTTACCTAACTTCGACTATGCAACAACGACATTCCACCCGTTTCTCTTTGGTGTCGGAAGGGAACGCTAAATCACGACGAGGCCCTCCTAGAATGGGTGCTAAAATTATCGTTTATGCAGGCGTTGTCTTTGCCATGGCACCGCTGTGTACTGCATTGATTGCATCGTTCAAAGTTCGCAAAGGGAATTTCAGTTCAGGATTCTCCTATGATTGGAGCCTCGACGGGTGGAGCGCTGCTTGGAGCGGAGACTTGGCCACGATGGGCATTGGTGACGCACTCGCAAATTCTCTTCTCTATGCTTTGTGTACGCTGTGTGTTGCTCTACCAACAGGCTGGTTTTTGGCTTCTACGATTCATGCCCTCGAAAAGGAAAAGAGGCTCAAAACTGCCAAAGCACTGGATGTTCTCACGCTATTACCGTTAGCAGTGTCAGCAGTTATGGTTGGCTTGGGGGTTCTTCTTGGCGTTCTCAAGTTGATGCCTGAACTCTTCCAATGGAGTTACCTTCCGGTGGTGCCCCACGTCATCCTCACCACCCCTTTTGTGGTCAGAGTAATGCTTCCAGCTATGCGTTCCGTTGAACCAAAATGGATTGAACAAGCCCAGGTGTTGAACCTCAATCGATTCCAAACTTGGTACCATGGTCACTTTTCCTTTGTGCGTGGACCTGCGGTCGTTGCCTCCTCGCTTACCCTCGCCTTTTCCTTGGGAGAGTTTGGGGCATCATGGTTGCTTGTTCGAGCGGGTTCTTGGGACACCTTGTCTGTTGTCGTTGATCAGTTGATGTCACGACCAAAATTCGATCCGCTCGTCCAGCCTGCAGCCATGGCTGCAGCAACAATGCTCATGGCAATCACATTCCTTTTGTTTTTCGTGGCTGAGCGGTTCAGGCATGAAGGTGAAGGAGGGGGCTTTTGAATGGAGAAAGAATTCGTGCTTAAAATTGAACATAGTTCCAAGCATTTTGATGCAGTCAAGGTCTTCGAAGGATTATCTCTTCAACTCAACGCCGACGAAATTGTTGCCATTTTGGGACCGAGTGGTTGTGGAAAATCCACGCTTCTCAGATGCATTGTAGGCTTAGAGAAAGCAGACAGTGGGACAATTCGAATCGCACACCACCGTGGAACTGAATCGATAGGTTACTTGTTTCAAAACCCGATTCTGTATCCACATCTCAACACAGCCGGAAACATCGCCCTTGGCTTTAGTGAACGACTCACCAAGCAGGAAAAAAAGACTCGAATTGAACAAGAATTGATTTCCGTAGAGTTAGGTGGCTTCGAAACGCGAGCAGTCGAATCCCTTTCGGGAGGAGAAGCACAACGTGTGGCCTTGGTTCGGGCGTTGTTAGGTGATCCAAAGGTCCTCTTGTTGGATGAGCCTTTTTCTGCTTTGGATTTGGAAACCCGACGATCATTAGCGGTTAAAACGCGTCAATGGCTCAAACAACGTTCAATCGCATCAATACATGTGACTCATGATCCAGAAGAAGCTGAACTCATTGCGGATCGGGTCATCACATGGGACTCCATGATTACAGCAAATGAAGAGGAATGAGTGGGACCCCTGAGGTGCCCAAGCCTTTGCATCATATACTTGCTCAGCAGAGTACAATATGGTATTGAACATGGTCGTCACTCCGATTGATGCACTCCCTTATCTTCGAGGATTACAGGCAGTGTTAGCAGGATATGAGGGGTACACGAAAGGAAAACGTAGGGCGGCGGACAAAGCGGTCAGGAATGAACTGATTCGCGCTGCTCTGCGAACTCGCAACCACATGACAAACCTCCACGACGCTGCTGCTACAGCCTCTCGGATTGAATTGGCCAACGCCGCTAAACGATGCTGCTCAGCCCTTGATGTGTTCATTGAAAATGTATCCAAAGCCTCGTCCGGGCTTTCCCGCTCCTTCTTCTCAGGTCAACGGGTTCTGAGGAACAGCGATCTCAAGCGTTTAATCCATCACGACCATCAAGTGATCACAATGGTGACCAAAGCGACCAACATAGCCAATGCAGCCGAACGCGAATATGCTCATCAAGGTCCATCCGATGAGGTCGAGAGTCTGATTCTACGCTGCCAACAGATGGTAACGAGTTCTGGTGGTCTTTTCTCAGAACGGACCATGATTCTCGACGGATTAAGACAAAAAAAGAGGAGGAAATAGAAATGGCCCACGCATACAAATGGAGAACATCGCCCGAAATACTAGCACGACTGATCGATGGTAATGACATCAAAACCTGGCGATCTCGACGGGTCACTCTGAAACCAAATGAAGCGTGTACGTTCATCGTCAATGGCCAGTTGAGTCCAATTTTCTCCGACCAAAGCATCGCTCAAATTGGAGGAGGGTTTCCTCGCTACCTCGCCTCGCTGATGAAGGCAACAGCAGCCGAACGACATGTCCTGTTCGGAATGACAGGTCCTTTTGACTTGGCGGTGCCGTATCAGGTGATGAACGAAGATGGAGAAGAATTTCGTGGCCATGTCCGTCTTCGGCTACAGTTGCTCAAAGAGGATCTGCCAAAGATGTTGAATTATTTCGCCAACCACGCACCCACCATAACGCGTAAGGATTTGGTTCACCTTCTTCAAGAGCACCTTAATCACCGGCTCGTTGCAGCGGCATACGCCATCAGCAATCACAATGAATCCCTACGCGATGAGTTCTTTCAATCAACATTCGCAATGAAGGCCGAGGTTCTCTTGCGCCCCCACCTCGCAGCCTTAGGGCTGACATTCCACAACGCATACCTCGTCACTGAGGCGACCTCCTCCGAACGCCTCGCCGCTCATCACCACATGACACAGCAAAACCTCAGTTATGAACGAGTGAACGCAGAAGCAACCCAAGAAGCGATTGAGATGCGCCAAGCAAACGCTTTGCAAACAATCGAATGTGAAATTGAAGTAGCACGTGCTAAAATTCGAGGCGATCAAACCCTTGAGGCAGAGGCAGAATTGAAGCAGTTGCGGATCCTTGAGGCATTATGGCGAAGTGAGGATGAACGATCTCAGCGTCTTGCAATGGAAAGCGAACGCCAAAAACAAGTGCGAATGGAACAAGCTATTGAGATGTTCAAATCAGTTCAAGCTGCAAAACGACAACGAGAAACTGCAAATTGATTTGATTAGACGGCGCTATATTTACACCACAAAGGCAACCGCATGGGTCCATGAAAGCCCTTGGAAGTGAACCGTGGTGGTTTTGGAAGCACCATTGGGCCAAGCGTTCTACATGGGGAAAGCGAAGACTCACAATCCTAATCATTCTGATGATGGGTGTGTTCAACGCGATACCTTACACGTCAATCAACCACCTCTCCAACTTTTTGCAGAGGACTGCCTTTGATCCAGAGATCGCTTTTGATACAAATTTGGCCTTCATTCCATGGATGTTCATCCCTTACATTACGCTCTACTTTTACTATCCAGCCGCTGCTTTTCTAGGCAACAAAGATGACAATATGTGGCGCCAGAACATCATTTTCCATCAAATGATGACCATCAGTTGCTGGTTTGTCTTTGCTGTTTTCCTCCTGTTCCCGGTGGAAATCGACCTGCGAGGTCCAATTCAAGACCAACTTCAAGATGGGGATTTTTGGCATCCATTCTACGTGTTCATGCACTCGATTGATACCCCTTGGAATTCATGGCCTTCACTCCATGTTGTCCAGAGCACACAAGTTGTGCTCATCCTCCGCTATTGGTATCCCTCTGATACTACAAAGGTGAAAGTGGCCCAAGGCCTTCTTCTGTTCGCTTGGGCTATGCTGATTTTGTCGACCATGTTCACCAAGCAACACTACCTATGGGATGTAGTGACAGGCTTGCTCTACGCCTACCTCATGTGGAAGTTCTGGATGAAGCCAGTGCTCGACAGGGTTGCAACGGATGAGTATGCAGCCCACTTCGATGCTGCAATGGAAAGTTAATCAACCAAAGATTAGGGTGACGATCGGAGAATTCGTTAGGTACAAGGTGAGGCTAATACCAGCCATAATCATCATCCAAGACCCAACCATTTTGATCATGCCAGTCGAGCGGCGAAGGAAATTAATCATCACTTGGCGCCCCATGCCTACCGTGACGGTGACGAAAATCATGAGCACCAACAAGCCAAGCATCAAACCGCCAATTCCAACACCAATCGCTGTTCGGCCAAGCGTGCTCAGGTAGAGAACGAAAGGCAGGACTGCTGCTGCAGTACAATCGATGGATGCCGCAGCGTATCCAAATCCATAGAGGTACATGTTTCGCCGTGGAGTGAAGGTTTCGTCGGCTTCTGTTGTGCTGTATTTACGAACGAAACGATCAACAAAGCCCATCAGTTTGGATGTGATTCCAATCAACATCATGCATCCCAAGACAATCAAGAGCACAGCAATGAAGATTGCAATCCAATGAATCAATCCTGAGGCAGCAAAGGCTTCACCCATGACAATGGCGATGATTCCGATAATACCAAAGAAAGTCCACATACCAACACCTGAAAGCAAACCGATGACCCATGAAGATGGCATCTTTGTTTTCAGTTTCCCTTCAGCGATCAGTTCATCTTCTCGAGCCCCTAATGAGAGGTAATATGAGATGAAGCCAGGCAAGACTGGGAATGCACATGGAGAGAAGTAGACGAGAATAGAAAGCACCATGCCGAGCACGAAGACTGCCACATAGGATGTCCCGGGTTCTTCCCAAGCAATGCGTGAATCCATGGTGTCTTGGACGGTTCCAGTGAGCGCCTTTTCGAGGGTCCCATCAAATTTCGACCATTTGTCTTTAGGGGTGCCTGTGGCTTCTTTTGCGATGATGTAGCCCTCGGCATCAAGCACCATTACAATTGGAATTTGTCCTGTGCCCCCCGTGGTAAAGAGGCGCACTGGGTCAGTTGTTGAATTGTTTCCGATTTGTGCGGCGTTGATGCTGCCCAAACCGGTTGGATAGGCTGGAACGTGATAGGCTCCTGAAGTTTCGTTCAGGTACTCAAGCGATTCTTCGTACCACGCACCATAACCAAAGATCTTGAGTGATTTTCCTGATGCGTTTGCCATTTCCGTCCAATCGTCCATGTTCTCCTCAATGTGATCTTGCACCTTGTGGCAGTTGCTGCAATCGTGAGCCATGAAATCAAGGATAATGATGTCACCTCGGTGGTCGCTAAGATTGAACCAACCAGTTTCGTTTGTGACCCCTGATTCGATTCCGGTTCGATTGAGGGATTCGAAAACCAAGTTGGGGATTGGAATCGGATCCGCATCAGAGGCAAACACTTCATCCATGCTGTCAAACATGGAAATGGCCGCAAATGAAATGGAGACAAACATCAAGGCTGCGATTCCAAAAGCCTTCCAAGTCTCTGCCTGCTTGAAAACAGAGAAATCTGCTTGGTCCAAGAGGCCCATGTTCCAATGAGAGGCTGTGTTCTATTGAAGATGATGGATAAATGTCATGAAATATTGACCCTGACAAAAAAAAAATACAATTTCAAGACGAAATTCAGTCGACCGGTGTGCTAGTAGCAGGATTGCTCAACAATGGGGTATGATTGAACTCAACCGCTAATGCTCATTGGTGGGCTTGGCCGGAATTGAACCGGCGTCAATGAACAAACTAAATGCAAATCAATTGTTCATGACTGGAGCAATTCGGCCTCCAATGTCGAATGGTGGGCTCGGCCGGAATTGAACCGGCGATCTTCGCCATGTGAAGGCGACGTCATAACCCCTAGACCACGAGCCCTAAGGTAGCCTGTCCTAAAGCACCGATGATATAAGCCTCGCCGTTGGCTTGCTTGGACCCTCTTCAGCGATGTTCGTTGAGATGAACCATGCCAACTTCGAGTCGGTCGTGTGTTGGATGCACCTCCACCAACAAAACGGGCACAGCGAGCATGGGTGCCAACTCTTCGGCTAACGAGAGAGGAACCTCAATGCGTTCGAATTGAGCGTCATAGCGAATCCAACCATCTAAGATATTCAATGCCTTTTTCAATTCTGCAACATCATCTTGAGCGTCGTCAAGCATGGTTGGAATCGCTCCAAACAGGATGGTGTCGTCTTCACTCAACACTTCATAGGGACGGAGAGTGGCTTGGCCTCTTCGCCGGAACCGTGCCCGCAATTGACCTGCATCTTTGTAGCGCGCAGAACAAAACTTGAGGTGGAAATCAAGGGATTGTGCTGCATCTTTGAGTCGTAAAGCCAAATCGGCAGAACCTTCCGCTGCAGCAGTGATACCCCCGCTAAGATTGAAACCACGAACATCCATGTTGTCTTGGTTTCCGACTGTGATTTCAAGTTCGTTGAGGTTGAGGAATGAAACTGGGGAATCGTGCAATTGATTGAGCAAGGCAAACAACTGTTGCTCTTTGTCTGGCTCACACGGCAACTCAACACCCACCTCAATCCCAGCATCAACACACGCTTGCATCACTGCAAAATATTTGTCAATCGTTCCATCAAGCAGGTGGAATCGAATTTCATCAAGACCAGCATCACCAAAACGTGATGCATGTTCGATTTGGAATGGAATTGAAGTGTAAAGGTGAATGTGATGTTCCTCGCCAAAGGCTGCTTTGAGTTGCTTGACTGCTTCCAGGGACCGTTCCAAATCCAACATCGGATCGCCACCGGTGATTCCGGTTCCTGTTGCCCTCATTGCATAGCCTTCCTCGATCACTTCATCCCATGTAGAGCAGCGACGTTCGTTGGCAAACATGTCGGGTGATTCACGACGGTTGTCCGAAAGAGGGCAGTAATCGCAGCCCCAATGGCATTTCCCTGTCACGAAGAGGACAAGTTTACTTCCCATTTGACATTGCACACAGCCTTCCGCCTCCCCCTCTTCTGCAGGAAGAATTTCGGTCGCCATTGGTAGCAAGGTTGCCATAGAACTCAACCCGTCCTACTAGCGATGTGGTTTCAAACCGTCGCTGATTCTTGGATGAGAATCAGTCATCAGCACGGGCGAGAAGCCAACGGTGGAACCGTCGGTCAGTGGTCAACTCAGGGTGAAAAGTCAGGGCCATACGAGCACCATCAAGCACACCCACAACTTCTGTATCCAGATGAACAATTGCTTCACATTGGACTGAAGATGATTCAAAGCGAGGAGCTCGGATGAACACGCCATGGAATGCTTCGCCTTCGCTCGAGCCATCGATTGGACTCACCGGAAGTGGGCGATGATTGAAGCGATCTGCTTGAGCCACATGTGGTTCGGAAACTGACCCATCTGGCACTTCAAGATCAACTGAAAGCAAGGCTTCAAACGATTGGCGTTGGCGACCCCACGCATTTCGAGAAACACTTGTCGCAATGTAGGGTTCCTTTTCGCCCCCCGGCGATGCTAGAAGGATGGCACCAGCGCAGGTTCCTAGGACTGGGCGATTTGGGTGTTGGTCCATCCATGAAAACAAAGCTGGGAGTAAAGCCTCGCTCTCACTGGCTTTCCTCATTGCGGTCGATTCCCCGCCTGGTAAGACGAGGGCGTCTAGATTCCCGTCCACTTGGTCTCCTCGCCTCAGCTCTACAACTTCAACTGAGACTCCCAATTCCAAAGCCGCACCATGCAGCGCTTCGATGTGTTCATGGCGGGCGCCTTGCAGCATAGCCAAGCCTACACGCACCATAGTGCGACCAAACGGACCCACCCTAAGAGGGCAACGGATTGTCATTCCATCGCAATTGATGAGGAGGTGCGAAGGTGTGGAAGGTAGTGTGTTGAAAAACCTCCAAGCAGTGCACCGACCAATGGGGTACGACGAAGATTGCTTTCTTGTACCCGGCCCGGTGCGTATGGGTCAGCCATGCTTAGATGCAATGGGAACCCCTGTGATGACAGCAAGAGGTGCAGAGTTTCGAGACGAAATGGCGAAACTGAATTCTGGTCTTCGCTATGCGTTCAACCTCAGTCCTTCTTCACCCGTACGTAAATCACAATCTTGGGAAGGTGAAGATGGCTACAAGGTGATTGTCGTTTCAGGAAGTGGCACAGCTGCCATGGAAATGGTCATCGCAAATCGATTCCGCCCCAACGACCTCGTCCTCGTCCCGACCAATGGAAAGTTTGGGGAACGTGTTGCGGAAATTTGTAAACGATTCTGCAATGTCAAACATCTCAAGGGCGAATGGGGTAGGGCATTCGATCTGGGAGAAATCGAACGCCAACTTGAGCGTAAGTGCTACGAGGCAGTTCTCATTTGCCACAATGAAACGAGCACTGGAATCACTCAGGATGCCGAATCCATCGCTGAAATGTGCACAAGGCATGAAACTCCATTCATTCTTGACGGCATCACCTCCGTTGGAGGCATGCCAGTTCATCCTCTGGAGTGGAACGCTGAAGCAGTTGTCATGGGTGCACAGAAATGCACAGCAGGCCCATCAGGAATTGCTGCAGTGGCCGTTAATCAGAACTTTGTCGAGCGGGTGAAAACCATTCGAAAACAAGGCGATACGAATCCATTGTATTACTTCGATATGATTCCCGCCCTGAAAAAGGGAGATGACGATCAAACGCCATGGACCCCAGCAATCAACCTCGTTATGGGCTGGAGTGCTGCTCTTGAAGGTCTGCAAGAGGAAACAAATGAAGCAAGATGGAATCGATGCGCCCACATGGCCAAAGGGGTTCGGTCGTTG
The DNA here is from genome assembly GCA_938084455.1 of Candidatus Poseidoniaceae archaeon. Taxonomy (GTDB): domain Archaea; phylum Thermoplasmatota; class Poseidoniia; order Poseidoniales; family Poseidoniaceae; genus MGIIa-L1. The sequence goes on from CALKDX010000106.1 coordinate 12,701, forward strand.
TTCACCGACCTTGGCTTCGAACTCCTCGCTGATGCTTCAGGTCGAAGCGCATCTGTGACGGCCATCATGTATCCCGAGGGCATTGATGACACCTGGCGGACGCGTCTCAAAGACGAGTTCAACACTCAAGTGATTGGCGCACAAGACCACTTGAAGGGGAAAATGTTCAGGGTTGGTTCGATGGGAGAAACACCCATCGAAGAGATGGTTGAAGGCTGCGTTAGAATGCTCGAATGCTTCCGAGCCTGCGGTCATGAACTTCCTGCAGTGGATGTCGCCGCCTACTTCTGAGGATTCGATATGGCTAAAGCAATCGTTCTTGGTCGCTTTCAACCGTTTCACAATGGACATGCATTCCTCGTCAAGAAAGCTGCTGAACTTTATCCAAATGAACCCGTGATGATTGCCATTGGCTCCGCGCAAGCTGAATGGGAACCAAACAATCCATGGTCTGCTCAAGACAGGGAATCGATGATTCGAGCCTGGGCCGACTCAGTGGGGTTCGAAGTGCAACTATGCACCATCGAAGACATCAACGATCCTCCAAATTGGGTTGGTCACGCTCGTCAACACCACGGTGAAGGCACGTTGGTCACCTCTGACGCAGCAACCTCGGCCCTTTACGGTGAAGCGAACTTCCCAGTTCATAATGTGGATTTGAACGAACGGGAACGCTTGGAAGGGTGGAGGGTTCGTCAAACTGCAAAAATGCTCTCAACTGTGTACGATGACGATGCTGTTGTTGAGGTCCTATGCGCAAGCGTTCCGAGGGAAGTGGTCGATTGGTTGATCAGCAACGATGCGATATTCCGACTCTCGACGTTTGAAACGGGCGTCCATGCTGGATGATTACTTCTTACCAAAGAATTTCTTTTTAGCATCCTTTTTGATTTGTTCTTTGACAACATCTCGGACCTTTGCCTCGGCCTTTGCTTTGACAGATTCTGAAAGTGCACTGACTTTTTTCTTTGCTGCATCCTTGAGCGGTTTCGTGGCTTCATCAACGACGTTTCGTTTGATGCTACCTGCGGCTTCTTTTGCAGCAGTTTTGGCCGCTTTGCCTGCGGCGCCTGCTGCTTTCCCTGCTAATTTCTTGACCATGGTGTGCAATTCACACCATCGCTGATGAAGGTTTGGTCCTCAATCTTCGGAGGCCACGACAACCCGTGCAGCAATGAGGACCCGTTGTTTGTACATGTAGCCAGCCTCGAGAACATCCACCACATGGCCTGCCTCAAACGCCTCCGATGCTGGAATCGTAGTGATTGCCTCCATCTTTGCTGGATCAAATTTTTGCCCTTTGGCTTCAATCGGCAAAACCCCGTCTGCTTGGAGTTCATGCCACATTTTATTTCTCGTCAAACGCAAGCCTTGGGCTAAGATGCCTTCATCGTCATCTCCAACGTTGGCAAGCGCCCGGTCGACATCGCTCAAAACAGTCAACATTCGGCGGGCAAGACCCATGCCACTGTATTGGATGAGTTCTGCTTTCTCGGCCATGAGGCGCTTTCGTACATTCTGTATTTCTGCGTCCTTGTATGCGATTTCTTTCTCAGCAGTTTCTGCTCGAGCAAGAGCGACGTCCAAGGGGTCCTCAATTTCGATTTCGACCTCCTCCGCAAGGTCCATCGTTTCCATGCCTTCTTCGATGACTGGAACTTCGTCATCCACAACATCGTCTTCGCTCATGCACCATCCGTGCATCAAGTGGTCTTTGAACCCCTCGTTCAGGCTTGTAGAAACGCTTCGAGGTTCCAAGGGCCATGGCCCCATTCTTTGGCAGGCAGGTGTTCACGTCCGATGATTCCGACAAGGGCAGGCTCTCCAAGCCAGCGGGTGATAGCGTGAACAAGTGTCCGACTGGCACGATTATGCGCTTCATAGGTTGGAACGATCTTAGGGTCTTCTTTCTCATCAAGAGTTTCACCGAGTTCCTTTCTTCGATCCATCCAATCAAGACAAACCGATTCAGCGAACTCATCTTCGGGAAGGCCCGCAAGGCGGCGAGTTGTCTCATTCCAGGTGTCTTCGCTGTACAATGCGTCAACATGGGGCACTGGTTTACCGGTGGCAACATCGAGATAGAGGAAGGCCCGGCCTTCCCAAACCTCCCATGACCCAGGACTCGCGTAATGCATGAGATGAAGAAGTCCAGTCGCTCCGTCACGAAGACTTGAGAAGGCCTCAAGGATAGTCGGATCCCCTTCGATGGTACAGGAATCCATCCAATCGAGGAGTTCTGCTTCAGCATCGATGTCAAAAGGTCGTTTTAATCTTGAATCAGCCGGCGGTCGGATGTGGCGAAATTCTCCTTTTTCCATTCCGGAATAGAGGGCTTGCCATGACAAATCTACGAGCGTTTGCAACGCTGGACGATTCACCAAAAGAAGCACCAACTCAAGGCCCATGCTCTCCTCCAAACCCTCGACCCGTTTGATGCCATCGGCTTTTGAGGAGTGGAAAGAAACTCCTTTCGCTTTTTTGAACAGGCAACAGCATTGAAGAATGCGCGCCGCGCCGTTGCGTTTGGAGGGTGTTGTTGTGGCCACGATTAAGGAGCAAATCGATTTGATTCGCGCCGAGATTGACAAGACCCAAAAAAACAAGGCTACTAACGCCCACATAGGCAAACTGAAAGCAAAAATTGCACAGTTGAAGATCAAGGAAGAAAAGGCCCACGCTCACTCCAAAGCCAGTGGCGGTGGAAAAGGGTTTGAAGTGAAGAAATCTGGTGATGCAACCGTTGCTCTGGTTGGTTTCCCATCGGTTGGTAAATCCACCCTGATCTCTAAGGTGACCGATGCTCACTCTGAAGCAGCGGGATATGCGTTTACAACCCTCACTTGTATTCCTGGTGTCATGGAGCATCGCGGTGCAAAAATTCAGATTTTGGATTTGCCAGGATTGATCAAAGGTGCTGCAGAAGGGAAGGGTCGTGGTCGAGAAATCCTCAACGTGATTCGCAGCGCAGACATGGTGCTCTACATTGTCGACCCGTTCCAAGACGCTCACTTCAATGTCCTTCACAGAGAATTACACAACGCTGGTTTGAGGTTGAATGAGACTCGCCCCCCAGTGTTTATCAAACGAACAGAGAGAGGTGGTATTGATGTTCGAACAACCGTAGAACAAACTCACCTCACCAACGAAGATATGGGCGAAATCATTCGCTCGTTCGGCTTTACTTCTGCGATTGTGACCTTGCGAAACGACACCACTGCCGAGCAAATTGTCGACTGCTTGGCTCAAAATCGGATTTATGAAAAAGCTGTGATTGCTATCAATAAAATTGACATTGCTACCGAAGAGGAATTGGTGCACGCTCGTTCAAATCTTCCAGAGGATTGGCCAGTGATGCGAATTTCTGCATTCAAGGGTATTGGATTGGATGAACTCAAGGATTTCATCTACGACAACTTGGGATTCATGAGGGTGTTTTTGAAGCCTCAAGGTCAAGAGGCTGATTTGGATGAGCCCTTGATCGTGAAAGACGATTCAACCGTCGAACACATCTGCAACAAACTCCATAGGGATTTCGTCAGAAAATTTAGATACGCTCGAGTCAAAGGCCCGAGTGCTAAATTCGATTGGCAACGTGTTGGACTCGACCACCTGCTCAAAGATGGTGATTTGCTCACCATTGTTGTGAAGCGGTGAAATCAATCCCAGATGCCCATGTCCATTCGGGCGTCTTCAGTGGCGTGGATTTTTGGGTCCCAGCGTGGTGACCAGACGAGATTGATGTGAACTGAATTGAGGCCTTCAGTCAGAAGTGCGGCCCGGTGAGTTGCAGCCATGATTTCCGGAGCAGCGGGGCAACCCGGAGAAGTGAGTGTGAGATCGATTTCAGCATGAAGGCCTTCGTCTTTTGATTCGAAACGGACATCATAAACAAGACCTAATTCGACGATAGAAAGTTCCAATTCGGGGTCTTCAACTTCGTCCAAATGGTGCATAACTTCTTCTTTTTCGACCATCATTATGCCTCCAAACCACGGATTTCTAGCATGACCTTATCGAACATGTTTCTAAACCCATTGGAACGACTTGGCGATAGGGAGTTCAAAATCCCCATTTCCTGAGCAAAGTCAGGGGAAAGCAACAGTGCTTGGGCAGGGGCACTGCCGTTAATCGCAATCGTAAGAATACCCATAAGACCCTGAACCAATTGTGAATCCGCACCACCAGAGATCAAAACTTTTCCTTCTTGGAGAACAACATAAACATGGGCTTCTGATTGACAACCGACGATTCGTGTGGTGTCGCTCCATGAATCAACCGGGAGGACAACGACTTCATCCGCCATTTCAAAGACCATTTCTAACCGTTCCATCTGGTCTTCAACGTCTTGGAATTCTTCGATCAACTCAACAAGTTGGGTTGGATATGTCATGCAAACCGCTCCAAAATCTTCTTAACTTGAGCAACAAATAATTTCGCTTCGTCCATGGTGTTGTAAAAGTAAAATGAGGCTCTTACGGTGCTTGAGATTCCAAGTCGGGTCAACAGTGGTTGAGCGCAGTGATGGCCCGTGCGAACTGCGAATCCTACCGCATCAAGCAAATGGGCAAGGTCTTCGCTGTGAAGAGTAGGGTGCAAAAAAGAGACAACTGCACTGTCTTGATCGTCATGGCGACCGTACACTGTCATACCGAGCGAGCGCAGTTCCTTGGCCGTGTATCTCGCTATTTCAAGCAGGCGCTTGTGTTCATGTTTCAGGTCCAATTGTTCCATCCATCCAAACGCAGCATCCCAACCGATCGCTTCTGCGATTCTCGGCGTTCCGGCTTCGAATTTATGTTCATTCGTTTGGTAGGTCGATCCCTCGGTGGTCACCGTCTGGATCATATCTCCACCGCCCATGAAGGGTTCCATCTCCTCGAAGACATCTGGTCGAACCAAAAGGGCTCCAATTCCGGTAGGACCACACATTTTGTGGGCGGAAAAGGCCATGAAATCAGGGCCAAATGCATCGAAATCAATGCGGTCATGAGGAACACCTTGAGCAGCATCGATGAGGACTTTGGCTCCGGCATCGTGAGCGAGTTGAATGATGGTTTCGAGTGGGTTTCGAACCCCCAAAACGTTCGATGTATGAACAACACAGACCAACTTCGCCCCTTCGAGCGACGCTTCGTAGACTTCCATGTCCAATGAATAATCATCCAACACGGGAACATAGCGAATTTCCACGCCTCGTTCTTCGGCTAACATTTGCCAGGGAACGATATCTGAATGATGTTCCATTTCCGTCAGTACAATGGCGTCGTCTTTGGTGAGATTGGCCCGACCCCATGCGTGCGCAACCAAGTTGATGGCCTCAGTTGTACCGCTTGTGAGGATGGCACGCTCAGCGTTGAACCATGTCTTGAGCCTGGTACGGCAGCCCTCGTAGCCATCGGTTGCTTCGCCAGCCAAGGTGTGCACTGCTCTGTGGACATTGGCGTTTGATTGAGTGTAATAATCGCTCATCGCATCAATGACAACTTGAGGTTTTTGAGTGGTAGCAGCATTGTCGAGGTAAACCAACGGGTGGCCATGGATCTGACGTTGAAGAATTGGAAAGTCATCCCGCAAAGCCATGCAATCACCGCTTAAGTTCACATTCAAGGTGCACCGTCAACCGTGTGCGTACCTGTTCGGTCAAGGCGTCATTCTTTAGATTTGAAAACGCATCAATAAGGAAACCGTTGACAATCATCGATTCTGATTCTTCAAGGCTGAGACCACGAGACATCAGGTAATGCAGTTGAGATGGATCGATTGGGGCGCTGGCGGCCCCGTGTGCAGCTGAGACATCATTTGCCAAAACTTCGAGTTCCGGAATTGCTTCGGCTCGGGCTTTTTCCGAGAGCAAGAGATTCCGGAACACCTGTCCAGCATCTGAACCATCAGCACCTTCCGCAATAGTCAACAAACCTGTAGCGATAAAGTGGCTGCTTCCTGAGCATGCGGCATTGGTTACCAAATCAGAGTCTGTATGTCCATGGAGGTGATGGATTTCGATGTGATGATCGTCATGCCGAGCACCTTGACCATGTGCGGTCACGGCTTGGCGAATTGATGAGCCAGTGCCGTTGAGTGTGGTGCGCAAATCAGATTTGCAATTGAAGCCACCAACTGAAAGTGTAGCGCTTTCAAACGAAGCATCCCGCTCAACAATCCAGTCATCGCATCGCAGAAGTTTGGTGTTGGCATCGAGTTCGTTGATGAATCCAAAGCCAAGATTTGCATTTGGATGCACGGTGCCTGTGATGTGAAGGCCACACCATCCTGATTCTCCAGTCAAGTGGACCAGAACGGTTGCGTCACCTTTCACTGTGAGGTCAAGATGGCCAACTGCAACGTGGCCAGAGGCTCGTGCGTGAACATGAATCGTTTCGCCAGTGCCGTTAATGGTTAACCGTTGTGAAGAACCTTTGAGTTCTTGTAGGAAGACACGCGCAATGTCCGCAGAAATGTCATCACGGGTGAAGGGTGCTTCTTCATGTCCTTCAACAGTGAACGAAATGCCATCTGCTTCGGGAAGTTCCTCCACTTTCGTTGGGTGGATTCGGGGCCAAGGAGTGTACCGCCACAAATGAGCCGAACGCGGAGGGACTGCCATTTGTTGGTAACTCATCCAATGGACCCCTCCATCTCCAATTCCAAGAGCTTGTTGAGTTCAACTGCGTATTCCATTGGCAACTCTCGTGTGAAGGGTTCAAAGAATCCGTTCACGATGAGACCCATTGCTTCTTCTTCGGTGAAGCCGCGACTCATGAGATAGAACAACTGATCTCCTGAAACTTTGGAAACGCTTGCTTCATGTTCGAGGTCTGCAGTCGAATTTCCGATTTCCATTGTTGGGTAGGTGTCGGAGCGGGAGGATTCATCCAAAATGAGGGCATCACAAACAACCTTTGATCGGCATCCAAATGCTTTCGGCATCACCTGGAGCATTCCACGGTAAGACGAGCGTCCGCCGTTCTTGGAAATTGATTTCGAGAGGATGTTGGAGGTTGTGTTAGGTGCCAAATGATGCACTTTAGCACCTGCGTCTTGGTGTTGACCGTCTCCTGCATAAGCCACAGAAATCACCTCTGCGTGCGCTCCTTCCCCTTTGAGTAGGACGGATGGATACTTCATGGTTAACTTGGAGCCAATGTTACCGTCGACCCATTCCACGGTTGCGTTCTTGTGAGCAACACCTCGCTTTGTGACGAGGTTGTATACGTTATTGGACCAGTTTTGAACCGTGGAGTATCGAATTTTTGCACCTTCCATTGCAATCAGTTCGACGACAGCCGAATGGAGTGAGTCTGTTGAATAACTTGGGGCTGTGCAGCCTTCCACATAGTGAATGGAGCTGCCTTCATCTGCGATGATCAGGGTGCGTTCGAATTGGCCCATATTTTTCGCATTGATTCGGAAGTAGGCTTGGACCGGCATTTCCACATGGATTCCCTTTGGGACATAGATGAACGAGCCGCCAGACCAAACGGCCGTGTTGAGCGCTGAGAATTTATTGTCACTGTGAGGAACGACGGTGCCGAAGAATTTCTTCACCAATTCTGGATGAGTTTTCAATCCGGTGTCCATATCGAGGAAAATGACACCTTGCTCCTCTAAATCTTCACGGATTGAATGGTAGACTGCTTCAGATTCATACTGAGCAGTCACGCCACCAAGCCATTTCTGCTCTGCTTCGGGGATGCCTAAGCGATCGAATGTGTTCTTGATGTCGTCAGGTACGTCGTCCCAATTCTTTTCAGTTTGGTCTGAAGAACGAAGGAAGTAAGTGACGTTCTCGAAGTTGATGGACTCAAGGAGGTTGCAATTGCCCCAATCTGGCATTGCACGGGCCTCGAAATGACGGTATGCTTTGACCCTGAGGTCAGTCATCCATTCGGGCTCATTTTTCAATGCCGAAATATCACGGACAACCTGCTCAGAGAGGCCTTTATCGAACCTAATCGTGGCGTTTTCGGGGTCGTGGAATCCATAGCGATAATCGCCAACTGCTTCAAATGCTTCCTCACTCATCATCTCACCTCATGCTGCAACGTCGAGCCAATCATAGCCGCGCTCTTCAAGTTCTAATGCCAATTCAGGGCCACCTGTTTTGACAATTGCCCCATCAATCATTGCGTGAACAAAATGAGGCTTCACATGGTCCAACAACCGTTGGTAGTGAGTGATAATGAGGCAACCGGCTTCTGGTGCAATTTTGTTGATGCCTTTGGAGACAATGCGTAAAGCATCGATGTCGAGTCCGGAATCGGTTTCATCCAGCAAGGCAAGGTTTGGCTTGAGAAGCAACATTTGTAAAATTTCTAAACGCTTTTTCTCACCACCGCTGAAGCCGTCATTGACGTATCGGGAGAGGAAACTTTTGTCCATTTCCAATTCCGCCATTGCTCCGTTGAGTTCTTTTCGGAAAGCACGGCCCTTTGGAGGATCGTCTCGAACAGAGGCGACCGACTTCTTCAGGAAGGTTCCAACTTGGACACCAGGGATGACTGCAGGGTATTGGAACGAGAGGAACATACCCGCTCTTGCCCGTTCAAAGACCGCTAATTCTTCCAGTGGTTGGCCCTGGAAGTGGATTGTCCCTTGGGTGATTTCGTAGGCTGGGTGGCCCATAACCACATTTGCGAGGGTGGATTTACCGGCTCCGTTCCGGCCCATGATGACATGGATTTCGCCTCGGTGGATGGTCAGATTAAGCCCCTTGATGATCGAAGTTCCTTCGACGCTCACATGAAGATTTTCAACGCGCAACATCTCTTCGCTCATCGCCACACCCATTACCCCCTCACGCCTCTCCCTTATCAAGTGCTGTAGGGTACTGCGCACGAAACTAAAAAAGTGGCTTCACTGGTTTTCTTCCTCTTTGCATGCCTTCTCGTGTTTTTTCAATTTAATTCGATGCTCTCTGGAAGAAAGTCCATGCCTTCCTTTAGGCATTGCAATTGGCAATCTTGGCCCCTGAATTGGTTCAATTTCTTTTCACCTAGACCTTACCAAAAAAGCCCGGTGTTAAGACCCCTATGTTCAACGCTTGGGAATCCAGCAAGCCGTTTGGAACTTGATTGGCCCTATGGCTTGAGTTGCGAATGTAGCAAAGCAGCCACCAACTTGTTACGATCTGAAATCCGAGCCTTGAAATGGTGGCAGGCGAACCGCTGTATGTGGAAGAGGACGACCTCGTTGCGACCTACGCTGCAGAAGCGAAAGCCGCCATGTCAGCAGAGGCCGCTAGGCGAATCGCTGAAACTGTTGACCCTGAAGAAGAACAACGGTTGCGAGATACATCGCTTCTAACGCTCATTCACACCCAAGATATGGTTCCAGCATTGCTCGCTCGTTTAGGGGATGTCCGAGCCGCTCTCGACGGCCATGGAGGAGGGATTGCTGTGTCCAAACTCGGTTGGGCTGCAGGGGGGGCTGAGCAGCTTGATTTGGTCTTGGACCTAACCGGTGCATGCCTCTCATGTGGAGCTGCACCTGGGACGCTTGAGGGGGTGAAAACTGACCTTGAATCCGATGAGGAAGTACAACGTGTTCGGTTTGACAAAGCCTTGCTTGAGACATTCGACGAACTCGGTCGAGAGTTCATCCTCGCACATGGCGCAGTCGAATTTGTCTGATGCATCTTCGATTCATTGACGAACGGATGGGTTGAAGGACACGCGGCCGTGGGGGAATCCATGGGCGCATGGAACGAGGGGCATCGCGAGGACCCAAAACCATGCAGAGAACAAGACCGAGGACTGTTCGAAATCACGGGACGGGACGGTCGGGCCCGACTGGGACGACTCCACACGAGCCATGGTATTCTCGAAACTCCTGCGCTGCTTCCTGTGATCAACCCCAACATACGAACCATCGAACCCAGAGAAATGTGGGATCGCTATGGGATTGGTGCACTCATTACAAATTCATACATCATTTGGAAGCATGAAGAATTAAAAGAAAAAGCCACCAAAGATGGCGTCCATGCTTTGCTCAATTTCCCCGGAATGGTCATGACCGACTCGGGTACCTTCCAATCCTACATTTACGGCGACGTCGAAGTAGGCGTGGAAGAAATCGTGAATTTCCAGCGTTCAATTGGAGTTGATGTCGCCACCATGCTCGATGTGTTTTCTCGCCCTGACATGACCTACGATCAGGTTGATGCTTGTGTAATGGAAACGCTCCAGCGTGCTGAGGTTAGCGTTAACGCAGCAGGGAACACGATGCTCAACGGCCCGATTCAAGGTGGCCTGTTCAGAGCGTTGCGCTCTAAATCCGCTCAGGGCATGGCAGATTACGATTTTGCCATCCACCCAATTGGCGGCATTGTACCGGTCATGGAACAGCACCGATACAAGGATTATGCGAAAATCATGCTCGCAACACTCCCATATTTGCCTTCACAACGACCAGTCCACATGTTTGGATGTGGTCACCCAATGCTCTTTCCAATGTCCATTGCATTAGGAGCAGACTTGTTCGATTCCGCAGCATACGCACTGTTCGCCCGAGATGGGAGGCTCCTCACACCTTGGGGCACAGAAAGAATCGAATCAATGGTCGATTGGCCCATGCTGATGCCTTGTGTGGCCTCAATGACTCCTGGCCAAGTCAAGGAGATGTCGAAGGAAGACCGGACAGAGTTGCTGGCAAGGTACAACTTGGAAATAACGCTCAATGAACTCAACCGCTGTAAACAGGCGATTCGGGACGGAACTTTGTGGCGCCTTGTCGAACGCCGTAGCCATCAGCATCCTGCATTACGAGAGGCCTTTTTGTGGCTCTCAACACGGCCCCAGCAGGCCATGATGAAATTGAAAATGTTGGACGACCTTATTCTCAATGATCGAGACGCAGGCAGAGAGCGCGGTGCCGAAGCAGGGGCCTTCGAGGAAGGATGGAATTGGCTTGTCAATGCCCAAGAAACTCCTCGGAAAGGTGGAGAACCTTGGGGCGGTGAAGACACATTTGTTCGCCCTCAAATTGTTGCTGCACGCAGACAATTACTCGACCACTGGAAGCCCTCAAACATCCAAGGTCGAGGTGATGATTCCGTTCTCATCATGCACGGCTCCCCCGGCCCGTGGCGTGAGCGCCTGAGCGACATTATGGTGCGATTGACCCACCATGCGCCTGGCCTTGAGGTGTTGATTCTCACTCCAGTCGGACTCATTCCATACTCACTTGAAGATCTCAACCCATTTGCCCATATCGATGGACCGGATTGGCTTTGGAGACGAAGACCGAACCTTCCTTGGATCCGCCGGGAACTCACCCGCTTAGGTCTTTCAGAACGCAAGATTGTCACCGTTGATATGCTCGGTGACGGCATTCAAGGGCGTTGTATGACTGCTCTCCACAACGCCGGAGTTTTAGACGGTGATGACGACAAAACAGCAAGTGAAAACCCAATCGACAAAGAGCGAAGGGAGGATGCGAAGTTGAAGGTGTATCGACGCTTGGTGTCAGACAAATTATCCGTGCTGCTCAACGTAGATCATCAGGCCGCAATCGAATTATTGAGGGAAGCAACCTTTGTTGTCAACCGGCAAGGTCGAGTGAAAAACGCAATTACGCCAAAAGGCGAACACATAGCCAGTCCACGGCTGGGAGACGGAGGCCTTTCGCTGACGGATGCAGGTGCAGTGGCGCTCCATAGTTTGCGGATTCTAAATCCACCTGCAGGATTTGAAACCACTGTTCCTGATTCCACATTAGGGGCGGGTCCTGCATGGGTTGTTGTCGATGATGATGCCGAACCATTTGTGCGCCAGGGCCGCAATGTGTTCCATGGATTTGTTGTGGCCGTAGACCCATGGATTCGCCCAGCACAAACTTGCCTCATCGTCAATGAGAGGGGCGACCTCATCGGACATGGCCTCGCCAACAGCACTGCAGATGAATTCCAAGGATTCAAGAAAGGAATTGCCGTTAAAACCCGTGGCGGCATAGCCCAGTAGTCCACTTTAATCGACCACAAAACGTGGTAGCATTGAAGGTCCGTCGCTTACGTCGTTTTCGTTGAGGGGGGATTTTGGTATGGATGAACTGATCATCAAAACAACAAACCTGACTAAATCCTACGGCCCTCATGTGGCCCTTGACAATCTGAATTTAGCAGTCAAAAAGGGCGCTACTGGTCTTCTAGGACCAAACGGAGCTGGTAAATCGACCTTCCTAAAAACCATCCTTGGTTTAATTCAAGCCACCGAGGGCGAGGGGACTGTTCTTGGGCATGATATCCGCACCGAAGGTGATGCAATTCGAGCACGAATTGGCTACATGCCTGAATATGATGCACTTAACCCAGATATGGATGCAATTCATCAAGTGCGATACTCTGGCGAATTATTGGGTATGAATCCAACAATCGCCCTCGCACGCGCTCACGAATCGCTGCAATACGTCGGTATCGGAGAGCAAAGATACCGCAACATTGGAAGTTTTTCCACTGGCATGAAGCAAGCCACAAAGTTAGCCTGCGCCCTCATCCATGACCCAGAACTGATCATCGCTGATGAACCCTCAAACGGTTTGGATGCAAAGGCAAGAGAGTTCATGATTCAAACCCTTACAACGACCGTTCAATCAGGAAACCGTTCTGTATTGATGGCGTCCCATCTCATGGATGACGTGGAGCGAGTGTGCGACAATATTGTCCTTCTCCACAAGGGGAAACTTGCTGCCCAAGGCGCAATTGAAGACCTCAAAGCCATTGATCGTGAAATCGAGATTCACGTGTGGGGTGGGGCGACTCGCCTCGAACAGGCATTGTATGCAGACGGGCTCACGGTTCGGCGCGAAGGTCGTGTCATGCGAGTCGCACACACGGGCGAGGACACATCGACGCGGATCCTGAGGTGTGCTGCTGAAACAGGCGCTCAAGTTCGACGAATGCACGAATATGAAGCATCACTTGAAGACTTATTTTTGGTTATCATGGAAAACCTAGGATATGATGTGAAGTCAAGCGAAGACTTGCTTGCCTCACCCGCCCTCGCACGAAAGGTGGACGCACCCGCTCACATGGGAGGTGGCGGAGCTTGACTGAAGAGCCACCCTTGAGGCAAGATGCACCTCCAGTCCAATTCGACGCGGCCGCCCCGGTCACGGGCCAAGGACGAATGGATGCTGCTTGGGGATCAACCGCAGGCGATGAGGACCTCAGCGCACCAGTGGCCAACACACCGGCGGCCGGAGGAGAGATCTTCTCGCAAGAATACAAACCGTGGAACGGGGAACTCAACCCCCGATGGATGAGAAACTGGGCGATTTTACGCCATCACTTACTTGGAATCTTCAAAAAGGGACACCGCCCATGGGGCATGCCGACGCGTCTGTTTATTCTGGTCGTGTTCATTGCTTCATTGAGCAATGCTGGATTGACGCTCATCTCAGGTCTTATCGGTGAAAGCACAATCCACCAACTTTGGGGTGTCAGCAGAGATAACTTGTAC
>CALKDX010000107.1 GCA_938084455.1 Candidatus Poseidoniaceae archaeon
TCGACAGCCGACCTTGTTCTCTTGGTTGGAATGGACGTTGATGCTTGGTCGATGAAGTTACCAAAGGTCCCGTGGCTTGATGCACCAACGAAGTTGAAATTAGGCATGCTTCATACAGATCTTGCAGTCCGTAAAGGCCGCCATCATCTGCGCCACCTCTTGCACGCAGGTCCAACCGTCGTTGTGTTCGACAGCACCTTAGAAGATGGAGGTGGGCCAGCAGCCCCTCTCGCAGAATGGCTGAGTGATGCACAGCGAAATGGCCAATACACTGAATTCCAAGGCGCCCCTGATTTCTTACCTCCGCACGCCATTGAGGGTGACGATGCATCACGCGCCTGGCAATTTGATCCAACATCGCCTGAGCATCGATGGCTATCGCCTCGTCCCTTTACGATGGAACTTAGCAAAGGCTCAGTTCGAGGTATCCGTTCGGGTCAACGCGGAAGGGATGAGCGCCAGAGAACGGGCCTAGGTTTGCGGGAACGCTCGGAAACAGAAGGCAAATTCAATTCCATCTATGGCATTGCTATGGCCCATGAAGGCTCAATTATGGAAGATCGTAAACAACGGCAACCGACCTTTGCTGGTTTGAAGGATATGGAGTACATGCCATGGACTGCCCGCAACACGCTTGTCACGACAGACATATTGGCACTTGAACCTTCATTTGGTCAGGCCGAAATAGGGCACAGTAAGCAGCCGATTTGGCCTCATCTTGGGATGAAGAAAGGCGCCAAAAGCCGAGGGATTGCCATCGACCCACGACCCCTTCCTGCTCCGGAATTGCCGGCCGGAGCACTGTTGGATGTTCTTGGCGTTCACGGGCCGGGTGTGAAACGAAAAGTATGGTCGGCCAGCCGAATTCAACCCTGGCTCACTTGCCCACGCCAGGCTTGGGCGACAAGCCATCTTCAAGCCCAAGATCTCGAACAGGAAAGCGAGGACCTTGACCACCGCATCCGCGGACAGATCCTTCACGATTCTGAAGCAGCGCTGATGGCTGCGCACGAGGTTCCAATCGGTGGAAAAAGCCTCACAACGGCCCTTCCGTTGCATTCAGGAAAGGTACCGACGCTCGAAGCAGGTTGGGAATCCATATTGATTCACTTAGAGGCATCAGTGCCTTGGTTAACACGCAACGACGCAATTGCCGCTCACCGTTGCCGTGACCTCATTGGCATCAACCCGGCAATATGGCGACAGCACCTCGATGGCGAATTAACAGTTGAAGTCGGTGGACGAATTGGTCGTTTGTTAGAGGCAGATTACGCTTTGGCGGATGTTGCCCCTCTTGCGTGTGAATGGGTGCTCAAAATGTCCGATGGGGCCGCAGTTGAACTTGACGCCCTCGATGACTCCGGAAAACCTGCCCCGTTCAGCATTCGTGGCAACGCAGACCGTGTCGATGAAATTTGCCTTTCGCCAGAGATGCGAACCGTAGCGGTTGACAAAGGCCTGCTCTCAGCGACCGCCCAAACCACGCCCCTTGATGTACGCTATCCGACTCAGGCAGGAGGCGCCCGACGGTTTGTTGTGATTCGAGATCTAAAAACGGTCAACGGACCCAAGGTCAAGGAAAGTGGAAAACGCCACCTAAAGGCGCTGTTCAATGAAGTGCAGCTTGGGTTGTATGCCCGCGCATGGGAACTGGCCCATCCCGGGGACCGGGTGGTTGGCGTTGGTGTTGGGGAGGTTGGAGAATCAACCAAGCACTATGTCGAATTAGATCCGGAAATCGAACCGTACCTTGCGGGGTTGCACCTTGGTGAGCGCACATCATTGGTGGCGAATCAATTCCGCTTTTCGGACGATTTAGAATACCAAAGCAACGGGTTTAGGGCATGGATGAATGAACGAATGCAGACCGCTCGACGAGCCATCGATACCGCTGAAGCGGGCCATATTCATCCGGTTCCAAGTTCCTCATGCTCCTTCTGTAAGGTTCGTTCAATCTGCCCTTCAGCCCTTCTTGGAGGTGAAGCACGTTGAGCAACAAACGCATTCCATTCAATCAGAGTCAGCGGCTTGGGCTCGATATCGATCGCCACATTGCGCTTGATGCCGGTGCAGGGACAGGAAAAACCACTGTGATGGCTGAACGGTATGTGCAGCATTTGCTTTCACCAGTGCAACGCTCTACCCTCGTTCTTCCTCACGGTCCAAGAGAACCACTGAGCGGTCATGGCTCCCTCAGAGCGCCCGCTAGAGAGCGAACAGACCGAAAAGAATGGAAGGGGTTGCTTCCAAGTGAAGTGGTTGCTATCACCTTTACCAAAAAAGCAGCATCTGAACTCAAAGCTCGCATCCGGGCCCGAGTTGCTCAAACGCGAAGGTCCCCGGTCGCCCCGGACGACGAGGTTGGAATTTTCGATCCTCGAGTTGGTTCAGACGCCGACATCGAAATGCTCCTCTCTTCACTCGACGAGGCTCCAATTTCAACCATCGATGCGTTCCTTTCTCAACTTCTCAGCCCACACCTCGATCTGGTGGCAGTCCACCCGAGCAGGGAACAAATCGCTACAGAGCGGGCTCCTCTTTTGATCGAAGAAGCCCTCCATTCTGCTTGGCGGGTTCGAACCGTTGGTGATGCGCAAGAAGCCGGTGTGCTTGGCTATGTGAATTCATTTATCGAATCAAGAGACAGACTCTCCATTGCTCTTGGGGGCCAAGCACAAGCCTCCATCGTGCTGTCTGGTA
>CALKDX010000108.1 GCA_938084455.1 Candidatus Poseidoniaceae archaeon
TCGATCAGTGAAAAGTGGACCAACTACCGTTTGCCAGAAGCCGAAGACCGCATCGGTGGTTTTGGTTCTGGGTTCTTTGGTGGACTCACTGGCCATCAAGGGGCGCTTCGGGCGATGTTCTTGCAAAAACGCCTGCCCGACAAATCAGAATACGCCGCGACAGCCGCGGTGCTTGCTTTGGTTGTCGATATAACGAGGGTGCCGGTGTACGTGGCGCTTGAAGGCTGGCAGATCCTTGACGCGGGATGGCTCATCCTCGGGCTTGTTCTGGCGGCCGTGCTGGGTGTTCAATTGGGCAAGCGCTGGCTCAAAAAATGGAAATCCGACACCATTCGCAACGGCATTTTGGTGGCGATTGTCGCAAGCGGTGTGCTCTACATTCGAGAAGCTGCTGTTGCCTTGCAATGGCTTTGAAAAGCGCTCGGTGCGCGCCGAGTTTGACCTATCCAAGAATACGCTGAAGCGCCTTCATGATCTCTTGACGTCCATCATCAGTGTTGGTGTCAAAGGGCGTATCCTGGGGGATTTTTGTCAAACCTTCGCTTATCTCAGCGGGGGTAACCACGTACCCTCATCGCGCGCATGATCAAGCACATGCCAATAGAAGGTGACGATTGGCTGCGCTCGATTTGGGATCATTTCATCCACTTCACCGACTGAAAGAATGCTTGGCGCCTTCTTCCAGAGCCCTTTGGCCAGCGTAGAAAGTGGAAACATCGTCAACGCAGGTCCGTTGGCGGGCAGGCCAAGCCGTGTGGCCCAAGGCCGTTCAATCACGCCATGGGCTCTCATCGCTCTCAAGACGTCAGCCCACGAGTTGCCTTTTCCTGCCTTCTTTGCGACCACCCATGAAGGGTTCACAGATGAATCGACGACGTAGCCATGTTCGGCCAAGACCTCAGCCATCCAAGGTGCAATGTATCCTGCAGGTGCACGAAACCAATGACGGAAATGGGCGGGAGCGCGCTTGCTTAGGATCGCCGTAGCCTGCTTCAGCGCTGAAGAGAACCCATCTTTGTCTTCGGGCCAAGCCGACCAAGAACGATGGGTCAGTCCGTGACATCCGACCGTTAAGCGCTCGCCGTAGGTTGCTAAGACGCCGTCAAACCAATCGCCAAATCCGTCCGATTCAAACAAGTCTGCAATCACAAACAGCGTCACGGGATGGGTCGTGCTTGCTAGCCATGAATCAAACGCACTCATCGCCACTTTGTAAGGCTCTGAGAGCGCCTTTGAAGGGGCCGGAGTTTTGCTGCGCGTTGGGTGCCCTTGAGCAGAAGGAACATGCCGCAAATCGTCAAAATCAACAGTGAGCCAGGTGCGCGTCAATCGGTTCAACTCCGAGGCAGATCGACGATATGAAGCCGGTGAGGTACGGTTCGCTCACCAATTTCAATCCCGATGAATTCCTCGACGGTTTCACCCTGCCACGCTTGACATATTCGAGTTGCAGTGGCGAGCCCTGCGACGTTGTGAGGGTGAACGGTGATCTCGATTCTGTGATGCTGTTCTTCGTTTCTTGC
The DNA here is from genome assembly GCA_938084455.1 of Candidatus Poseidoniaceae archaeon. Taxonomy (GTDB): domain Archaea; phylum Thermoplasmatota; class Poseidoniia; order Poseidoniales; family Poseidoniaceae; genus MGIIa-L1. The sequence continues at coordinate 1,524 of CALKDX010000108.1, forward strand.
TCGTTCATCGAGCCAAGTGAAGATTCTGTTCGCAGCCATAATGGCAATCCCATTGCGCTGATATGATGGCCGAACCCAATACCCAAGGTTGTAGGATGAGCCGATCAGTTGCAATTCATCCCCAAGTCCAACAAGACCAACGAAGGTGTTGCCCTCTGGCTGACAAATCCACCAAAAATGCAAGCGATCAGCACCAGCCTGACTTTCAACATCAAACAGCATGTCACTCAATTGCCCTTGAACATTGAACGAAGCATCCAACCAAGGGAGTGCGGTTTGAGCGGCGACAGGGTCTTCGTTGTAGGCTTCAAGCAGAAAAGGGAGAATCGACTTGCTGACAGGTTTGAGCATCAAACCTTGATCCAAATCGAGTTCAGGTGTCATTGCCTATGCCCCTTTGCCGAGTTGAACGACAGCAGCGGCCACTTGTTCATCGTTTGGATGAACATGTTGAGCCATTGCGAGTGTCCATTGCAAGTGTTCTTCGCGACCAAGTTGTCGCATGGAAGCTCCAATGTGAAGCAACATGTCGAGGTTGTGCTCTAAATGTGGCCCAAGAACATCGAGGATTTGAGCGGCTTCTGGGAGGTTGCCCGACTTGATGGCTTCCAAAATAGCCACCACTTCGCGGTAGACTTGGCGTGGATCCCAAGGCTCTTTCGCAGGCCATGGCCAAATTCGGTTGCCGTGCTGAGGTTCAGGCGCAGGAGCCATCGGTGCATCATCCGGTAAGTCGGGTGTGCTCACCTCAGTTCCCGAGGCCTGTGGGAGTTCTGGCGTTGCTTCGGGAAGGTCTGGAATTTGTGGTGTTTCGACGTGCACAGGCGTCACCGAATCCATGGCGTCTGGCAGTTCGGGTGTGGTGGAGGGAGCAGCATCCGGCGCCGGTTCCGCAGTGATGGCTTGTGTCATCGGCAAAGCAACAGCGTCGACAGGTGATTCTCCTGGGAGGTCGGGAAGGTCTGGTGTCGAGCCAACGGTGCCAGGGGCAGGACCAACGCTTCCGGTCAAATCATCATCGCTTTCGGTTTTGACCATTGGCGAGTACAAGTTTCCAACCCCAGTGTGAACGGGTTCAGCGACCTCTGCCATTGGATCATGCGCTTCGATTTGGAACTCGACGGGTGCCGAAGGGGCATCGCTCGCCTCCAATTCAACCGCTTCTGGCGATTCATACTCCACCGTTTCTGAAAGGGTCGGGTGACCTGCCTTGATGAATCCAAGGTCTTCTTCCTCTTCGCCCCCTTGGAGTTGACTTTGCCCGATTTCTACCGTGACTTCCTCCATTGAAAGCACCGCTTCAACGGCAATTTCTTCCTCCTCGTGCAAATCCTCGCCCATCAACGTCGCCATAAGTTCGCTTCCAGACGAGGAGGGGGTTGCCATTGGTTGGTCACGAGCGGATTTATCCAGTGAGTAGTAGCACTGTGCGCATTGTTGTGCCCCCTCTGGGTTGACAAATTCGCAATAGGGGCACAGCACTCCGTCGACGGATTCTTGTTTCTTCTTGCGAAACACACTCTGCACCCCGACTCCTTCGTCCTACATTTCCGGTTTAAGTCAATGGGTTTCTCGTACTTGCGAAGCATCATTGCAAGAGGCATACGCTGATGGGGTGAGGCGGATTCCACAGGGCATGGAGGAGCGGGGTCGAGTTCGGCGCATGAACAGCAGCGCTGCTCAGAAGAAAGCAGATCGCGACATCGCTGGTGAGATGCCGCTCAAGTGGCAAAGGGGCCAAGATCACTTCACCCGATTTACCGCACTGATCCGAAGGGAGCTGGACGATGAAACGGCCATGGTCGAAGAGCGATGGAAATCATGGTCCAAACAACGCTTACTGGCGGCAGGCCTCGCTTTATTCGATCTCAATGGCCGAGGGCAAGGGCGTTTTTTCGGTGAACCTATTCTTGTGTTTGAAAACCGTCAGGGCTCCCGTTTGCCAATTCATCGGTTCGGCCATGGTGACATCGTGTTGATTTCCCGCGCCCGCCCTTGGGGTGAAAAGGTCGTTGAAGGCATTGTTTTGGACCGAGGTCCAACCCGCATCCGCATTGTTGTCTCTGAAAAACCAAAGGACCTGAAGAAGGGCACATGGCGACTCGACCGGGGCGCCAATCGAGTCGCGCACGATCGCATGCATGAGGCCCTTTCGACCTTCCATTCCAGCGATAGCGAAGGGGGAACGGTGCTTCGGGATCTTCTTCTTGGCTCACTTCACGATATGGAAACTTCAGCCGCAAGGCCGCCTGAAATCCACGGTCAAAAACGCCGCGGCCCATTGGGCATTGAAAAAATGACACTCAACCCGTCTCAAAAACAAGCGGTTGAATCCGCCATTGAGCGCCGCTTAACCCTCATCCAAGGCCCTCCAGGAACGGGTAAAACGCACACTGCAGTGCACCTTCTTTCCACTTTTGTCCAACTTGGTAGAGGTCCAGTGCTTGCAACTGCTGAGTCAAACGTAGCTGTTGATAACCTGCTCGAAGGATTGCTTGAACTCGGCGTCAAAGCCGTACGAATTGGCCGACCAGTCAAGGTCCGAGAGCATCTGCGCCAGGCCACCCTCGACGCTCAAATTGAGCACCACCCTATGCAAGAGGAACTTCGCTTCATTCGAGAACAAAACGACGAACTTCGCAGAAGCCTTGGAGGCCTTAAGGGGAAAGAAAAGGGCATGGCGCACCGCGATGTCAACAAAAATTTCAAAGAAATGAGGGCCATTGAAGGCAACATGATCGCTTCTGTTTTGGACGGTGCAGAGGTCATTTGCGCTACGACCATCGGCGTTGGTCACTCGTTGCTGCGCGACCGGCGATTCCCTGTGGTGCTGATGGACGAGGCAACGCAAGCGAGCGAACCAAGCGCCCTGGTGCCAATCACCCGTGGTTGCAGGCAACTTGTTCTCGTTGGCGACCACAAACAACTCCCTCCAACCGTCATTAGCGATGCGGCGCAACAAGGTGGCCTTGGCCAATCGTTGTTCGAACGCCTAACAGAATGCGGGGTTGAAACTCACATGCTCACCACTCAATATCGGATGCACCCCACCATCCGCGAATACCCAAGCGCCCGCTTCTACGAAGACCGCCTCCTCGATGGCTGCACGCCTGCGGAACGTCCACCGGCAGCAGGTTTCCTATGGCCTGATTGGGACCACCCAGTCGCCTTTGTTCCGGTCGATGGCTCTGAAATCGTGGACGATGAAGGGAGCAGCAAATCGAATTTAGATGAGGCTGCAAAGGTCCTCTCAGTGGTGAGTGGTCTGCTTTCTGCGGGCGACTTGACGCCAGAAGACATCGGCGTCATCACCCCCTACAGCGGTCAAGTGCGCTTACTGACCGACTTGTTTGAACAGGCCGGCGGGCGCGACGAACACGGTCCGTTTGCAGGCCTTGAAATCAAGAGCGTGGATGGCTATCAGGGCCGGGAGAAGGAAATCATCGTGTTCTCTGCCGTGAGGGCCAACGACAACGGCGAGGTTGGTTTCTTACGCGATCGCAGACGCCTCAATGTGGCCATCACACGAGCACGGCGCGGATTGATTGTCCTCGGAAACCCGAAGACACTGCGCCATGATGGCACATGGCGTGCTTGGTTGGATTGGGCTGAAGAACGAGGTTTGTTCGCCTGGCATGTCACCCATGGCTGAACCCAATAGCCAATAGTTGACAAAGGGCAGAACCTAGGCACCAACATGGCCGAGAGTCCTGTTGGTTTGTATCAAGGCGGCGGCACCCTTGCACAAGCTGTCCTCGCATCTGCACCAGAGGGCATGCTGATTGCACCAGTTTGGAAGCGGGTGGCAGCATACATGCTTGACGTCGTCGTTCTGACGCTGCTGTTGCATTTCCTTACAGGCCAAATGCTCATGGTCTACATGTCTGATTTTTCCTTGTTAGGCGAAGGGCCACGCTACATTGCAGCCTTTGCTTTGAACTGGTTTTTGTTCCTCGGTGCACATTATCTGTATTTCAAATACACCGGGCGAAGCATTGGGCGCTCGCTCGCTCAACGTGGCCTGCGCATCGCCATTGTTCACGACAACGGCACTCCACTCGAAGACCACCATTGGGGTCCACGGGCGGTTGGAAAACTGATCTACCTCATCCCCATTATCGGTCCACTCTGGTTTGGTTTACGAGATGTGATTCGTGGCCGCTCTAAAGAAAGCGAATACAGGACTTCGATTGATACCACCCATCACACCGTGGCGGCTGTTGACTGGTCGTTGCCTTCCGAAACACGCCTTCGGTTGCGTTGAATTGAAGTAGGACTTCGTTGAGTGGCCAACAGGTGAGCACATGAGCGACGAACACAACGCACGGACCTCTTCGCTTGAAGCGCGCCTGACTTCGGTCAAAATGGAAATCGACGACGACGACGAAGATGTCGTGTTCGTCACCATCGATATGACCAACGAATCCGCCATGCCGGTTGGCGGCCTTTCAGCCTACATCACCACCGATAAAGGCACCAAAATCGAGCCACTCACCTCCATTACCTCACTGGGCCCGGGGCTCACTCGTACCTTTTCGTTTGAATTCCCACTTGAAACTGGCACCTGGACATACTCTGTTTCAGGCAGCGGTCAAAACCTCTCTCTTGGTCCCTATGAAGCGGACTTTGCCTTCGAAGCAGAAGAAGGCCGAACGTTCGGAAACGCCATCGGCTCAAGTTTGTTCAGCGGCGCGTTTGACGCCAACCTTGACGCTTTTGGCAAAGTCCAAGAAAAGGAATTGATCGACCCAAGGTCGGTAGTCATGACTTCCTATCACGGAGAAAACGCAGCAGGCGGCGCAACAAAAGTCAAACTTGGTGAGGCTAAAGCAGCCAAAACCGATGAAGAAGGCCCACGAACGCCGCCTTGGGCAACCGCTTCACCTGCCGAATCAAACGACCCCCTCAGCGCTCCACTTGGCCAACCCGATCCACTTCTCGCCCCAATCGCCTCAACACCGGCTCCGGCCGCTGAACCCGAAGAAGTCGTGGACTTGCTCGCCCTTCCATTGAATCCAACTTCTCCTGACCCGACCCCTCCACCAACGCCACCGGTTGAAGCAGCACCTCCGGTTGCAAATGAACCTGTGACGGCCGCTACGCCCCCGGCTTTGCCTTCATCTTCGCCTCCGGCGGGCCCACCCTCCGGTCCACCTTCTGGCCCTCCGTCAGGCCCTCCGTCAAGCCCTCCGTCAGGCCCACCTTCTGGCCCCCCGTCAGGCCCACCTTCGGGGCCTCCATCAGGACCTCCGTCTGGGCCACCGTCCGGCCCTCCATCCGGTCCGCCTTCTGGCCCACCGGGTTCTCAGCCAAAGCGCCCCGATAATTTGTGAGTGATTGCAATGAGCGATGGGTTTGTGATGGAGCTGTGCGGCAACAAGGCTGCTTGGCAAATAGTCCCTGAAGGCATCACCACGATCAATCTTGAAGCGGTCGGTTCGGCCATTGCAGAATCGGGTTACACAGTCGGCATTCAAACGAGGCTCTGTTGGACATTTTCTGGCCCATGTGATTTGACATTGTATCCGAGTGGAAAATTAATGATCAAAACCGAAGACAAAGCCCTCGCAAGCGAAGTTGCACAACTTCACGTTGAGCAATGGGCCCATGCATAAGGGGTTTTCAGCATGTCATTGGTGCCAGATTCTGTCATCGCCAGTCTGCAGGCAGGCGGCGTTATTGCCTATCCGACTTCGACGCTTCCGGGGTTAGCAACATTGCCCAATTCCGAGGCCCTCGATGCATTGTACGATCTAAAACAACGACCGGCCCACCAACCCGTCAGCCTTGGCGTCCATTCCTTGGAACAAGCAGAAGCGTTCGTCGTCGTGCCTCCAATTGCCCATGAATTGCTTGCAGCCTTCCCTCGAGGATCGCTCACGCTTTTGCTTGATGCACAACAACCTGTGGACCCGCGCTTAGGCGGCGAGAGAATCGCAGTGCGAGTCTTGGAACATCCAATCGCGCGAGCCCTTGTCGCCCACGTCGGCCCTGTCACCGCAACGAGCGCCAACACGTCGGGAGAACCCCCGCTTGAGTCGGCTGAAGCTGCTGGTATCGGACTTGGCCTATTACCGAACTCAATCCTTGCAGGGGCGTGCCCAGGTGGGCTTGGAAGTACGTTTGTATCCCTCATTGAAGATGAAGACGAACCGAGCGGATTTTCGGTAAGCATTATGAGAGAGGGCGTCGCACCTGCCAACGAGGTGATAACATGGATGTTGATGAGAGTCTGAAGTACTGGCGCGATGCCGGCCATGTCGCTCGTCGAACCCTCGAGGCAATGAAACTCGAACTTCAACCAGGAAAGACCTTCCATGAAATCATAGAATCCGCAGAGCGGTTCATCCACAGGCACGGTGGAAAGCCTGCATTCCCAGGAACCATCCACACCAATGATCTCGCAGCGCATTTTACCACCAACCACGCAGTAGAAGGCGTTGAAGGTTGGTCTGGCGATACAGTGCTGGAAAAGGGCGATTGTGTCAAAATCGATTACGGCGTTCACATCAAAGGCCACATTGGCGACAACGCATTGACGTTCGAGGTCGGCAACACCAACAACCACACTGACCAGATCAAAGCGGCAAAGGAAGCGCGGGATGCAGCGATTGAAGTCATGCACCCAGGAACTCCATGGTACAAGGTGGGTGCAGCAGCGGCCCAACCATCAATCGATGCGGGATTCCAACCCATCCGTAACCTCTGCGGCCACCAACTGAAACCCTGGCAACTTCATGCTGGCGTTTCAATTCCATCCTATGCTTGCGGCCCTGATAACCGGGGCTTCTCGGGTGTGGTCGAGGAGGGCAGCGTCTATGCGGTTGAACCGTTCAACACCACGGGCTCTTCCGGACTGATTGAAAACATAGGTTCGCCCCATTCATCCAACATCTATCGCGTCACAGGCCACACCACTTCACGTAAAGCCCGTGCTAAGGGTCAACTGAAACCACTCGGGGCGCAAATGGCGCGCAACCTTGAGGAACGCTATTCGACGTTACCATTCGCAGAGCGTTGGGCGTTCCCGATGCTGGAAAAACCATTCCCTGAGGCCGATTTGGCCAGCCGTCAGAGCAAATGGAATGCTCTTGTTAAGAAATTGATCAGCATTCGCTTCCTCGAAACTTATCATGCCCTTCGTTGCATCGATGGCGGAAACATCTGCCAATTCGAACACACGGTCTACATTACCGACGGTGGCCCTGAAATTCTAACAGTGGAATGATGCCTATTTGTGGCAATCAACGGACAGATGTCCATTTTCTGCTTGAAAACCAATATAAACCGCGAGTGCCTCGGAGTAAACGAACAGGGCTGCGAAGTTCATGTTGAGTGCATCCCATCCCCTCCGCATTACTCTCACCCTGTTCACCTCTTTTTCTCACCCTAGCCTTGCGGCTAAAAAATAACATTTGCGGAAAAATTGTTATTTCGAAACTTCCGCGCCGTTCGCGCTTACAAATCCAATGCTCCACTCCCGTTGGCGCGCCAGATCAATAATTGTAACATTTGGATAAAAGCCCAAAAAACGCTGTTTTTGGCGGTCGCCGCGAAGTAAGCAGGCATTAGGATTAAATAAGGCGGCTGCGGTAGGGCACCTACCCCCGATTTCGGGAAGGAGGACAAAAATATGCAAAACGAAAAAATGAACGATGAAGCTGTAAGCCCAGTTATCGCTACCATTCTAATGGTCGCAATCACTGTGGTTCTTGCTGGTGTGCTGTTTGTGTGGGCAAGCTCCCTCGCAGAAGGCAACACTGACGGAAACCTTGCTCTGTACCAATTTAGTGCAGAAGACGCAAACGGCGACACAACTGACCAAACAGACGACAACCTCGTCCGTGTGACCATGAGCCAAGGCGGCGACCTAAACTGGGCTTCGATCTCAGTGAAGATCTCCGTTGACAACGCTGCACC
>CALKDX010000109.1 GCA_938084455.1 Candidatus Poseidoniaceae archaeon
GTTTTCCAAAGGGATGGCAGAACCTTCGCATGTGCTTGGCGGAGCGGTGCTTTTGGGGGCTTTTGGTATGCTTTGGCACATGGCCCAAACATCAGACCTCGATCGTCTCCAATGGCTCAAGCACCCACTTTCCGCAGCAACAGTCAGCGCATCAGCGGTCGTTGCTTTCATTCTCGTGGTTGGCACCACGCGTTCTTCCCCTACGCTTGGGGTGATGGTGGACGAGCCCTTGCGTTATGCATCGGCGGTGGTGTTTGCTGTCCTTGATGTGGTGTTGATTTTCACTCTGTTTGGGATGGTACTTTGGCCTCTTGTGCGCCCAACACTTCAACGGTTAGGGGCAGTTGAGGATGCTCAACTCTCAACCATGCTTGCAATGATCGCAGCTGCCATGACGGCGCTTGTGCTCTATGTGGCTGCCCTTTGGACCTATGAGTCTGTGTTGTGGGGTGCACCTTGGCCGGGTGTGGTGTTCACAATGGGGAACAATGGTCGGTACGTGACGTTGCTGTTTGTTCCTCTCGTTGTCTTCTTGAATCACATGCACATGGCGCATGGTGCACCTACCATCGATGCCCCAGGCCTCCAAGTCGGAGCGGTTGGCATGACGCTGCTCCTCTTGATTCCAATCAGTTTGCTCGCAGGCCTTCACGGGCAAACCATGTGGACGGACGAAGCTGCAGATGCGATGCCAATCGAACAGAATGAACACTTTCTCTTCGTTTCAGATGCGACCCTAGGCATGCATTGGCTGTACACTTTCTACGATCCACTGGATGCAGAAGCCAACAACATCACCGGTCATTGGCGATCGACGGACGTGAACTGGGTTGATGATCTGCGGCAAAATTTGCCTCAAGTGACGGTTGTCGTGCTCTCGCCAGATGTAGGCAACGTTCCCACTGGGTGGGTTGTTGAATCAACTGGAGAAGCAGATCTTCTCAACGGAGGGGGCGAGTGGCGCGTGTTGACGCGCACGTGACCTCAAGCGTTCTTGTCAGCTTGGACCTTTGCGCGCACATCTTGTGCGGCGGCCTTTGCGGCTTGCATAGCCTTGCGGACACGGGTACCAGCAGCGGCGTTACCCTTGTCGTGCTTGACAGCATCTCCAAGTGCAGCAGTTAAATCATCAATCATCGTTTGAACCATAGCCTCGACGGACATACCTCCCGCCCTGTCCAATCGGTCTTTATCTCTTATGCCGGATTTTCTTGAAAATGGCTCTCGAGAAACGATAGACAGCGAGCCGAAGGGGATTTTTCACGCGGAATTCCATACGGGCTTGTGTAAAAACGCGACGCGTTGAGAGCGAGGGGTTGAAAACCCCGAGGTTGGAGGGGGGCACAAGGAGGGGCATGAGATGCGCTTTGGTGTTCGAGGTACGTTGCCTGACCCAGACCCTGTTGCAACACAGGAATGGATTGATTCCATTTTGGCCGTACGCAACCAAATCGGCGAAGAAGAAGCCCGCCGTCTCTTGCTCTCAACGGTCGATGCTGCACGCGATGCTGGTGTCGAAATCGACGTCGTCAATACCCCCTACATGAACACGATTCACCCAGGCTCACAAGGTGCCTATCCAGGTGACATTGCTCTCGAAACACGCCTTCACGGTATCATTCGTTGGAACGCGATGATGGTTGTCACACGCGGCAACAAATACTTCGATGGCATTGGTGGCCACATCTCCACCTATGCATCTGCCTCCCACGCTTGGGAAATCGGATTCAATCACTTCTTCCGTGGTAAAGACGGTGCAGGGCAAGGCGATCACCTGTATTGGCAAGGCCACGCTTCCCCAGGCATCTATGCTCGAGCCTGGCTTGAGGGTCGATTGACCCACGAACAAATGGAGGCTTTCCGACAAGAAACGGGCGGCAACGGGCTTTCCTCTTACCCTCACCCGCGCTTGATGCCTGACTTCTGGGAATTCCCAACCGTGAGCATGGGCCTTGGAGCGATGACGGCGATCCATCAGGCTCGCTTCAACCGCTATCTGGAAGATCGTGGCCTTGTTTCAACGGCCAACTCCCGCGTGTGGTACACCATGGGTGACGGGGAATCCGATGAACCAGAATCCCTTTCCCAACTTTCTCTTGCCGGCCGTGAAGGTCTTGACAACATCGTGATGACGATGAATTGCAACTTGCAACGCCTCGACGGACCGGTTCGAGGCAACTCGAAAATCGTTCAAGAATTGGAAGGACGGTTCCGTGGTGCTGGATGGAATGTCATCAAGGTGTTATGGGGCAGCAGTTGGGACGAATTGTTTGCCAGCGACTCACACGGCCTGCTCGCTGCTCGTCTCGACTCACTCGTTGATGGAGACGAACAGCGCATCATGACTGCAGACGGAGCAACCATCCGCAAAGACTTGTTCAATTCTGAATCCCTTCAAGCCCTTGTTGCTCATCTGAGCGACGATGAACTTGTTGACCTCTGCGCTGATGTCGGCGGTCATGATTTCCTCAAACTCCACGCAGCTTACGCTCAGGCAACCGCTCACAAGGGCCAGCCAACCGTTGTGCTGATGCGGACCATCAAGGGGTATGGGCTTGGCCCTGCTTTTGCTGGCCGCAACACCACGCATCAGAAGAAAAAGGCCGACATGGAAAGCATGCAGTACATGCGAGACGATCTTGGATTGCCGTTTTCAGATGAAGATCTGGAAGCCTATCCATACGTCATGCCAGAGGATGTTCCAGAGCTCGTAGCCTATGCGAAAGAGCGCAGAGCGGCAATGGATGGGTTCATGCCAACCCGAACTGTTCCTAAGTTTGACTTGACCTTGCCAAGCGAAGCCACCTATGGCGAGTTTGATGAAGGCACCAAAGGAAAAATGCAAGTCTCCACAACCATGGCATTTGTGCGTATTTTGCGCGCTTTGATGAAGGACAAGGACTTCGGCGAACGCATCGTTCCAATCATTCCAGACGAGGCCCGCACCTTCGGGATGGATCCGTTGTTTGCAGAGTTCGGCATTTACCACCCCGAAGGCCAGTTGTACAAACCGGTCGACCACAAGGTGCTGATGAAGTACAAAGAATCAGCAAAGGGCCAACTCTTGGAAGAAGGCATCAACGAAGCAGGTGCCACATCGACCTTTATCGCCTCAGCGACATCGTTTGCCACCCACCACTACCCAACCGTGCCGTTCTACACCTTCTACTCCATGTTCGGGTTTCAGCGTGTGGCTGACCTCATTTGGTCGGCTGCCGATCAGCGAGCCCGTGGATTCCTGATGGGTGCAACTTCAGGGCGCACCACGCTCAACGGTGAAGGCCTCCAACACCAAGACGGTCATTCCCTGTTGATGGCGCACACCAACCCAGCCGTTCGTGCCTGGGATCCTGCGTTCGCTTACGAACTGGCCACCATTATCCACCATGGCATCGATGAAATGTACGGCCAAGACAAAGACGTCATCCATTACATCGCGGTGTACAATGAAAACTACCCAATGCCGCCAAAGCCAGAAGGCGTTGATCAAGGCATCATTCGCGGCATGTACATGCTTCGAGGCGCACCGAAAGGTGACGGACCAATCGTTCGACTGATTGGGTCGGGTCCAATTATGGTCCAAGTGCTTGATGCGGTCGAGAAGCTCGAAGCGCTTGGCGTCCGTGCTGAGATTTACTCGGCCACCTCCTATGGCGAGTTGCGTCGAGAGGGATTAGCCTGTGATCGATACAACCGCCTTCATCCTACCGAAGAGGTCAGGCAGCCATGGATTGAGCAACTGCTCGGTAAGGCCACAGTCCCCGTTATCGCAGTTTCCGACAACATGGCAGCCGTGCCAGACATGATCCGACAGTGGGTCGGCGGTCACTACACCGTACTTGGTACCGACGGTTTTGGCCGTTCAGACACCCGAGAAGCACTCCGCCGGTTCTTCGAAATCGACGGTGCGGCAATCGCACTTGCGGCTCTTTCTTCATTGGTTCGAGAAGGCACCATTGAGGGGACAGTCTACGCCAAGGCGCAAGAAGCGTTTGGGGTTTCAACAGAGCGAGACGACATCACGGAACTGTGATCTAAAGGGTAGGCAGTGTACTGGCCGGCTGAACACCCATTGTACTCTTCCATAATGTCTTGAGGGGTTTGAGAGAACCCTTGCGACTTCGTGGAAATGATATGTCAGTTGACTGTATCTGCCTCGGTTTGTTTCTCTTTCTTTC
>CALKDX010000110.1 GCA_938084455.1 Candidatus Poseidoniaceae archaeon
GTGCCCCGAGTTGGCTGGCGAAGGTTGAGTGGACGAACTGGAGCGATGCGTCATGGAGGTGCGAGGAGACCACGATGACGGTGGAGAGGAAACCCATCGGGCAAGGTCAGCAACGGTTTCTGCCGTGCTGACGTCCACAGAAGAGTCGGTGTCGGCTTCCGCAGCGATGGTTTGGAACAGCGTGGTGATGTGAGCATCGCTTAGGCCCAAACCCGATCGAAGGTTCACCATGCCGTTGCAAAAGGCAGCTGGATAGCCACACAGTGCAGCAATCCTGTCGCCCAAATATGCATCCTTTGCCCTTTGAGCTGCAACCTCGGGGTCAACTGAAGGCGAAGTCACAGTGACGGTGTGTTGGACTTCGGATGAAGCCGTAGAACTGTTTGCTGAAGGCAGAGGGCGGGCCCGGGTTCGCAAATCCTCAAATGGAGAGATGGCTTTGTGGGCTTCAATCGGTCCTGCCCTGAACGCCTCGGTCAGCGCCTCGGATGTTGGACTGGGCCAGTTCACTTGTCGGCCTGCAAGAGCCATGGTGGCCAATGCGGTCAAGAAAGAAGCGATACCACCTTGCTTTGGGTGGTTGGTCATCACCGGCAAATGCGGTTGCTCTTCGAGAATTTGAGCCGCAAACATGCTCAGTGCTCGTTTTGGACCGACTTCAATGAAGATTCGAGCGCCTGCATCGTACATGCTTTGAATCTGTGAAGTCCATTCCACAGAGGAAGCCATTTGAAGGGCTAATTTGCTTAACACTGCCTCTTTTGAGGCTTCTAAATCCTCTGAATCCGAGGGATTCATTGGATAAAATGTGCCGTCCACATTGGCCGTAATTGGAATCTTTGGCCAACGAATTTCGAGGCTTTCTAAGAATCGGCGAAGAGGTTCATTTGCTGGTGCGACAATCCGTGAATGGAAGGCGTGAGAAGTGGCCAACGGCATAGACTGGAAGCCTCTTTCCTCGAACGCAGACATGGCCGCTTTGACGGGCGCAGTCTCTCCTGCAATCACGGTCATTTTGGGCGAGTTTTTGTTGGCTGCGATCACATAGCCATCGATGGAATTGATGATTGCTTCAACTTCAGCGTAGGGTGCACTTACGCTGGCCATGAGCCCTTTATCCTCAATCTCAACCGCACCCATTTCAGTTCCACGAGCTGCGGCTGCACGCAACGCTCCGTCCATATCTAGAATACCAGCTGACATGAGAGCAGCATACTCACCAAGGGAATGTCCAGCCACCATATCGGGGTGAAGCCCATGGTCATTCAGCGCCCTCTCCAAAGCCAGGTCTGCAGTGAGCATTGCTGGTTGAGTGTACTCCGTTTGCTTCAGTTTGTGCTCTGCCTCTGTTTGCTCTTCTTTCGAGAGGTTGGAACGGAGGACAAAACTCGACAGTGTTTCCCCATCCAGAACATCGATCATCGTTTGGTCAGCTTGGGACCACACCTGTTGAACTGCGCTGTAGCGTTGATGCAAATCGTGAGTCATACCGACATACTGGCTGCCTTGACCCGGGTACATGTGCGCAACTTTGGCGTTCTCGTGAAGTGGAGCGTCGTTTGTGATCAAGACGCCTTGTGCCTGAAGGAAGCCCCACTTTTCTTCATCGTCCATCGCTTTGATCGCTAATGCACACCGCTTCTCAAAATCAGCCCATGAAGTGGCTATAATGGCCATTCGAAGTTGAGCCGATGAATCAAAATTCGCTGACGCTTGTTGAAGGGTGTTGGAAAGGCGTATACCCTTTGGATCCTCATCAAAAGTAGTCCCTTTGAATGAAAGGTCCGTCACCTTGGATTTCAGGCCCTCCATGTCGTGAGAGGAAAGAAGCACCATGCCGCCTTCAATCGCCTTGAGTTGTTCGTGAGTCATGCTCGGCACAGCGGCCGAGTCAAGCACTGACGGGACGCTTGGGCCAGCGGAAGTTGGTTGTTCAATGGCTGCGTAGGCTGCCCATCGCTGCTCCCATTTTGCTGCAAGTTCACTGTGGTAAGCGGCATCATAGCCTTCCAGTGCGACATGAAAATTGGTGCCTCCAAATCCAAAGGCTGAGATTCCAGCCCGTCGAGGGTGGCCTTCTGGCTTTGGCCAATCCCGAGCCTCAGTCGGCACGAAAAACGGGATTTCACTCCATTCAACGGTTGGATTTGGTGTTTCAAACCCTGCCGAAGGAGGGATGGTGTGATGGTGAAGAGCCATGACGCTCTTCATGATTCCAGCAATACCGGCTGCTGCCTTCAAGTGACCAATTTGAGATTTGATCGAACCAACTGCAACGTGGTCGCCATGAGGAAAGCCGTCCCATAGCAGGGAAAGCGTCGACAGTTCTGTTGCGTCGCCAACCTTTGTCGAGGTCCCATGCGCTTCAACCAATTCAACGGTACTGGCCTCATAACCTGCTTGATTGTAGGCTCGTGCGATGGCTTGGACTTGCCCTCTTTGACTTGGTGCTGTGATTCCTTTGCCTCGCCCGTCAGAAGAACCACCTATGCCACGAATGACCGCATGCACTTCATCACCGTCTGCGATGGCATCGCTCAGGCGCTTCAACAAGAGAACGCCCGCCCCTTCGCCCATGACGAACCCGTTGGCTCGAGCATCGAATGGAGTGGAATGGCTCGGAGAAAGGGCGCCTATCGCGCTGAATTTGGAAAAGGTCGCAGGATCCATTGTGCGATCTGTTGCACCAGCAAGCATGACATCGACCTGACGAGTTTGAAGCAAACGGCACGCGTCCAGAACAGCGGCCATCGAGGATGCACAAGCAGCATCCATGGCATGATTTGGCCCCTGCAAATCCAAGAGATTTGCCACTCGGCCAGACACGACATTGGCTAATTCCCCGGGCATTGTGTCTTCATCAATACGAGGCGTGCCTTCCAACAAGTCTTCTTTGAACGCCTCTATGTTTTGCTCTGCTAAACCATGCTTCTTGGCCAATTGAGAGGTGTGGTTCGACCACACACGGATGTTGGAGAGGTTTCGATTTTCACCGCCCAATGCATTGGCAAAAACAACACCACAGCGTGAACGATCAATGTCCTTGGTTTCACCATCATAACCAGCCTGTTCAATGGCATCTGCAGCGACTGAAACGGCCCATAGTTGGCACGGATCTATTTGTGGAAGGGTGCCAGGAGGTTGCCTCCACCGGCGCCAATCGAATTCAAAGCCCTGAACAAGAGCACCAATTTTGGCGTATGTGAATCCTTCTTGGCTGTTTCCGGGCCCTCCTTCTCTGTAGAAATGGTCCACTGGACCTGGCCATCGACCCTCTTGAATTTCACGAATACTGACCTTGGAATCAATGATGTTCTGCCAAAACGCATCGATGCTTTTGGCGTCTGGCATCAAGGCCGCTAAGCCAATCACCGCAATGGGTTCGAAAGGACCTTGATCAAGGCCCTCACACGGTTTCCCATCAGCAGTCGTCATTGTCATGTTCTCACCTCAATCGTTCATGATGCTCTGAGGGACCATGGTAATCGAATAGCCACCGTCTACGTGGATGCACTGGCCGGTTACTCCGCTAGCTAATGGACTTGCAAGCCACAATGTTGCACCAGCAACATCGTCTTGGTTGACGTTTCGGCGGAGAGGTGCATTTGCTTCGACATGATCTAAGATTTTGTCAAAGCCAGGTATCCCTCCCGCAGCAATCGTTCTGATTGGCCCCGAGGAAATCGCATTGATTCTATGACCCTCTGGCCCCAAATGACAAGCAAGTTCACGCGTCCAGCACTCCAATGCTGCTTTGGCCATTGACATGATGCCGTAATTCGGCACAAACCTCGTCGAAGCAGCGTAGGTAAGGGTGACGGTTGAAGAACCGGGGTTGAGGTACGGCAGAGCAAATTTGAGGCATCGTTGGAGCGAGTTGGCTGAAATGGTCATGGCCTTATTGATGTCTTGATCTTCAACGAATAAAATCGGCCGATCAAAGCAACTGCGGGGAGCAAAACCGATGGCGTGAATCATGATGTCCGCCTTCACACCGGGATGTTCAGCAGCAAATGCATCAAAGAATTCCTTGGTTGTTGCGTCTTGCTCGACATCCAAGGGGTAGAACCCTCCAATCTGGGGAAGTTTGTCCTTTAACTGAAAGACACGGCTCATAAATCGCTTCTGGAAACCAAGATACAGCGTCACACCTGCAGCCGCTAATTGTTCACAAATGGCCCAAGCGATTGAATCCTCACTGGCCACTCCAAAGACAAATGCGGTCTTACCTTGCAATTGTAGCATAACAGCACCTACCCAATGGGTAGGTGTTGGCCAGCACACCTAACCTATCACTGTTCCCTCTGCAAAGACCGGTTAAACCGCTAATCTGCGACCCATTTTGAACCGCCGGGCAGACCTACAATTCATCGAATAAAGTGTCAAATTCATCCGGTTGAGAGGGGGCATCCAAGTTAGAAAAGAAATCATCAAACTCATCATCGAGTGCGCCAGCTGAAGGCGTTGATTCCTCAGGAATTTCCAGTGGAGTTGGGATTAGAACTCCTGAATCTGGGGTTTTGGAAGAGCGTTTTGTTGCTTTTGCTAAGACAACGATCAACAACAACAAGAGAATCACGGCACCACCTATTGCCCCATATTGAAGCAATTGATCCTTGTCAATTTCTTCTAAGTTCCCGCCGAGTGAATTGGATTGACCCGGTGCTACAACGTTGAGTTGAACGGTTATTTCGCTTGATGGTGCATCGCTGTCGACTGTGCTTTCTGCTTTGAAAATCACTGGAAGGCGAATGTCTTCGGTCAATTCAGAAGGAGAACGAACGGTCAAGGTTCTGAGGCTGGAAGTCCCTTGGTAGGCAACATCTTCAGACACGAAGGTGCCCCCGGGGAATGAAAACCCTGCAGCAGAAAGGTCGGCTTCATTGGCGATGCTGACTCGAATATCGTCAGCATCGTTGCCTTTGTTGGTGAATTGGAAGGTGAATTCAACCTCTTCAGAGATTGAAAGTTCACGGGTGGTTTTGTCCGACATGAGCAACTCGACCATGCCGTAGGAAGCGATTGAAAAATCACCCAAATACGAGGTGTTGGCCACCCATGGTCCATCTGGCAACTGCCCGTATGGAAGGTTATTCCATGATATGACCTTTGCTTCAATCTCAAAATCATAAGTGAGGGAGGCTGGCAGTCTTGTTTGACCGCTGAAAACGATGTTGAAACTCTCTTCATCGCCAGCAGCAAGGGTGAATTCATCCTCGCTCAGGGTCATCTCAACATTGATACCATCCCATTCTACTTTGTTCACCTCAACCACTTCACTGGCAGAAGTAGGGTTGGTGACCGTGCATTGGAGAACGGCATCTTCGTATGAATTTGGATGAACATCCATCACTGGATCTGGTCCGCAATCCAATTCAACAGCCGGCAAAGGTGAGCCTTGGGCTGAGGCTGGTGACCCGAGCGCTGGAAGGACGAACAAAGCGAGCACGAGCAACGCTGTGAAGCCTCTTCGCGAGTGTTCCATGAGCCAACGCTAAAGGCGCTATCTCATCAATGTGATGGCGAATAGTTCCTTTGTCACAGACTCTTTGCACCCAAGATTCATTCTGAAGGTCCATAGAGTAAATCTGGCAAATCCTGATGAGCTTTCCACAAGAAGGATTCATCAAGACCGCCATCAAGCAATTGTTGAGTTCGCTTTGGAACTGTTTTCGGACCAAGCACTGCCCCTGGCCTGCGTACGTCATCCATGTAATCCGTTTCCAGCAGGAATCCATGGGTTGAGGATTCGGCAGTCGCAAGCACTTCCTCGATGGCTCCTTTGCCGATCAAAACACTAGGAGTGAGGCCCTGGGTGACATCACCAGAAACGGTAGGCGGTGCGTAATGACGAACAAGACGTTGTTTGTCAAGGCCAACGCGCTCCGCCATTGCAGCCAGGTCACCATACGTCGATTCTAATTCTCCCTCAACATGCAACTGAAGGGTCACACCTTCCCTGCGAGCAAGGCTCATCGTTTCTTCTAGCAGTTGATTTGAAAGGCCCCAAACGCGGTCGCTGACCGGCCAATGCGGCCTTCCAACTTCCCCAATTGCGTGGGCTTTTCCTTCGTGGACCAGTTCCAACGCTGCATCGATGCTGTCCCGATAATTTTCCATTGCTCGCTCTGCCCCATGCTCACCATCTTCTTGCAACCAGGCCTCAAATTGATGAGCAAAAGCTGCTGGATGAGGTCCTAAAACCACTCGGACACCGAGATTGTGTTTTTTTCGGACTTCTTCTGCCATCCGAACTGTATCTTGGTAGGTGGTAAGGTGGCCATTT
This sequence comes from Candidatus Poseidoniaceae archaeon, assembly GCA_938084455.1. Classification (GTDB taxonomy): domain Archaea; phylum Thermoplasmatota; class Poseidoniia; order Poseidoniales; family Poseidoniaceae; genus MGIIa-L1. The sequence goes on from CALKDX010000110.1 coordinate 6,287, forward strand.
CTCGTGGTTGGGGGTGAGGAGAAATCCGGACAATGAACAAGAATCAGATCAGTGCCGCCAACCCGCTTGAATTCTCCCGCTGCCTGAAGAAATAAGCCATTTCGATTCAAATGGAAATGATTGTCCACAATTGGACCATTCCACTTTACCTCAGCAGCCATGTATGAACCTCATGCTTGTGATGGAGGCTTGACCTTTCAACGCATGGGCTAAAATCCAATCAAATGCGTTCAACCAAGAGGTTTCGCTCATTGAATCGGCCTTTCCAATACACTGCAGCCATTGCCACCATGTTGCGATGGCGAGCGTCAGTTGCAACACAGCGACCATTTGGCCACATGTGAAGGGTGAGGTTGTGACGTGTGTCATCGACGATGGTGCAACCGAGGCGTTCGTCAAAATGAGCAGTTCCTGCTCCAAAATCCCCAACCACGCTTTCGACAAGGAGGGCTTGACCAAACTCAAAGGAGGCGACTACGGGGCCGAGTTCTGTTTCCAATCCCGCATCGTTCAATCCAAGGCGCAGCATCAATTCCTTTGCTGCAGCACGAGCCGCTTCAACTCGGTGAGTTCCGTGAACAACAATTCGCCCGGCTTGGTCGATGACAAGCGTTGCACGTGGGCGATCGAGGACTTTGATGACGACGCCACCGGTCTGTTGACCTCCAAGTTGAGCGACGACTGACGCCTGATCAACAGGGCTTGGCGGTACGAATCGAACAAGTTGGTTCTCAATTCTAACTTCGATTGCGCTCGCCATAGTCACTCCTCCTCTGTGTTGTCCGAATCGGTTGGGTATGAAGTAATCTCCTCTGCTTCGGGAAGGTTTTCGAGTGCTGCTAAAACCGCATTCCGGTGTGGTAAAAACAACGGTAAAAGCAACACTGCTTCGTCCCCGTGGCTCTTTCGCACATCTGCAAGAGCACCACGGAGACGCTCTGCATACCGCAAGTCCCGAGCCTTGACGACCGACTCACCAACAAGCCATTCATTGAGGTCCCACCATGTGGCGGCTAAGACCGCTGCTGAACCATAGTTGGGCGAGATGCCCCTGGGCGGTTTTTGGGCGGAAAAGATGTTCTTTTTGACGCGCTTTCTCCATTTTCCACCCAGTGAAATCATCCCGAGCAGTTTTTTCCAATGCGAGGCTGCTTTGGCTTCGTTGGTCAGGTGCTCATTCCAGAATTCATCGTCGGCTGTTGGCTCAATGAAGTAGACTGGACGATCGTGACGCTCGGCGTTTCGATGCAAGCGTCGTGGTTCTGGATCGGGGAAGCTGCCTGATTTGACATCCTCAAGCAATGTAATTTCATCGAGGTAAATCCCGAAGGAACCGCCGGAAATCAAACCGTGTGCAAGATTAACACCGGGGGATTCTGCTTCGTCCTTTTCTTCCTGAACCCACATGTCGACAACATCAGGTGCTTCAAGGATTGCTAAAGCGTGCCATGTTTCACGTGGCCGCATGGTTCGCGGATACACAACCGTTGGCAGAACACCGTGGAGCAAGATTGTGCCTCCATCGGGATCAGACCAAGCATGGTCAGCCCAATCCAATCGCTCTGGCAAGCTCTTCACGCTCACTGGTTTTTGACCCAGTCTTGTAGCGCTTCTACGCTCCATCCTTGGTCGAAGTATCCCTGAATTTCCTCTTGAGTCCATTGTGGGAACTGAGCCATGGCGTTAGCCATTTCTGGAGTGACATTGGCTGCAGGTGCGGCTGTTGCCATACCTGGAAGCTCTGCGTATGCCTTTGTTGGAACATCGTCAAGATCCTCATCGTCGTCGAACATGCTCTCACCGTCTTCTCGGCGAACAAGGACAAAGACAACCACGCCGAGGATCACTACGATGGTCACCAGCACAACAAGCAGCAGGAGAACCGTGCCGCCGTCATTGGATTCGCTCTGTACCTTCACGTTGAATTGTTGGCCTTCGGAAGACCCGTTGAACAGCAGTTCATTGGTGGTTTCATCTGAAATCAGGTAATACATACCGGTCGTTGCTTGAGTGAATTGAGTCAATTCAACGGTCACCCATTTCTTTTGCAGGATGTCAATATCACCGGTTGGTATGGTGGCTTCCAACACCGGAATTCCACCTGCTGTGACTGAACGAACAACCAAGTTCGTTCCACCTGCCATGGTCCCATCGTTTCGAACTTCAATTTGAAGTTCCATGGTTTGACCAACTTCTGGTGAGGAAGGTGTGAGAATGATGTTCTCAACTGCGAAACTTGGCTCTTCATGGATAAAGCGATAGTTGGACTTGTGCTCTTCCGAACTCGAGAAGATTGCTGCTATTCCACCGTCCTCAGTTGGACCGCCACCGAAGATGACACCTGCACCCGCTGAATCTTTTGCATCAATCCACATCACGAGTTCAACGTTGTTGATTTGTTCTTCATCAGGTTCGAATTGACCTTCTTCAAGAGGCCACAAATCAATGCATGTTGCGGCTGCTGCGTAGGATCCTCCCAGTGGAGAGAGCGTCAATTCAGCCGTCAATGGCTCATCACCAAAGGAGGTTCGGAAGAGTGGCCAAACGATGTTGTTGCTCGCATCGGAGTAGAAACTCCAAGCCACGTTGACATCGCCCTGGAACAAGGCTTCACGTTCCTTCAGCACAACTTCAACATCCACACAATGGTAGGTTGATGTTGGCATATCTCCAGAAATCACTTCACCGGTTGCACCGCGCTTAGCAGTCCATGAATCAGTGTTGACTTCAGGTGGGTTTCCATCCACCTTGATGTTGAAGACCGAGCAGCCGTATGAACTCGAACCAGCACACACCGCAGGCGTTGTATCAACTGCCCCATCCGGCAAACCAATCTCATCAGGACCACACGTAGTGGCATCATCAAGAGCAGTTGTTGGATCATCGAAAGGACAGAGTCTGAATGAGTACTGGTAATCATTCGCTACAGGAGCGGCTGTGATGTTAATGTTAAACACGCCACCAGTGAAGGTGTGGTAGGTGACTTCACCAGGGAATGGAACATAGCCCTTAGCACCGTTTGCAACGGCGTCTTGGCGGGTGATTTCCAATGTCAGTGGGATTTCTGGAGTGATGAACACGTCGTTGTTGATTCCATCCAAATATGCGTACTGTCCGGTGAATGCAATGGTATCACCTGGATAGACGAATCCTTTGCGAACGTCTTCAGTTTGAGGTTCTGACAAGTCTGCAAAGAGCGGTGTAACCATCAAATCGTTGACCTCATCGGTTCGGAAGTCGAGTTGGATACCGTCGCTGTAGTACCAATCTTGGATGTGGCGGCCCGGGGCAGGTAGCATTCTGTACCTTGGGTTGTCGAGGTCTTGCATGTAGAGCACCGGGTTGTTGAGCGCAGTGGTTGCGCCAAGCACACCCCAATCGATACGGATTGGTAGGTCAAGCATGAAGTCGGCTTCGAACGGGTCGATCAATGCGCCTCCGTCCATGCGGAGCATTCGTGGACCGTCGGAAATTTCACTCTCTTCAAGGATTGTAATCCAAGGCGAATCGCTCCAAGCGGTTTCGTTTCTCGGGTAGTAGTAGACGTTCATATCGTCACGGTTATCAGCCAAATCAAGGTGGAAATAATCCACGTCTCGCCATCCATTGTCGTCGTTTGCTTCAACAATTAACGAGTATTGATTGCCAGCATACATGGTTTGATTCCACTTTCCGTCGTACTGTGGTTGATTTGAGTTAAGGAATCGTCCGTCTTGAGAGTCGTCAATGAAGAAATTACGAATGACCGGAGACTTGGAATTCATCGAAACATAGGTGAAGTGATCGTCTTCGAATCCAGGAGCTCCTCCGTTGATTGGATTGCCAGCAAGGTCGTATCCTTCGATCCAGACGGAGACCTTTCCAACTGGGTCTGCACCGATGTTCGCCATGTCACTGAAGGATCCAGTGTAATTTGCGAACGGTGCCTCTCCGTCGTTGTTCACGGTAACCGTGATGTATTCCGAAGCATTTGCATGCCCGTCACCATTGGTGTCGTGATCGTTTTCGACCCAGATCTTGATGTCGAGAGAGGATGGTGGGTTTGGCAAGTCATAGGCCAAGAGGCGGATTTGTTGATTTGCTGACGGAACAACCCATGTGTCATCGACCATTGTACGCCAGTTGCTTTCGAGAGACGGGTCAACTTGGCCGTTCAAAATCTTGACTTCAATCAACGAAGGGTCGAGTGTATCAATCGAGAGGTTGAATGGAATGGCACAGTCGCTGTCAGGTCGGTAAACTGCGGCAGGACAGAGCGTGTCGCCGCCCTCATAGCCGTCAATTCTGAACCTGTACGTTTCCTCGCCAGCTGCGAATCCAAGATCAATATCGAGATTGAAATCACCGCCAATCACGCCTGATTGGTTCTCAACCGGCAGCCATTCAATGGTGAAGTTCTCAGAAGAGGTGTTGATGTATTTCTGCTCTAGCACCATGAAGTAGCGACTTGGGTCTGGAGAAATGTCGAGGTTCTCAAGGCGGATGCTGCCTGCAAGATTGACGATTTGATTCGACTTACCATTGTCCAAGTCTTGGGACAGACCGATGTCGTTTCGAACTTCGAAGTTGGTGATGATTGCATCGTTTTCGACTGCATTTCCACCAGGCGGAGCCATCAACACAGCAGAAGGTAGGCCGTTGACGCCATCGCTTGCGATGAGTCCTGAATAGATGCGCACTTCATCGGTGTCCTCCCAATTTGAGTTTACAATGAACCGCCAGGTCACGGACTTTCCATCGGTGATGTCCGAATGGGTCGAGGTTGATTCTAGGCTGATGAGGTCGTCCTCATCGGATGCCTCGGCAAATCCGAAGGTGTCACTGTAAGAGAGAACAACAGTTCCGGTGCTTGATTCAAGGGTGAGCCGACTCTCAGCGAGTGTAGCGCCTGTTGAACCGGCAACGGTGTGGGTGGTGACGATTTCATACAAATCACCGTTTGGATAGAACCCGACTGGATTGCCAGTGACGGACAGCGTGTTGTCATAGCCGCTTGCTGTGAGGATGTTGAGGTTTGAGAAGGTCAAACCACCTCCACTGGTGGAGGTCACGGCAATTTCGACGTTCGCCATAGGTCCACCGGTCCAAAGCGCAACGCCCTTGTTCAGTTCGAGATCTAATCCGTTTGAATTATCAAGCGTGGTTGTGAAGTTGTACACCACATCGATATCACGGATGACCATGGTGGCTCCTGTTGATGCGTTTGGTGAATCGGCCTTGAATCGGAAGGTCATCCATTCATTGCCATAAGCGTCGATATGGCTCACAGGGACCAACGGATTGGAGAGCAATGAATTCAATGCTGCAGTCAAGTCGGTTTCACTCAGGAATTCAGGAAGCATTCGAGTAAAGTTTCCAACTTCGCCAAGGCTGACTGACTGGGTACCAGAAAGCACTGAGAAGTCGAAGCCCTCCGTTGGATCGGTGGTTGAATGAATCATCATTTCATCAAGGACGAAATCAGTTGAGAGGACAGTTGCACCCTTTGGAAGCATGAAACTTCCACCCTCTGCAACACCACTCAAATCAGTGGTGATGTTTGCGGAGTTTGTGCCATAGTTAATGCCCTCAATCTTGTTGAGGAGGAATTGAGTTTGTCGGCCAAATGCACCGAACGCCGGTTCATCAAAGCCCCAATCAATGTTGCTGTCGTTCGCAACGTCAACAAGGAAATGTTCCGCATGGTGGCCGAAGGTTAAGTCAAACCAAATTCCGCCCACATTGCAGTTGTTTTGATAGGACATCATGGTTTCAAATCCATAAATTGGAGCAGTGAGGACGTATTCTGTATCCGGGATCATGCCGATGATGCCATCGCCGCCGTAGCCCTGGATGTCGATGGTCGGAATTTCAGTGCAATCGTCTTGGATGTGCGCGGATATTCGAGTGATTGGCTTCGAGAAGCTGCTGCGCTCAAGGATTGGTGAGAAGGACGAATCTGAAAGCATTGGAGAATAGATCATCGGCATACCACCAGTTGCTTCCCAAACACCGTTGACGACCCCGCTCACCATTCCATCAGTCTGGTTGAAGCCGGTACCGACGCGGGTTCCAATGCTAAATCCATGGAACACCGGAGTCGACAGACGAGAAGTTCCAGAGTCGAAGGTGAGGCGGAAGTTGACAGAGGGGTGCTCAGTTGTGTTGACATCCCAAAGTTCAATGATTTTCCCTTGAAGGCCGATCATTGGATTGCCGTGGTTGTCGATGACGGTTTGGCCTGTCGCTGAGTCAAGCACCTCAAGCGAAAGGGTAGCAGAGGAAGTGGTCTCTGATTCGATGGTGAGAATACCGTATCCGTTTGGTTGGTTTTCGCCGCCTTGAACAGATGGCAGGAATCCATTGATGTCCATGGTTGCGCTTTGTGGGAGGCGGTCGCCGAGACGGAAGTTATCGATGTACCAGCCGGCAACACCGCCATCAGCGGTGTTGATGTCGTTGTCATCCATGACAAAGCGAAGTTGGACGTACTGTCCGAGGTATTGAACCAAGTCGACGGCAATGCTTGCCCAGCCAGTTGGGTTGCCTGCGCTGACGGACGTACCACCGAGGGCATAATCACCTGCTGGAACCCCATTGCAACTGTTGTAAATCTCTCCAGCGTTGTTTGAGCCGGTGCTCACTCGGTAGTAACCGTTCGAGTAGCCAACACCGCTTGAATTGCCGAGATCGATGTCGATGTACTGGAAGCCTGATGCATCAGGTGGGAACACACCGTTGCTCGATGTGCGAATTTGCACATAAGCACAATCTGTGTACTTTATTGCAGGGTTCGTACCTTGTGGCGTGATTCGATCAAGGTCGTGATATGAATCGAAATATGCAGTGGTGTCTTTCAACGCCAAATCGACGTACATAGTGGGTGATTTTAGGGCATAGAGACCACCGTTTTGGTTGGTGAACTCATCGGTGTAGTCGCCGTCTGAAAGGCCAGTACCCCAGCAGTAGGTACCCGAGGCACAATCAGGGACACCCGGTATTGGTGGAGCACCTGGTGTGCCTAATTCACCGTGGTCGAACCCGTACCAATTATTGTACAAAGGACGTTCATCGATGAATCCAGCCATGGTTTCTTCGAAATCGGTGAGCACGCCCTCGGCGGTAAGGGAGACCGCAGTGGCCGTTGCTCCGTCTTCAAAGGTGAAATGGGAGGCGTTGGAAAACTTGGTGAGTTGGTTGTTGTAATTCGGATTCCAAACGCGAGACATGGTGTCTGTGTCGATCCGCTGATGGGAAGCATGCTCCACCATGTTGACTGAAATGTCAAGACTCGCACTGGTGACAGTGTCGGTTGCGGGGAGGTTGATGCTTCCGTCATCAAGGTTAGAAAATGGTGAGCCGTCACGCATTACGATGTCGGCATCAGCGTCTGAATTTGCGAATGTGGTTACGCTTGCTGCACCAGCAAATGGTGCCAGCAGCATCAGTGCTACAAGGAATAACGGGGCGGTTAGTGTTCGATTCTCGTGTGTCATGGACTCACCTGCTTCTCACGCGAGGTTTCTTCCCCCTAAAATCGCATCGCATTCGTGCCTAAGGATGAGCCACCTAACTGTGGTGTGGTTTACCCCGCGCAATCACAGGTCAACATGGCGACGTAGTACCCAAGCGCTTTCGCATAATTCCTGCATCCCGCCTGCTCGTAACTCACTCTTTTCAAGCCATTCCTGATTGGCAATTGTCACCGGTGTTGTCGGCCCCAAAGCGTCGCACACTTCAGGCCCTAAACTCAATTCATACACCCCTAAAACGCGAGACATGCTGATGATGGTATTTTTGTCAAAACCAAGCAAGGGCCTCAGCGGGATCAGTGAGGAGGCCTGTTCAATGCTACCGAGGTTGCCCAAGGTCTGAGAGGACACTTGACCGAGGTTCTCACCCGTCAAAAGGTGCGTCGCAGCAACTTCTTGTGCAGCAAAGTCAGCAAGCCGATGGTACATTCGTTTCATGTGGATGAAGTACTCTGTGTGCGCCCACTTTTCGGTGAAGAGGGCCAATTGAGGCGCAACCGGAACGACCGTTAGCACGGGGTGCAATTGGCTGCGCGCAGCCTCACCAATTGGCCCGCTCGCCTTCAAAAAATGCCGTAAGGTGGCGATTGTCTTTTCCTCAGCTTCGGGTCCGACCACGGGTTCTTGACTGCAATGAACTGGATAAACTGTCCAACCCGCTTTGAGCGCACGGGCGAGAGCCACGGGCGAGTCGAGCCCTCCTGAAACCAACGCCACACAGACCTTGACCTCATCCATACCAGCCGGCAGGGCGGTCAGGTGATGAAACCACCCCTCGAATTGGTGTTCTCTTCCATGACTTCATGAATGTGATGTGGCTGGCAAAGGCATGGAACCCTACTCAAAAGAGCCTGTGACGCTCATAGAACACATTTTCCCAGGTGATACGAATGACCATGACACACTGTTCGGTGGACGATTGCTTTCCATCATGGACAAGGCAGGGGGCATAGCCTGTTCGAAATTCGCACACCGAGAATTCGTCACTATTTCCATTGACACGTTGAAATTCATTGCGCCTGCTCGGCAAGGCGATCTGCTTGAAGTGACTGGAAAAGTGGTCTTCACAAGCACCCACACCGCATGCACCAAAGTCACCGCAATGGCCGTGGACAAAGCCACATGGAAGAAAAAGAAAATCTGTGAGGGTTACTTTTTCTTTGTCGCCATCGATTCGATGATGCGCCCGATTCCGATTCCACAATTGACCGTTGAGAATGAGGACGAACAGAAAGATTGGGACCATGCCCACCGCATCCGTGAACAGATGCGAGCCAATACCAGCGACTGAGCACCCCTACATTCATGTGGGCTTTACAGGTGGCAGGGCCATGCCTGTTCTCAACATTGCAATGATTGGCAGCGATGACCTTGCCAGAGAAATTGCGAAACCCACGGACCAACGCGATGTCCACACTTATGTCCACAAGGAAAGCGGCCCTGATGGTCCACGGATTCTATCCCTGATTCGTCCAGCAAAGTACCCTGAGCGATTGCGCCCCTTCCTCAACGCCCTATCGGCGGCCCGGGTCGGCGTCATTGAGGTGCAAGGCATCGACGCTACCCTCGGTGAAGCCCTTGTGGCCTTTGCCAGTTCAAGCCTCAGCAAAGGGCTTGCAGTCATCAATCCACCAGAAGGTGAATGGGTGGATGAAGACAAAGTGAAAATGCTCTTTTCACAAGCTGGTCTTGGCGGCTGGACATTCGCTAAAAACGACGGAATTGAATTGCGAAACATGCTGTATGATCTGATGGATGACTGCGCAGAGGAACTGAAGGCAAACGCTGAGGCCCCATTGGTGATTCCTGTCGACCAGCATTTTAACGTCAAGGGAATCGGCTTGGTCGCCATTGGTTATGTTCAATCTGGAACCGTCAATGTTCATGATGAATTGGTCCTCCTTCCGGCAAACGGGACTGGGAATGCGAAGTCCCTCCAAGTCATGGACGACGATGTCCCTGCGGCGAAAGCAGGCGACCGAGTTGGCCTTGCCCTTCGAAATGCAAAGGAAGACCATCTTGGCAGTGGGACGTTGTTGGTTCGGCCCGCCATCGAGGACAAAAAAACCAACACGAGCGTCCCATTAGCGGTGGTTGCCCACAGCAAATCCAAAATCGAGTTGGCGCGATCTCCTTTCCAAAAGCGCGTGCTGGCTGAAGGCGATGTAATCCATGCAAGCGTCGACCTTCAGTTCGTTGTTGGACGCATTGCGTCGGCCGAGGGAAACAGTGCAATTGTGGCATGGGAAACCCCTCTCTTCATTCGCCGTGAACACCCAGAGCCAACCTTGATTGCTCAACTTGATTCAAAACCAAGGATCATGGGCAGTGCAGATCTCGAATGGCTTGAATGAAATCAAAGCACAAAGTAGTAGATTGCGAGTGCAATAAAAGGTGCGATAATAACGGTCCAACGAACGATGACCCACCACCACCGGTTCGACCAACGTTCAGTGGCATCACCAACAGATTCCATCACTTTTTCACCTAACTCTCCGGCCAGCACTTCAGCGATGATTTCAGCCATGACTCTCAGATTGGAAGCCCCCCTTCTGACATTTTAAGTGAACGCCCGGACAAACCATGCCATCCTTGGAAATTGGCCCCCAAAGGCGAGGTTCGGCGAAGAAAAAAGGGTACGATTTCGATGGGCTTTTGCTTGACTTTTGTCGGTGGTTTGATAACCCACAAGGCCCCCTTTGCGCGTTGGGATGCGCATCATTGGACAACAGGAGAGTCCACAAAGTGCAGAAGACTCTGAAGTCTTCAATGGACTGCACTTAGTTGGAACACCCGGAAGGGTACACGTCGTGGTCAATGAGCGCAAGCTTTCAATCGAACAAAAGTCAGGCCACAGCACCGTTCTTTCTCATGATTGGGTCATGAGAATGAACCACACAAAAAAGCCCTTTGTGCCAAACGGATATGCAATTTTAGGCCTCGTGATGTTGTGGATAGGATACCGTGGCATGGTGTTTGGCACGACT
>CALKDX010000111.1 GCA_938084455.1 Candidatus Poseidoniaceae archaeon
GTTGAACAACCAGGAAAATACGCTCTCAAAGTAAGCAACCGATAAGGAGATGAACAACATGGAAATTGTAAACAGAATCGAAAACAAACTTCTCAACAGAGTGGAAATCAACTTCCGCTGGCAGCACATCGGTAAAGCCACTCCATCCCGCAAGGAAGTCATGGAACTCGTGCGTACACTTGAACCAGGATCCAACCCTGACTGCATCGTGGTCAAGGATTGCAACACCCGTTTTGGACAACCTCTTACGACAGGCATGGCCTACATTTACGGGGACCAAGAATCGATGGCTGTTGAGCCTTCGTACATTCACAAGCGCCATGAGCAGTTCTGGACTGCAAAGGCGCCTGAGGCTGAAGAATCCTCCGAAGGAGGTGACGAGTGATGGGCGACGGTCCTAAAGCCGGCGCAAAGTGGTCGAAGTATTCCGTCGGTGAAGATGGTACATTGACTCGCAATGCTGAATTCTGTCCTGAGTGTGGACCCGGCGTTTTCTTGGCTGTTCACAAAGACCGCAAATCCTGCGGTCGCTGTGGCTACACTGAAACGATTGAGTGATTGATTTAGCGCCGTTCGGTGCTTCACCAATTTAGCTGATGTCAAAGAGTTGACTCGATCCATTTTCCGTTGTTCAACAACAGGAAGATTCGATCGTTATGGTCGAGTATATGAACTGGAATTTCGCTCATTGTTGTTCGTTTGATGCCTTCGCTAGACAAATACAGTTCCTCTCTCCAACCGGCAATTCGCCATGCGGATTCATTTTCATTCCAAAAGGCATGCTGAACCGGACCCGCTAATTGGCCTTCCGCGCGAACTTCGTTTGCACCCAACCAGACCACACTTCCGTTGTCGTAGACTAAGAGTTCATGTTCGTTTTTTGAATGGACTTCCTGAAGAACGCCGTCGTAGACGAACACATCGGTCGAAATGAGGTCGCCCGTTTGCAAATCATATGTGTTTCTTCCTCCTCCTCGCGACCATACCTTAATCGAATTATGGTTGAGTGTTGCAGCAACTATGTCATTGGCCCGTGGTAATTTTTTCAACTCGGGCCATGTTGGTAATTCAATCCTCCAATGCTCTCCAGCATCGTTCCCCATGGCGTAAATCCCCTTCTTGTAGAGCACAAATGCAAATCCATTCGAATGGCCACAAAGGGCTAGAGGCTCTGCATCCAACACGTGAGACCAAAGAGCCCCCTTCGGATGTTGAGCGGCCTCAATGGTTGTGCGAGTGCGCAACACACCCCTGTCAGGCCCCTCGATCAAAGGGAGATTGCAATCTAAAGCAGCCATGCGGGCCATCAAGAGTTCATGATCAATCCAAGTCCCAACAAACACACCGTCTGCGATGCATGTTTGGCGAACCCCCATGGGAAAGGGCTTCGCTACTTCTCCGATTGGAGCAAGATTTTCATCCAGTCGGAGAAATTGTCCATCGATTCCCACTGCCATGTAACCTTGGTTGTGTTGAACGATTGTCAGTGCGTGGAAAGGGACACTCGGTGGTAAGGCGTCCGTCATGGTTGGTGGTTGGTGGGGTGGTTTGTCAATCCTCCCACTCAACAAAATGAAAAGCCATCACCGCTTCAGTACGCTATGGAAGGCACCGCAGTTGTGTTGATTGTTGTCAGTGGGGGCGACATCGCATCGACCAACCAAGCTGAAGTTGTTCTGCAACTCGCCAACTGGAAGGTGATTGATGACGTCGAAGGGCAGCCTGCTCACGCTTGCAATGATGTGCGTATGTGGACGTTCCCAGATGGGGTGCTGTGGGAAGACAACATCGACCAGCGTTGGCAAAAAGCCACAGGTGAACAAGTGACAGAGGTCATTTTTCCATCTCGACATGTGGCCCGAAGTGGGAGGGCATGTTTGACCCTTCACCCAATTGGTGTCATGCAGTTAGATCCAGAATCAGAGCCACCATTCGGTGGTAAAGCAGGTGACGCACCACCACCCTCCACCCGCCTTGGTTCGTGGTGGCGCGAATTATTATCACGCTCATCCAATGTGGACTTAGGTGAGCCGTTTGATATCTCGCTTGAAGTCACCCACCATGGCCCCTGGCTAAGCGTTCCCTCATTGTTCATTGAAGTTGGGTCCACAAGTGATACTTGGGGCCACCTTGGTGCTGCATCCCTTCTGGGTAACCTCATTCACGAAGGTCTTGGTTTGGATGGGGGTGCAGGGTTTGGATCGTGGGATCCCGTTCAGAATGCAGGTGAACCGGTCCTCATTACGCTTGGAGGAGGTCACTACGCCCCACGTGGTAACCTTACCGCTTCTGAAGATGGGATCTGGCTTGGTCACATGCTGGCAACCTATGCTCTTCCATTCGACGGACAACCTGAGGAGGGCAATGAAGCCTCAGGCTTTTGGAAGCAATCAATTAATGCCGCCTACGCCGCAACTCGTACCGCTTTCCCAAACGGCAACATCGTTTTTTCAATGGATAAAAAAGCGTTCAAAGGGTGGCAACGCCAAGCCATTCGCCACCACCTCTCTCAATTAGGAGTTCCATTGCTGAAACGCAATGGTGTGCTTGATTTGGTCCAATCATCTTGATGCTTCAATCATCGAAGCAAAAACCCTCAAGAGTCTCCTGTGCTGACAGGCCATTGGGTGAAGGCATGGTCGGACTTTTTTCGAAGACAGTCGTCGCCGCTACCGTCCGGATGCCAAAATGGTTCGTCGGGTGGGTGTCAAGACGGTATGTGGCAGGACCAACCCTTGAGGATGCAGTGAGCGTGATGAAGCGCCTGAGTGCTGAGGGTGCCTGCTTCACCGTCGATGTGCTCGGAGAAGAGATCACCAACCTTGATCAAGCACACTTTTTCTTCGAAGAATATGTTCGGGCTCTTGATGCGATTCGAACCCATAACATCGACGCCAACCTCTCAATAAAACCAACAGCCTTTGGGTTGCTTATCGACCGAAAAAAGGGCATGGAGAACATCCAGAAGTTGGTCAAAATGGCGCATGAGCAATCCATGTTTGTTCGTTTGGATATGGAAGACCACCGCGTGACAAGCGATACCATCCAAGTTGTGCTCGATTTACATAAGCAGGGACTGACGAATGTTGGTACGGTGTTGCAGGGGCGGTTGTTTCGTACCTTGGATGACATTAATGCTCTCGAAGTCGAACTTGGTCCGGCCGCAGATTATCGAATTTGCAAAGGGATTTATCTCGAACCAGAAGACATTGCTTACACGGGGTATCAGGACATCGTCGACTCCACCAACGCATGCATTGACAGAATGCTTTTGGCTGGTTCCTATTGTTCAATTGCGAGCCATGATTTGCCGGTCGTGGATTATGCATTGGAGGCACTCACATCGCATGGCATGGGGCCCGGTATTCCTGATCCACGTTCAAACGCAGGACCACAAAGGGATGCGAAAGGGCCAGGTTATGAATTCCAAATGCTGCTTGGCGTACGGGGACCTTTGCGTCGCAAGTTAGCCAAGGCCGGTCATAGGACGCGCGTGTACATTCCTTATGGTGAAAAGTGGTACGAATACAGCATTCGTCGCTTGAAGGAAAATCCGACCGTCGGGGCTCAGGTGGCGAAGGCATTTTTGATGCCCTGGACCAATCGCCCATAATCAGCGTCGAGGTTGTTTCTTCCGCTTGTTGTTCGGCTGGACGCCTTTCTTGATGATTTCTTTGGGAAGGACAGGGTTTGGATTGAATCCCAATCGTCCTTCTTTCCATGCTTGACGCCGTTCTCTAGGCGTGCGGGGTTCGAAATATTCTGGGTTCGGAGGTTCATGGAGGTACATTCGCTTGATGTCAGGTGCATCAACTGTGCCCCGCATGGTTCGTCCACGACCTGTATGAATCGCACGAATCCTCCATGTATGGCCATCCAGTTCAATCAATTTGCTCGCAGTGTACTTTGTTTCCTCTGGGACAATAAGCACATCAGCCTCAGAATCCTCGCCGCGTGTCATGGTGATTTTGACTCGAACCATGTCGCAACGCAATGCCGATGCTCGTGCGATAAGGCTGGCTTCCGCACGCTTTGCTTTCTTGCCGTTCTTCAACTCGATTTGGTTGATCTTCCACAACTTGTCACCATCTTTGAACACATCTTCAAGTTCGATCATTTCATCTGCATCAATCTCCAAACGTGAGGTGCTTGATGACGGTCCTTCTGTAAGAATGAATGGAATGTCTACGACAGGTGGTGGACGCAAGTGGACGGTGTGGACCTTTGAACAATCAATGCATTTCAGAAGATAATCCATTCCTTTGCCCTTTGCTTTTTCCTTGAGGATTTCGTGGCCTGTGAGTTCATCACAAACAGGGCAATGAACCGCATTCTCCAAGAAGACTTCTTCCTCTTCAAAGAAATCATCCATTTCTTCAGCCTCGTCCATGATGCTCCCCAATGTAAGCGCGGAATCACTCTCGTTTGAAGTCACCGGCCACGACTTGGGTTGATGCGAGGCTTCAAGGGGAAGTCATTGGAGCGGTTGGCATGGTCAAAGCGGACGAGCCCTCAACCTTGGTCAACAAGGAGGAGGTTCTTGCTCAACTGCTGACGGCGGACCCCCAACGCAATCGGGACGAGCCCGAAATTGCGGCGAACATCGCCACACAATTACAACACATGGGACTCTCAACATGGTCCATTTCAGCACATCGCCGTTTGAGGGATGCACTCGGGCGACTCAAACCAAACCGTGTCATAGAAGTTGGCGGTGGAATTGGTCATCGTTCGGCATGGATTTATGATTTATTTGTCGTTGATGGTTACACCCCGGAGCGGTATGACATCATCGAAAATGGAGCGAAGTTTGCAGTGATTCTTCATCGTTTGATGACCCGTCATAAGGCGGAAAGTTACACCAAGATCGTTGTTGGGGTTCTCGATGCTCTCGTTGGTGAAACTCTTGCTTGGAAAGCTGCGTCTTCCACTGGTTTGGAAGTCGGGGATTCTCCAATTCAACCAGAAGCCGATGCCATCATTGTCGATGGGATTTCTGCAGTCAGAGCGAAGAATGTTGAACTCATGCTGCCTTTCTTAGCGCCAGGGGGGGTGCTGTTCACAATGGAACCGGACATGCCAGTGGGTGATGTTGACCCTGATGATGAACAAGGTATGGCGCTTGTTGAGGGATTCAATGCTTGGATTGAATTGATTCAATCCTCAAATGATACTCATCACATTGGATTCATGCCACTGTTTGGCGGAACCCTCGTCGCTATGATTCCTCGGTGATGGATTCAGGGGTTGGATTCGCCGCCTCAATGAGGGCTTGGATCTGGAGCAAGCCATAGCCGTAATTATCGTCATGCCCCTCTTGATTGGCTTTCGGAAGGGATGATTGCTGAATCCATTGCTTCACCTGGTTGATGCTTGAAATGTCACCTTGGGAGCCATTTGCTGCGAGTTCTGGGTTGTTTTGAAGAAGCAGTGCAATCGCGCCTGTGACGTAGACTGTAGCAGCACTGGTTCCATCACTGAGCGACCAAGTTCCCTCTTTGTTGATGACCGCTACTGATTCAGCTGGCGCAACAAGTTCAGGTTTTTTGTGAGGGTCGGAGCGTGGAGTGATGATGGGCAATGGCCACAATCGACCGTTGTTGTCACCAACCGACGAACCTTCCCAATGGGTTCCCGATTGGGTGACTCCACCGACGCAAATGACCGCCGTTTCACTGCATGGAGTCGCTACATCGCCATCATCGCCTTCGCCCCCATCATTACCGGCAGCCGCGACGACATAGATTCCCGATTCAACAGCGTCTTCTGCTGCTTGAGCAGAGGAACGTTCGGCACCAAAATTGAACGGAAGTAGGCCTGGGGCGCCGCCTAATGAGAGTGAAATAATGTGAGCGCCGTTTTCAGCACACCAGTCAATGGCCTCAGCGACAACTGCATCATCGCCTGATCCATTTGCAGCAAGGGCTTTGGCGACGAGGAGGGTAACATCAGGAGCAATGCCTTTCATCCAGCCGTCAGCAACAAGAATACCAGCCATGCTTGTACCATGGCCGTGATCATCGTATGGCAAGTTTGCATTACCAACAAAATCCTTCCACTTGGAAACACGAAGGTTGTCGAGGTCTTGGTGGTCTTTGTTGAGTCCAGAGTCCACAATGCACACCGTCACACCAGCACCCGTCAAACTTACCTTGTTTGCTTGAATCAAATCACCGTAAATTTCCTGTGATTCAAGGGCGGCGCCTCCGGGTCGGTATCCGGTCAACTCTGCACCATCAAATATCACAAAACCAACGTAGGCAAGACTTGCAATCATGATGAGTGATAGGCTGAAACTGACAATCTTTTTGGCGATTGCAATATCCCCCTCAAGGGTTGTTGTGAATTGTGCTTGACCGGTCGATTCACCCATGCTAGGTAGGGTGGCCATTGATTCTGAAATCGGAGGCAGAGGTGGCAATGGGGATGAAGACGGAGTGTCTTCACTCGATGGATTAACATCGCTCCATTCGAATTGTGTGGACATAATGATCAACTGAACGCTTGAACTGCTTCCTCAAAGGTATCGGCAAACAATTTGACTTCCTCTTCGGTGTTGTAAAAATATGCTGACGCCCTGAGCGAGCCATTTTCATGACCTCGGTTGTTGAACCAGGAATGAACACAATGCTGT
This sequence comes from Candidatus Poseidoniaceae archaeon, assembly GCA_938084455.1. Lineage (GTDB taxonomy): Archaea > Thermoplasmatota > Poseidoniia > Poseidoniales > Poseidoniaceae > MGIIa-L1. The sequence goes on from CALKDX010000111.1 coordinate 6,635, forward strand.
CCGCTTCGAACCATAACACCTGCTGCTTCATCCAAAAGGAGAGCGATGTCATGGGCGGGTAAATCGTTCATGAGGATCGAGCAAATTCCTCCTCTCTGGCCTGCATCTTTTGGCCCAATGATGTCGACTCCGCTCAAACCGCTCACGGTTCTGCTCATGATTCGATTGAGCTTAATTTCGTGTTCCTTGACTTGGTTCATGTCGAGGTTGGAAAGGTAATCGATAGCAGCACCCGTTGCTACCATTCCCGAAAAGTGACCCAAGCCACCTTCAAAGCGGGCGGGTGGTGCAGCCCATTCGAGGCTATCATAGTGGGATGTTTGGACCGTTTGTCCACCGCCTTGGATGGTGCGTAGTTCGTCGAGGAGTTCGTAACGGCCCCACAAACCACCCATCCCAGAAGGTCCGCACATTTTGTGGATAGAGAACGCAAGGAAGTCGATATCTAACGCTTGAACGTCCACGTTCATGTGCGGTGTCGATTGTGCGCCATCCACGCAAATCAATGCCCCATGGTCGTGGGTGATTTTGGAAATTTCTTTGATTGGAATTGAGATCCCATCGAGGTTACCAACATGGCTTACGGAAACCATCCTCAAATTGTCTCCAGCATCAGCACAGGCTGCTTCGAAGGCCTCAATGTCGAAGGTGTTGTCTTGGTGTGATGCAACCACTCGATGGTCAATTCCCTGCTCCTGTTCAAGTTGAAGCCATGGCACGAGGTTGGAGTTGTGTTCTCGGTCGGTCGTAAGGACAACATCCCCTTTTTCCCACTTCATGCCGTGTGCAACCTGATTCAAGGATTGTGTTGCGTTGCGGGTGAACACAATCTCCTTGTTGCTTTCAGCGTTCAAGAACTTAGCAAGTTTAGCCCTCGATGCCGATGTGGCTTGGGATACTTTTGTTCCATAGCGGTGCACAGAACGACCGCCGCAACCGGGGCCTTTGGTGTAGTATTCATGAACCGCATCAACGACAGAATCGGGCTTTAGTGTGACGCATGCGTTGTCCAAATACGCAGGAGGGTTGTCATCACGAAGGGTCGGGAAATCTTCTCTTAGTTCTTTAAAATTCATCACCACGCCTCCACGTCAGAAAGGAAATCCATAGCGGGTGCATTGATACCGCATGATGGACAATCATACCGAGTTGGTGCAGCGGCTTTACAACTTGAGCACGTGCTTCCAATGGTGCATGTTTTCGAACACCCCTCGGTCGGGCATGGTAATTCAATTTCTCCAGATTTGTTGCGTGTGATTGCAACTGGAGCCTCGCATTCTGGACAGGAAGAATCACTGTCTGTACGGGGTTCTTGAGATGAATCAGAGAGTTCTTGATTTGCCAATAATGCTGCTCGAACTTGAACCACAGTGTCCTGCCCCAGCATCCGCTGCGGGTACCAAATGACAAGCATGAATATTGGAATTGAGATCAGGCCTGCCATCAGGTGGAGGACGAGCGTGAAGGTTCCCACATCTAAACGGTCAGCCACAAAATGTGTCCCGGCCCATGCAGAGAACATCGTGGTTCCAGTCCATGAAACCAACATGAACCCCCAGCCCATCAAAGAATGTTCGGCCATCTCCATTTCCATCAATCGCACATCTTCATGCAGATGGTATTCCTCAATGTGAAGGTCTCTTGTTTCGAGCACTGCCTTCCAGAAAAAGTAGATGAAAAAGAAGACCATCAGGACAATCAATGTCCCCATCATGGTTTCCGAGAGGACCAAGTTTTGAGGGAAATTAGGATTGGCTTTATGGTAGAGAATTTGGGCAAGCACGAAGCAATTCCAAAACACAAGCAACCAGATTGCATTGGTCCTCATGATTGGAAACATGCTCCAAATCTGGACGGCGAACCACACCCAGAGGATCATCGAGATTAACATCTGTAGGAAGACAACGCCGGATAAGGACTGAATGCCTTCTGTACCGATTTGCATTGGGTCGCCACCACTCATCACTTCCGTGGAGAGTGAACCGAGGAGGAACGCGATGGCACCAACGGCCATTGTGATCCAGTGCTTTCGTTCCCATTCATGGAACGCCAATCGGGTCGTGAACATCAGTTGAGTTTGCAGCACATCGATTGTTTTCCCAAACCGATGGATGCTGGCAAATGAGAAGTAAGGGTCAAAATCCCTCAAGCGAAATGGCATTTCACCATGATCGCCGTCGGCGTTCATTTCACCAGCGACCTCCTCGCTCATGCACTGGCTAGGAGGTCACCCTATGAGTTCTTTCGCTCTATCCCTCTCCGTTCTTCATTGGTATTTTTCCGTGAGCATTAAACGCAGAAGGCAAGTGGGCGGGTTACAAGCCGAGATCGCATAGCCTGGTAGTGCGCGCGACTGGAAATCGCGTGGGCCCGTCCCTCGGGAGTTCAAATCTCTCTCTCGGCGCCATTTACCCAGTCTTCATTGTATACATTTTCTCAGTGATGAGTTTTATTTGAGGGGCCTCATCAATGCTTTTAGTCGAAATTCGCCAGTTGTCTTCAATGAACCGGGTTAAGAATTTAAACAGCCAAGGCCACGACTGGTTATGGGTTTCAGTTCTAAGTGCTACGATTTGTCTGAAAGTTCTAAGTTTCAGAATGCAATTCTCGCTCTCATTGTTCTGAATGCTATCACCATCGGCTTGGAGACCTTTTCATTCTCCAAATCCACTACTGCTGTTTTGGAAGCACTCGATGCGATGATTTTGTGGGTGTTCATCATTGAACTGATCATTCGATTAATCGGAGGTGGACTTGGCTTTTTCAAGGATTCTTGGAATAATTTTGATTTCATTATTATTCTATGTTCTATTTCTCCTGCAACTGGACCGCTAAGCGTTCTTCGTGTGTTCCGTGTCTTCAGAGCGCTGCGCCTTGTATCAAGCATGCCAGAAATGCAACGCATGGTTGAGGCTATGTTGCGTTCACTGCGTGGTATTGCGGCCATCAGTTGGCTTTTGGTGATTGTAATGTACGTGTTCTCGGTCATGGGGACCATGTTGTTTGGCGATGGAGGGGAGGCTGGTGAGATGTATTTCGGAAACCTCGGCCTCTCGCTTTACTCACTCTTTCAAATAATGACTCTTGAATCATGGTCAAACGGCATTGCTCGAATGATTGTTGATGAGCAAGGTTGGTGGGCAGCCATCTTCTTTGTGACCTATATCATCAGCACATCGTTCACCTTCCTCAACATGTTCATTGCTGTGTTCACCAATACAATGGCAGCGATAGATGTTGAGGACGAGGGCGGACAAGAGATCGCCAAGGTCCTTCGCGAACTTCAACTCGAAATTGCTGACCTCAAGGGAATGATTGAGGGCAGTGGGGTCGACCTTGACGACGAGTAGCCATTACCGTACAGCAACAGCGGTTCAATGTTCAAATGGAGCCACCGGCGAGAATTGAACTCGCGACCTCCTCATTACCAATGAGGTGCTATACCGCTAAGCCACGGTGGCAGTAGTCGTGGCGACTTACCGGACCAATATAACCGCTTCGCGTCATCACCAACAATCAAAAAGAAGGTAGGTCGCCATCTCCTTTGCCTCAAAGGCTATAAGGTGATTTTAACAAATATTTTTTTGGAGAAGGCAACTTCTCTGGATGGGATGGAAAATGGAGCGAGAGCTTGAAACAAAAACGGAGATGCGACAACGAGTTCGTGATCTTCAGAGCCAAGTAGATGAATTGAAAGACCTTGTGAACACGTTACTTAGCGTGATTTGTGAGGAACCGGATGGTGTGCACAGTGGTGCTGCACCGACGATACCCGGTCAACCTGCAACCAACTACTGCATGTGAGATTAGCCCTTGATCACGGCCAGCGGGCTGAGACGGGCCACTGGACGGGCGAGATTTGCCATATCGGTGAGAGCAATGACCTCATCGACATTTTTGTAGGCATCAGGTGCTTCTTCTGCAAGGACATTGGGGGTTGAGGCATGAATTCGAATTCCCTTCGCTTCCAATTCCCCCTTGAGTCGCTTTCCATCAATCGTTTTCTTTGCCTTCGTTCTCGATAAAGCGCGACCTGCCCCGTGACATGACGAGCCAAATGCCTTGTTCATCCCCCTTTTTGGGCCAGACATGATCCACGAACCTGTCCCCATGTCGCCCGGCACTAGGACGGGTTGACCGCTTCTAGAATACGATTCGGCAACGTCGCTGTGGTCGCCCCCAAACGCTCGAGTCGCACCTTTTCGGTGAACGCAACATGTGCATTGAACTCCGTCGATGGTGTGATGTTCGACCTTTGCAATGTTGTGGGCCACATCGTACAAAAGCCGTGCTTCACCATCGATGCCAAGTTCCAATTTCAGTACCTCCCGCAATCGATGAGCGAGGGCACTTCGGTTAGCAAAGGCAAAATTAGCGGCGGCGTTCATGGCATCGAAATAGGATTGGCCTTCCTTGCTGTGAAACGGTGCTGCTGCGAGTTGTCTGTCCGCTAAAGTATAGCCCCACTCCTCATCGACCCATTTGTTTCCTCTTGATTTGTATCTTGCTTCAAGTGCACGTACATGGTCGCTGCACACTTGGTGGCCAAGCCCACGGGAGCCCGAGTGAATCATCGCCACAAGTTGTCCCTCATACAGACCCCAGGCTTCAGCAGTCGCTGTGTCTACCGTTTTTCCAACGGTTTGGAGTTCCAAAAAATGGTTGCCACTTCCAAGCGTTCCCAGGGCTCGCATTCCACGTTCCCTTGCTCGGGTTGAAACGGCAGCGTGTTCTGTGTTGAGCATACCATTGGATTCGATAGCCTTCAGGTCTTCATCGTGTCCAAAACCCATGTCAACAGCAGCGTGAGCGCCCCTTTGAATGAGGTCATCCAGTTGGCGTGCATTGATCTCTAGACCCCCCTTTCCAGAAGCTCCTGCAGGAATTCGACCGGCGAGACGGCCAGCGAGTTTCTTCAGGTTGGGAATGTCTGACTCTGTTGCATCAAGGGCCAGCATTCTCACACCACAATTGATGTCGAAGCCGACGCCTCCGGGGGATATAGCACCACCCAAGTCCCCTGCTTCAGTGTCTGTGGCAACCACACCCCCAATGGGTAGACCATAGCCAAAATGCCAGTCTGCCATCGCCCATGCTTCGCCCACAACACCAGGCAAGGATGCAGCATTCACCAATTGCTCTGGTCCCCGATCATCAGCGTGTTTCAGCAAGTGCTCGTGGTTGGTGACGAGTCGGGCATCGACCTTCATGTCACCATGGGCTTTGATTCGCATGGTGCCATCACCCTCATCCGAGAGGTGGTCGCGCCAATCTTCGCCCATAAAGACGCGTTGGGTGAGTCACCTTTGAGCATTGTTCATGCCAATTATAGCAAACCACGGCACAGGTTTCAAGGGGGATGCTTCGCTGGGCGAATCGTTCCTCAACGGGTGTGCTGCTATGAGTCTACCACCAATCGATTTGGCTGTGTTCCATGAGAATGGGTTTATTCGCAAGCAATGCCGTATCACAGAACTTTGGTTTTGGACCGCAGACCACGACAGAACAACATGCGGCGATACAACGGAGGATGAATACACATTCATCGGCGCTCCGCTTATTCAAGGCTATCCAATGCGAGGAAAGGAACTCAAAGATGCAATGAGGGAAACTTTTCTGACCTTCTTTGAACAACGGGAACACACCCGAGTTGCGCCTTATCCCGTTCTTGCAAGGTGGCGCGATGATATCCATCTCACCATTGCTTCGATTGCTGATTTTCAACCCCATGTGACTTCAGGCGAGGTCGAACCTCCTGCGAATCCATTGACCATCTCCCAACCGTGTATCCGCCTTACAGATGTCGATGCAGTCGGCCGTTCCGGGCGGCATTTGACCACCTTCGAAATGATGGCACACCACGTGTTTAATCGCCCTGAAGATGGAAAAATGTTCTATTGGATGGAAGAATGCGTCCGCTTTTGTCATGAACTCATGACCGAGGCGCTTGGCATCGATCCTTTGGAGATTACCTATGTTGAAAATCCATGGTGTGGCGGCGGCAATGCTGGTGCAGCCGTTGAAGTCATTGTTGGAGGTCTCGAACTGGCCACTCTGGTGTTCATGAACCTCGAAGAGCATCCTGAGGGTGAGATTGAGCTCAAAGGAGATCGATACCGAGAAATGCCATTGCAAATCATCGATACAGGCTATGGTTTGGAGCGGTTTTGTTGGGCAGCAGCAGGCACTCCGACCATCTATGAGTCAATCTATCCTGAATCAACAACTTGGCTCAAAGACCTGGCATCCTTTAGCACCATCACCTCACAATGGCCCTCGTTGGACCTTGACGCACTGCTTGGGGAAATGAGCCGGTTGAACGGGATCATGAACATCGAGCCCGGTGTCGATGCTGAAGAACTTCAAAACACATTCCTTCGTCGCTTAGATGAACGTGGCATCAAGGTGACAGCGGAACAATTCTCGGCCGTGACTGAACCACTGGCGAAGATCTATGCCATTCCCGACCATTTGCACGCATTGTGCCACATGCTTGGCGATGGTTTGGTGCCATCCAATGCAAAAGCAGGATACTTAGCTCGTATGTTGGCCCGCCGTACCTTGCGTTTACGAGACGAACTCAACCTTGATGTCTCGCTTGCTGACCTTGCCCGGCATCATATCGAAGTCAATTTGGGAAGTGCAGCAATGAAGCAGACGCATGATGGATTACTCGGTATTCTTGCCTTGGAAGAAACGCGTTACGGCGAGATGCTAAGGAAAGGTGGCAACGTCATCAACACACAACTCAAAAATGTACCAAAAGAAGCAACGAGCATCCCGGATGAGACCTTGTTCAATATGAATGATTCTCACGGATTAGCACCAGATATGGCTGTAAACCTCGCAAAGAAAGCGGGGTGGAATTCTGTTTCAGTTCGAACAGGATTCGCTGCTGAGATGGCTGAGCGGCACGCAAAATTGGCTAAACAAGCAGCCCAAGCGGTTGAGGCCAAACCCCTCGTCGACGGTACGTTAACGGTCCCTTCAACCCAATTGTTGTTTTACGACGATGTGCAACAGCAAGAATTTGATGCGTCTGTGCTTGCTTGTTTACCGCTTGTAGGCGAAGACCTTCCTGAGGGTGCAACGCATGCAGTGGTCATGGACAAAACCTGTTTCTACCCCGAGGGAGGCGGCCAAGAAGGCGACTACGGTTCGCTCTCCACCGCATCTTCACAAGGGCGTGTCATTGACACTCGCAAATTTGGAGATCATGTTTTGCATCTCACGGACGGTCCTTTTGAAAAAGGAGATCTCGTCCACGGAAGCATTGATTGGAAGCGAAGGAAGCAACTGATGGATCATCACACAGCCGTTCACATTGTTGGTGGGGCTGCACGTCGGATTTTAGGACCCCACATTTACCAAGCCGGAGCAAACAAGTCTGTCGAAATGGCACGCTTGGACATCACTCATTTCAACCGACTGACTCGAGAGGATCTCGATGCAATTGAAGCCTTAGCCAATGAAGTCTTAGGTCAAGTTCAGAGAACAGAAAAAACAGAGTTAGACCGGAAAGATGCCGATAAGAAATACGGCTTCGACTTGTACCAAGGGGGCGCTCCAAAGGGCAGTTCCATCCGCATTCTAAGGATTGCCGATCACGACATACAAGCATGTGGAGGCACTCACCATGACGAGCCTGGACAAATTGGCTCGATTCGCATCGTGCGATCATCTGCTGTTCAGGACGGTGTCGAACGCTTGCATATCGTAGCCGGTCAAGCAGCCTTAACCTATGCACGGGAACAAGATACCTTGCTTCGATCGATGTCTGAATTGTACGGTGTTCCTAACATTGAACTCCCAAAAACTTCACAACGCTTCTACAACGAATGGAAAGATCAGCGAAAGCGAATCGAACAACTTGAAGCTGAAATTGTCCGTCTGCGCACCTCGGGTGGAGGTTCTGATTCCAAAGAAGTCGACGGAGTTCGCATCGTGATTATGGAAGCACATGGCAACCTCAAAAAGATGACAAAGATGCTCAAGGAGCTTACCTTAGACAAACAAAACCCTACCCTGGCGGTTCTTGGCTCGAAGGAGGGAGGGGGCAAACTTATGATTGCAGTTACCGAAAACACAGTGGCAGCAGAACGTTATGATGCTGTGGTCTTACTTAGGGAAATAGCCCCTCACATCAATGGAGGCGGCGGTGGCCGGCCAACTCTTGCCCAAGGTGGCGGGTCGAACCCAGATGGCCTCGATGCAGCGCTTGATGCTGCACGTGCAGCAGTTGGTTTGTCGAATTAAAGCGATTGAAGCGCTTCACGGTCAAAGTGAGACACAGCAGTTGCAACTGCTTCGTCGAAGCCAAACCATCGAACTTCCGAAATTTCCTCGTCGAGTATTTCGAGCTGACTTGGATTTCCATCCCAGAGGGCTCTGTAAGTGAATGATACAAAGGAAATTCCCTCATCAGTGAAGATGTTCTGCGTGACAATAGGTTCAACCTCCAGCAGTTCGATTTCCAGACCCAATTCCTCCTTTGCCTCACGCACACATCCAACCGTTGGATGTTCGTTATGGTCCATGTATCCACCCGGGAGGGTCCAATAACCTCGGAAATGACCGCGTTCGACCTTAGCCATCAGCACTTGATTATCATCGTTACAAATCATAACTTTTGAGACGAGCCGATGGATGGAACGGTACACTGCTTCCCGAGCGAGGGGGTGAACGGCGTTATCGCTGATCAAATCATCTTTCAGTGCCCAATGGCTTGGCCAAGGAATCTTTGGATACCCCTTAATCACAACGGCGTCTACATTTCCCCAGTTTATGCGGGTGCGGCCCATGACTTCCCAAGGTACCCCGATGACCTCGATTTCTGCTGTGGTCGGTAAACGTAAACCGTCCTCGCTTGCTAATCGGCCTTTGACGGGTATGTGAGGGCCGTTGCCATTCTCATCAACGAGAAGAACTCGCCCATCATGCTCGAGATGAACGACCTCATTCGGGTGCATGGCGTTGCTTTTTTCCCATCGCACATCAATGCTCGTATGGGTGCCATCAACAGCAATGCACCATCGAACCATGTGACTGACTCTTCAAATACAGCCACGAAGTGGGCGTGGCATGGGCTTCAAACAACTCAACGAAACCGGCTGGGCTAAGACATACTTGATTTGGGACGAAGCCACCAAAGAGGCAACCTTGATTGATCCTGTTTATGATTTCATGGACGCTTACACTTCGATGCTTGCAAGCGAGGGATTGACCCTTGTGCATGCAATGGCAACACACACCCATGCAGACCACATCACCGCTTGTTTCGAATTGCAGAAAAACATGGGTTGTTCCTACGTGATGTGGCATTCAACCTCATGTCTGGGCGTGACTCATTATGTCAACGACAAAGACCAGATGACGATGGGCTCAATCCAGTTCACCTTCCACCATGCACCTGGTCACACCAGCGATAGCATGCTCATTGAAACGAACGGTCATGTCATGACCGGGGACTTCTTGTTCACGGGTGAAGGTGGTGTTGGCCGAGATGATTTACCAAGCGGGCGAATGAAGGTTCACTGGGATGCCCTCAATGTCCTTGAACGCCTCGATGGCCACCTGATTGTATGCACTGGGCATGACCCCCCAGCCACCGAGATGATGTCCCTAGACTGGAACCGAAAAAACAATCCAATTCTGAACATGAATTCCTATCAAGAATACGAAGCATGGCAAATCAAAGTAAGCGCCGGTTTGGGCGCTGTCTCCAAAATTAAAACTGCAGTTCCAGCCAATCTCTTCGCTGAAATTCCAGAGCACATTCCTTGGTTGGACGGCGAGAATTGAATGAGCAATGGATGGCAATCCCTTTCAAGGTCCGAAGAGGGGCCCAAAGCATGCGCTTCTCCTCCGCCCGTGGACTCCTAGTTGTACTAAGTCTGCAACTCCTCCTTGTTGGAGCCTCCGCTGCACCGATGTTGTCATCGCTTAATCCAGCAGGTGATGCAGAACGCATGGACCCGTTCCTCGAAGAAGCGCTCAAAGTTTCACCACACGATGCTGAACTTTCGGTCATCTTCCAACTCAATAGTCCAGTGACTTCCGAGGACCGTGCGTGGCTGGAACGCCATGGAGCCGCATTGATGGGTGATGCACCATTGATTGATGGTGGCCTCATTGAAGCATCAGCAATGGACCTTCGAGTGATCAGCGAATGGTCACGAACTGAATACCTTGAACTCAACCGTGAATTGGAATTTTTCTACCTCCCTACTGAATGGGGAGGAGAACCTGCACCCGGGATCATGATGCAGGAAACCACACATGTTGTCAATGCGACCACATCTTGGCACCGTGCAATCATCAACCCTGACGGAACCGTCGCGTTCGACACGGATTTGTCTTTCACTGAATGGGACGGCGATGGTACGGCCATCGTGGACCTTGATACTGGTGTTGATGCTGGTCACCCAGATTACGATTACCTCGGACCGTGGACTGGTGAGAAAACCCTCTACTCCGCAAAGTGGGATGGTGTTTGGACGGAAACGCGAAACTCAGACACCTCCTCAGGACACGGCACTCACGTCGGCGGAACCATCGCAGGGAACGGAGACGCATCGGCAGGACGTCGTGCAGGAGTGGCTAAGGGCGGCCAATTGGTTGCGCTTGGAACAGGTGACGGTGCCTCGATTTTTGCTGCTGAGCAGGGATTGGAATGGACCTTCCAACATTCCACTCCGGGACAGAACGAATACCACATTCGAGTCGTCTCTAATTCATGGGGGACAGACGGTGATTACGATCCAAACGGGGCCGTTGCGCAACTCACCGATCGGTTGACCTATGAAAACGGCGTTGCAGTCATTTTTGCAGCATCAAATTCTGGTGGTAACGGTGGCGAGTGTGCAGGCGGTCTGAAAACAAACGTCTACGCTAATACGCCCTCGGCTATTTCCGTGGCAGCTCTCACTCATGACGGTACTGCTGTAACCTCTTTTTCCAGCCGAGGCTGCATGAACCAAATGCACACTTGGCCGGACGTTGGAGCACCAGGACGGGACATTTGGGCTACAGCACCTCGGGGCACAGCGATTGATGCATCGACTAAATTACAAGGTGATCTGTATTACATGGCCATTTCCGGAACAAGCATGGCAACACCTCACGTTGGTGGCATGGCGGGACTTCTGCTCAACGCTGCCCCGTCCCTCACAGTGGCTGATTACCACCGTGAAGACCACGACGAGGGTGATTCCTTGGTTGGCGGTGAAGGGACAGCGGCTTACGGTCAATTCGAGGATTGGGACACGGCTAATTTCTCGAGGGTCCACGAACTTGAACTCATTCTCGAACTGACCGCACGGTATGACGGTATGGCCAATTCCTGTGAAGCAGGGAATGACGATGATGCCTGCAATGATATTCCGGCAGACTGCTACCGCTCTCTTACCGGAAGGTGTCACGACTGGCGTGTTGGCCACGGTCTAACTGATGTTGATGCCGCTGTTGCACTCGCCAGAACATTGCAACTCATGCGAGATCAGAACAACGATGGTATCGTTGACCATCCGGAGTACACCGTTTGGGACGCCTTCGAAATCTTCGATGCCCTACGAACTGAAGAAAGCATAGTGGTCGACACAGACCGGGTCCGCCATGCTTGGAAAGGTGATTGGAACCACTTCAACAACGGAGCGAGTGGTGCTGTCTATTACACCGAAGATTCTCATTATGTTTGGATTCCAAATGGCACATACAACATGCTGGTGCAATTTTCTCCTACCGAGGTTGACGTAGAGACTGCGCAAGTAGGTAACCTCCAAATGGAGATCGACCTCGGTGAAGACGGTTCCAACGACGCTCAAGGGCAAGGAACTCGTGTTTCCGACACATGGATTTATGATTTGGATGTCGATTCCTCTCACTGGAATACATGGGCGCATTTTGATGTCACAGGACAAGCTATGGCCTTCCTTGGCGTCTTTGAAGATCCAGAATTTTTCGAAGCTAGCATCCCATACACAGTGGACGCAGTGCTTACCATTGACCTCTCCAACCCGGTTGACATTTCCATACCTCAGCGGCCAGACTATTACTCGGATTTGGACCCAACCACACCCTCTGATGCTTGGGATGATTCCTACTCTGGACAACTCACATTCACTCGAGAGGTGTACAATCAATCTGCTTTGATGGATGCTGTCCTCCCCAAAGTCATCATCGAAGAGGAGGCATCGAGCTTCTTTGGCGCCCTTGGTGATGTGTTCTCAGAATACACCGGTGCTTCCGTTCTCTTTGGCTTGTTTGCCTTGCTATGTGCTCTTGGTGTGGGCTATGTTGTCCGCAACACCCGAGAAGACCAACCGCTTACGCTCAAGACTTACCCGGTTGATGCCGAACTCGACGACTAAGCGTTCACAGCGGGTTGTCTGGAATTTGCCCTTTGTGTTCTGATGCTGGAAGGGCTTGCAAATCAGCAAAGGTCAACTGGTCTGGTGGTGCCTCATTGAGCGAAGTCAACCGTTCTTTCATTTCCATACGAACGTGAAACTCAATTCGCCCCTTTGAACGTGTTAAATC
>CALKDX010000112.1 GCA_938084455.1 Candidatus Poseidoniaceae archaeon
CAACCGTCACTTTCAGTCCAAATTGCGCTAAGAGTTCACAGGTTTTGGTCAAGCGGTTGCTTTCTTTGTAGGCAGCGTGAGCAGCGCCACGAAGGACACCACCTTCTCCAATGGCCAATAAAGCGGCAAGTGGAGGTAACAGATCATTTGCACTGCTCAAATCTAAATCGACTTTTTTCCCCGCTACGCCACAAGTAAGAACTTGCTCACTCCAATCGATGCCTAATTCTTGAGCGCTTGATTGGAGCACTTCATGCCCGATGGCGTCTTCTTTTGCTGGCCATCCATTCAAGATGACCTCGCGTTTTGAACAAGCGCACATTAACAACGCAAAAGCTGCCATTGAAGCATCACCTGGGACCTTGAAGGAGTCGGGTGGGCTGAGGACCTGAGGTGAAAGTTCGATGTGCCCCTTCATGTGTTTTGCAGACCCACCGAACATCTCAAGCAGAGACAGGCTCAGAGCGGAATGGCGCGATGAAACTGCATCGCCAATGAGGTTGATCTTGGTCGGGCATGGGAGGCTGGGTGAGGCAAGAATCCAAGAGGAGAGGGGTTGGCTTGACCGACTTATGTCCAAGTCAATTCCCTTGCTCAGAGACTCTTCCTGCATCGGTCCATCAAGCAGAGCAGGAAGGCGTTCTTGGCCCATGCCGACCGATAGGGTGACACCCGATTGTTCGATTGAAGACCAGAGTTCATCTGAGGAACGGCGCCTTAAGGAAAGGTCGCCATCGAGCATAACAGGCCCTCCGATAAGACCTGCGTGCGTCCCTAACAATCGAAGTGTCGTCCCAGAATTGGCGGCGTTGAGGACACTTGCAGGCCGTGAAAAGCCACCATTGCCGACACCGTGAACCCGCCATTTTGTCGATTGTGGATGATGCTCGAAATTAACGGAGTTGGTTTGAGATATCTTCTGAGCGTCTTGATCGAAATCTTCGATTAAAACTCCTAGTTGTTGGAGGCACCTTCGCATTGCCCGTGCATCTTCACCAGCATTCTTGACCTGTTCTAAATCAACAGGCGATGGCGACTGACCTGCTAAGAGAAGCGCCCGTATGAGATGGCTTTTTGATGGGGGTAGAATCCATACAAGGGATTCTTTTTGACGAGAAGGAAGGACTCTGAGTGCGTGGATTTTATTCCTTCGGTGATCTTTTCCACTCGTAGTCCAGCGCTTTGCCCAACGCTTCCCCATGGCCATCCCAGCGTTCCTTCAGCCATCAACCCTTGCAAGACAGCATAAAAACCGAGAACCCACAGCACGATTCATGCCACTGTCTGATTCGCTGGGCCGCCCCTTGAGGGACCTGCGCATCTCAGTGACAGATCGGTGTAATTTCCGATGCCGTTATTGCATGCCAAGAGAGCATTTTGGAAGCGAACACCAATTTCTAGCCAAAGAAGAAATTCTTTCCTATGAAGAAATTTCAAGGCTTGCCGAATCGATGATACCGCTGGGATTGAAGAAGTTAAGAATCACTGGAGGTGAGCCGTTGATGCGAAGAGACATTGCCCATTTGGTCGAGATGTTACGCCGTTTAGGTGATGATTTAGATTTAGCCATGACGACGAACGGGGTTTTGCTCAAGAACCATGCTGAGGCCTTGAAGCAGGCAGGATTGAACCGAGTGACTGTTAGCCTTGATGCTCTTGACAAAGACCTCTTCCAAAAGATGGGCGACACGAAACATGAACCCTCAGAGGTCATTGAAGGGATTGAAGAAGCCCTTCGAGTTGGCCTAGAAGTCAAAGTCAACATGGTGGTGCAACGTTCGTTGAACGAAACGCAAATTGTCCCTATTGCTGATATGTGCTTCCAACGGACCATTACTCCAAGGTTCATCGAATTCATGGATGTAGGAGTAACAAACCAGTGGAACCTCGAAGCGGTCGTTTCTGGCCAGGAAATTCGGGAAATCCTCTCGAAGGAATTCGGAGACCTCGAAGCAGTCATACCCGACCATCCATCGGATGTTGCGCGCCGTTGGACCACCCCTCAAGGGTACGAACTCGGTTTAATTCAATCCGTCACTGAACCATTTTGTGGTGATTGTTCAAGAGCAAGAATCTCGGCTAATGGTTCCATGTACACATGTTTGTTTGCAAGCGAAGGCCATGATTTGCGAGCCTTGCTGAGGTTTGATGCAAACCATGATCAGTTACAACTTGCAATTCAATCCATTTGGCTGGACAGGAAAGATCGATATTCCGAACAACGAACCAAACAGGTGGAAGTTCCATCAAAGGTCGAAATGTCCTTTATTGGCGGATAACTAAACATCAAGCGGTGGAAGCATCACGTTGACGAGAACACTTTGTGAATTCGTGTCGACCAACTTGAAGCGCCATGTGCCAGTATCTGAGCCAATGGTTGTGGAATCGATCACGAAGTAATCACCCTGACTTACGGAATATCCAGCATCCCTATCATGGAAGGACACATTGGCACCAATGAGACCGTACACATCGGCATCAGCAACCTTTCCGCCCAGAGGGTTTCCATCATCAAGAGAGTCCGGTGCAAGGTTCCATTGCAGTTTTGCTGGGTCAATCGTTTGATCCAAACTCGTCAAGCGAACAACGTGGAATCCGTTTGAGAGACCCCTCACACTCACGGTTGCTTGTGGGGCGCTTTTCTCTGTGGTCGTCAAGGCTCCTTGCATGAGAACGAAGACCATGCTTGAGAGCATAACGGTGATGGCGAGCAACAAAACGGTTGCAATAACGGGGCTCACGGCCTCGTCATTCTTCACCCGCCTCATGCTGCGCATGGTATGGCTGTGTGAACGATGGGACTTGAACCAACCGATTCGTTCCCGTCTCACGAGCGCTGTTTGATTAGCGTTCAAAACAGCCAGACTGGTTTATCGCATTCCATTGCGCGCTTAATGCCACCAATCGGGCCAAGGATTCGAAGGATTCCTTCAGTGATTAAATCGCCTTTGAAGAAAGTATAGCCCATGTTCTTGGTCCGTAATGAATTCTTCAATGCCCGACCCATGGATGCACGCAATCGGACCTCATAGGCATCGAGTGGAGCGCCATGATCCAGATTGTCAAGGATTGCTTCTGCAGCAAAGCAACCAGAGATAATGGCTTGAGAGATTCCACCACCATTGCTCGGCATGACTAAACCTGCTGCATCTCCAACCGCTAACGTCGTGCCGTCGACCATGGTTTTCACAGGGCCGCCCATGGGGATCCAACCTCCGCCCCAAGAGAGGACCTCAAAACCGAGTTCGTCGCAGAATTCTTGCAGGTGTTCCTTGAGATTCCCTTTCAGATAACCTGCACGAACACCAAGCCCAACATTGGCCGTATCGGGACCTTTGGGGATAATCCAGGCATACCCTGAAGGAGCAACTGAACCAAGGAATACATCGAAAGTTTCGGGCACTTTTCCTTGTACTTGAGCGTACATTGTAGGGACTTGGTCTTCCGGTCTATAGCGGATATCATCTCCGTGCCTCAACCGTCCAACATGCGCAAGTGACCCACTGGCATCAATGAGGTAATCGAAGGTGTAGCGACCATTGGTGGTCACGAGGATGTCTCGATCAAGTTTCGATTGATGTTGAATCCGCGTCAATGCCTCGTCCATTTGCACATCTGCGCCAGCATGAAGGGCCTTATCACAAAGGTATCCATCAAAGTGAAGACGGTGTCCTGCGAAGGCATCGAGTTCGAAATGGAAGGCTTTTCCGGAGGGGAGAAACACGCGCATGTTATCGAGGTTATGCAGCTTCAATCGCTCTGGGAATTGGAAGTAATCGTACAGCCATTGGTGATCCTCAAGGTTCGCAAAAGTTCCTACAACCTCGCCCCAGTTTGGAATGCATTCCCCACATTGGGCGGGGTTTCCAATGATTGACCGGCGTTCGATCATCAACACGTCAACACCATCTTCTGCTAACCTCTGTGCGCATGCAGCGCCTGCTGGACCCGCCCCGATGACGATGACTTGTCGATGTTTGATTTCTTTTCTTGCCATGCAATCCCTCACACATGCCGTTCCATGACATATCCGGTGATATGCAACATCAGGTCCTTCGCCCTGCTTGGGGGAAAAGCATCGAGTTCCAATACGGCACGTTCGAGATGAGTCCGTACCAATAATTCAGCGTACTTGAGGCTCTCAGAACGATTCAATAACACCATGAGTTGGTCAAACTGGTCATCGGTAAAATGCTCAATGATGTGCGCAAGTTTTTGTCGCTCTTCACCATGTGACAAGGTCAAGGCATGAATGAGTGGGAGTGTCATTTTACCCTCGATGACATCAGCACCTCTCGGTTTACCCATGCGATCATCACCCCGAAGATCAAGCAGGTCGTCCACAAGTTGGAATGCCACGCCTAGTTCCATACCAAACCGCCCGAGCCCTGAGGCTTGTTCTTCATCAAGGCCGGCGACGAGGCCGGCAGCGTGGCATCCGGCAGAAAAGGGGCCTGCGGTTTTCCCTCTTACGATGGAAAGGTAATCTTCGGGCGAAGTTGCAAGATTGAGAACATGGTCGAGTTGGTGGAATTCGGCAACAGCAATATCTGCACAGCACTTTGCCATCAATCGAACAATGTTTTCTTCATACCTGCCGCCCAAGCCAAAGCCCTGCACAAAAAGCCAATCGCCTGCAATCACCGCTTTGGCGAGGCCAGCCCTGGTGTGAATGGTCTGCACTCCTCGGCGAAGTGCAGCCTCATCATTGATGTCGTCATGGACTAGGGTTGCCGTGTGGATTAACTCAAAGGCGAGTGCCAACGGCATCACCTCATCGATGTCTTCACCGCCTGCAATCTCGTGAGCCAATAGAATCAGCAATGGCCTCAAGCGTTTACCGCCCGCCAGGAGCATCGAGGCGCAAAGGTCGGCAACTTGGCCCGCTCCTTGTTCTCGTTCATCTTCGACAAGTGCCTCTAGGGCTGCGTCAACGTGAAGACGCATCACCTCAAGTTGGTCACTTGCCTCCAATCCAATGCTCGCCACGAGTCGCCCTACAACGGTGCCCTTCTTAACCGGTAGTCTACGCCCTTGTAATGTGAGGAGCAATCCTCGCCGAGGTGAGATGATGACAGAAAAGGTACGCCTTGAGGTCCTCACCACGCCGTCAAATGGGGACGGAGTCAGGCGGCAAATCGAAAAAACGATTGAATCCAACCGAAAGAATTTCGACTTCGTGATGAAGCAAATTCCGCACATGGAATCGGCTGTTGAAACGCTGCAGAACGGTCATGGTGACCTCTTAGCGATGAGCGCACATCAGTGGAAGGACTTGCCAACTCAAGGCCTAAGCATTGTTGGTGTACTCCCCCGTCGAGAGCCAACTTGGGTCTTGGTTTCTGAGGACAAACCAGAATATCTTCTTTCAAAAGCAATCGTAGTTTGTGACAATGTTCTGCTTCGCCGCCAAATGCGACGGTTGCGTGCTGATCTAAACCTCATGACCTCAGAGGCCTTTGCCCAACACATTTCCAACACGCATAGGTTTGAATCTTTGGAGCCCGAGGACCGCATCCATTGGCTTGAAGAAATGCGACAAGACGAGGTGCTCGACGGTTACATTGTCTCTCGTGGAGAACATGCAGAGTTGAAGTTCAAGTCAAGACGTCATACCTTAGGCTTGCAAAGAGAAAACCCTGAACGAACGCACTTTGTCCCCCCGCCGTTGCACGGCTTCACCCTGCTAGTGGCTCGAAACGGATTCCCAAGCGCTTCAGTTCAAATCATGTGCGACAACGGAGCATTCATCGCTCATCGAATGGAAGTGGCTTTCCTCGCTTCGATTGAGGAAGAACTTCACCCCATCACCGGGATTTTTGTTGAGCAGCGAAAAATCTCAGCCATCCTTCGAGAAGCCAATCGATCAAACGATGAACAAACGCTAGAGGGCGTCTTGGACATCGAGAAGAACATCAAGACACCTGGACCAAGGCTTGAGATGCGCATCGAAACTCTGAACCATCACGGTACTGTCACCGCCGGTGCGGAGCGAGTCTGCCCCGTTGAAGAAAGCCACATGGGCATGGTGAACGTGCTCAAAGAATTCCGAAATCTGCTCGATATGATGCAGATGAGTCATGATGAAATTCCCCGCCAGCACACTGGTTTGAGCGAAGAGTTCAGCATGGCTCGGCCAGGTTTACTGGACTTGAGCACCATTCACTCGGTTTCGTCCGAAGAAGAGTGAGCCTCGCCAAGAAGAACGGTGTAGCCTTGGCGTTCGATGTATGCTTCAAGTTCAACCATTTCTGCTGGTTGATTGTCTTGGCAAAGTTCCATGATTGAATCATCAAGTTCACGTCCATGGCGCTCCCATGTCCCCGCTGACCGTTGGATATCGGAAGCGAATCGCTCCACAACCTCTACTGCTGAAAGAGTGGGGTTGAGCACTTTGCTGAGTGATTTGACAATTTCATCATTGGTTTTTCTCAATTTCTCTAGACTTTGCGACAATGAAATGAGCGTGCGTTTCAACTCCTCGACATCGTTTGTCTTGGAAAATTTACGTTGGGCCCGATCGAGGTCCTTCCGCATGACGCCAACACCGGCAATGATTGCCACCTTTGCTTTGGCAGAAATCAGAATGACATCTTCCGCTTCATTTAACCGAGTCGAAAGGGCCTCCTCGAAGCCTGAGCGTTGATTTTTAAGATCTGAACGGACCATTTCCTTGAGGGAATCGACCATCTCATGGGCGTCTTTCAAACCGGCTTTGGTCGCCTTGACTGACTTGCTCATGGACCGTGTTTGTGCCGACGGGTTTTGAAGGCATTGCCGATAGTGGTTTCAAAATCAAACATGTGTCGATGAAGCGACAATGTGCAAGGAAACGACTGTTTGTGCTTCACATCACTGCGAAGGCACATATACTCCTTTGAGCCGAAACGCAAAGGAAGGTGCTATGATGGTGGACAAGGGGGAACTCCTATCCGAACTTTATCAAGCCCGATTTGATGGCTTGAAAGAGGTCGCTGTAGCGTACAACCTTCCAAAAACTGGCTCGGTTGAAACACTGAGAGCTCGCTTGATTCAAAACTTGATTTTGGATGAGTGGGACCTCAGTCCTGACGGCATTCGAAACCTCATGAACAATGAACTGGGCGAACTTTTGGGAGTCTTTGGGATCAAAAAGTCCGGTTCATTAAGAGCAAGAAGGCAGAGACTCTACCTCCACCTCAACCATGATGCAAAGCGTCTCTTGCCTGAATCACTCGATTCAATGACCAGAGACGAACTCCATGCGCTTTGTAAGATCCTTGAATTGCCGCTCTCGGGGGCAAAGCAGGCCCTTTTGGTCAGGGTCGCAGGAGTTCTCGCCTCGCAAGATGGAGGTTGGGGCAAGGTCAAGAAGAGCCTTCGTCGACCGCGCACCTCTTCCAAGAAACTCCCTTCACCTGTCAAGGTGTTGCCAACACCAGACCAGCCGGCGGATTCAACAGATTCTGGAGAGCATGATGCTGTGATTGAAGCCGCTGAGAATTTTGTCTCCGAACACCCCGAAGGATGGACCTTCGAAGAGGAAACTGAATTCCGAACAGGCCTGGCACAAGAGGGCATTCCTGTCTCAAAGGCACCCATAGCGTCGACCCTCGATGAAGCGCTACGAAGCAGCAGCACAGTCCAACAACAAGAAGCCACTCCATCGATGGTTCAAGTCGCCTCTGAACCAAGCGAGGAACATTCGCTTGAGGTCGAAGCCGCTTTGCTGGAACTGAAAGCTAGAATGGCAGAAATAGAATCTGCAGGACGAGACTTCTTAGCCGTAAGCACCACGAGTGAAACAGAAGACTTGGATGCCTTCATTCACAGCCTCAAGAGCCATGGATTTGCCACAGAAATTACCGCAGTACAAGATTCGATTCGCACCACACTGATGGAATTAGAATTCCGTTCGCAAAACGAAAAGAGCGCCATGTACACCATGCCAAATTCCTGGCGAGAGCGAGAAGCGCTACGGGTGTTCGAAAACGCGAGAGAGGGTTTACGCGGTATGCTTGATGAAACCCTTGCCTCTCACCCCGGCGATCTTGTGAAGGCTAGAATGGCGTTCGAAGAGGTCGGTCGAACGATGGACCTTGACTTGTCAATTCCAAGCGTTTCTGGAAGGTTACACGCACTCTTTGATCTGCACGTCGACATCAACCAAGCCCAGGCACTCCAAGATCCAGCCATCGCCCGGCGCAACAGAATCCTCAGAATTCTTCAACACGGAGCAGTCCACCTATCGACAAGTGAACGAAACACCGTGGATCGATTGGAACGAAACATAAGCGCATTCGAAGAATTGGTCGAAACCATCCTTGAAAGCAGTGAAGGAACGTTCACAGAGCCGCAACAAGCCCTTGTCATTCGCTTCCTAGAATCACGGGGTTATGAAGTGAACACCGTTGATTTGCGACCGCGTATCTTGGCATGCGCTGGAATCATCGGCTCAGAGTTAGGTTTCATCTCACCAGCAGAAATCCCCCGAATTGCACCGGGCATCATGATCTCAGACACACAAGTCGATGCGATTGTGACCGAACTCAAAGCCCTGGCTGAAGCCTTCAAACCTGCAGAAGAGACGGCACAAGAAGAACCGGAAATGGAAGTGGCAGCATCTGTGGCTGATGCTTCAGACAGACTCAATTCTGCACGGTCAAAGATTGACCATATCGATGACTTACTCGCACGGCTACGAGGATAATCAACGGCTTGCGTAGAAACTCTGAATGAGTTTGGTGACCGTTTGAATATCGCTGATGTCTCGTGAAATCATATCTCGAAGAATTGCTTCTCGTTGAGACACGTGCTTCTCAAACACATCCGGAGAGATACCTGCTGCTTTGCAAATGGTCTCGCGGAGTTTTGAAGGAATGCCAGTTTCTTCGATTTGATCTGTAGCAGCATTGTATTTCCAAATGATGTTCAGACGGGGCTTGTCACCTTCCATTCCAGCAACCTCGGCCACTTCTGTGATTTTACGGGCCGTTTTTCCATTGACGTGGAGACGGGCTTGGATGATGATTAAATCAAGACCGCTGAGCATGATTGGTGGAACGCTCATTGGAGGGTTAATCATTCGAGTCACCGTTTCCTGCGCTGTATTGGCGTGCAGAGAACCGAATGAGCCATCGTGGCCGGTGTTCATTGCAGTCAACAAAGTCGCAGCCTCTGGACCACGGACTTCACCGACAATGATACGATCTGG
Organism: Candidatus Poseidoniaceae archaeon; assembly: GCA_938084455.1. Taxonomy (GTDB): domain Archaea; phylum Thermoplasmatota; class Poseidoniia; order Poseidoniales; family Poseidoniaceae; genus MGIIa-L1. The sequence goes on from CALKDX010000112.1 coordinate 9,194, forward strand.
TCGCATTCTCAGACTCGATTTGAGGCAATCGTTCATGTCGATTTCAGAGGTCCCATCGGGACGCTCACGGCGCGTTTCCATGCGCAGCCAGTGGTCGTGGTAGACTTGCAATTCAGCAGTATCCTCAACCGTCAGAAGGCGGCGGTGCCAAGGAATATACATCCCGAGGCAGTTGAGGGTCGTCGTTTTACCAGAACCCGTACCGCCAGCGATGACAAAGTTAGCGGGTCGACTGTCCAGACCTTCAATCCAAACCCACATCATTGCTGCAAGGCGTGTATTCACCGTTCCGAATTTAATCAAATCAATCATTGTCAAGGGATCTTCCTTGAATTTACGAATCGTCAGTGTGGGCCCGTCTGGTGAAACAGGTGGGATTGTCCCGTTCACACGGGAACCGTCATGCAAGCGCCCATCAAAAATTGGCACCATCCCAGGCCCGTCGCCCAATGGAACGTTGGTGTAGGAAGCGATGTTCTTTGCAATTTGTAATCCTGCGTCATTTTCGATGATGAGGTTGGTCCTGCACATACCGTATTTTCTGTGAGCTACTTTGACTTCCTGTTGTCCACCGTTGTACATGACTTCTTCCAGATTATCGTCATCAAGAAGCAGTTGAAGGTCACCGTGCGGGTTGGGTTGTGCTTGGCCGTCGACGTGATAAATCGGCGAGGGATGGTTTCCTTCAGTGTAAATTGTTACCAAGCCGTATTGTTCTAGAATTGTTTGACTCATTGTTTAACCTCCAATCATGACCACTGCGCCAAGATAGAGGCCCATGGATAAAGCGATCCACAATGGCATCCACCAAAGTGCGTCCTTGAAGCGCCCGAGCATTCGTCCTGAAACGCCTAGGGCGATGGCTGATGCTGCTCCAAAGAAAAGAGAGAATGTTTGGTTGAAACTATCGATTTGGAACCCACTGGAAGAAGGGGCAAAGAGCCCGACAATGAAAGCGATCAAAACGGGTAGGCCAACCGACACGAAGAGGACAATCAGCAACCCTCGGCCGAGAAGTTCTTCCTCTCGCTGATTCATCAGGTCATTGAGTCGCTCATAATCCATAGCCAGGTCTGCAAGAATTTGTTGCAAAGGTGCGTCTTGCTCAATTGCAGTTTCGATCAGAACCATGACCCTCTGCACTTGGGAGGATCGGGTTTTGGCTGCAAACGCAGAAAGAGCTGCCTCGAATGAAGAAGAGTGGCTTTCCTCTAGAGTTTCACTCAGCAAGGTGCCCAAGTGACCTTGTACGTTGCGTGACTGTTCCATCATCGCTTCCTGAATGCCTCTTCCTGCACCAACAGTATCGGATAATGACTCGAGCAATCCCGGCAATGCATTCTCTATAGAACGGCGCCTCTTACGCTCCATCATTGGTGGAATCCCACCTGCTGCGCATGCGATTCCAATCACTGAAATGTACAACAACAATGGGCTGTTGTTGAAAGTTTCAAGCAATCCAAACAACATCAAATCACAACCCTGGATCCTTCGTATGTGCCTTCAGACCAATCATCATCATCCCAATCAGGGTGATCACCAAGCCACCTTGGACAACGGAGTTGATCATGCCTTGGTCGATTGCGCCAACAATTGCTTCAGCCCCATCCCCAAGTATTTGTGGAACCAAACCTACGATGGCGAGAATGATTGGTCCAATCATCCCGATTGAAAGTAAGGTTTCAGGGACTGCCCCAAGTTCCTCGATGTATTTTTTCACAGCTTCAGTTCGCTCATTTTCCATCCGCACGCCTTGCTTGCGAAGGGTTTCTACGATGTCGGTGTTTTGAGTCACGTTGGAATACATGGTGTTGAGCAGTCTTCGGTAACCTTCGGATTCTGCTTTCTTGATCATGGCCTTCAATTCCGGAGCAAGTCCTCTTGAGTTCCCTTTACGCAATCGCTTCATCATGCCAGAGAAGTCCTCAGAAATGATTCCGTAGCCTCCACTCCCAACGGTGTGGATTGCTGCTTCAAGACCGACACCGGATGACAACAAGACATCGAGTGTACGGATGACATAGAGAATTTCTCTCTGTTCATCCAACTTTCTCATTTCGTCACCTCAGACAATGTCTTCAATCAATTCGAACATGAAGGATTCGTTACCACCCTCGTATTCCATCACTGAAAATAGGACTTTGACATCACGCTCTTCAAACGGGTCGTGAATGTAAGGTTGTCCGCTTCTGAACATGCCCAAAATGCGCTTGTATTCTTCCAAACTGATTTCGCCACGGATGGTGTAAACTGTCGATTCGGAGCCCTCGTCATGGAGGTTGTCACCCTCGCCACCTCGAATGATCGTTCGTGTCAAACGACGCGTGAGACGTACATGAATATCACAATTCGGTATCCTCACCCAATCTGAACTCGTTGTGCCCGTCGCGGGACGAATAAAGAAATCTGTTCCAGCCATGCAGTTGACCCCTGTTCTCCGCACGCATTGAGAAGGACTTCAATGTTGGGGGAGAAATTAATTCATGCCACAATTCTGAACCAGCCAAAACGAGGCTCATGCAGCGTCCCTTCGTTGGATAATTCATCTAACTTCGACTCTGCGAGTTGGCGATCAATTCCACGGGCACCTGCATTGGTCAGAACCGTTTCAAAGTCAACGCCGTCACCTTGGTCCAATTGTCCAATAATGGCCACCAATGTTTCCTTGACATCATCCTCATCGGATTCTGCCGATGAGTCATCCCCATCAAGTCTAGTTTGAGGAGGGGGGGCAGGCTGACTTGCAGCCTCCATTCGCCCTTCTGCAATGTCCAAGGCTTGCATCACGTTGAGGGTGTAACTTTCGGTATCGAATTCACCATAGTGATTTCTGGAAAGGAGCAAACCTTCGACCATGTGCTCTGGTACGCCTGAGGCTTTGAGCCCCTCAGTTGTTGGTTCTGCGCTGAGCGAATCATTGTGAATTTTCATTCGCTGAAGCGTTCCTTCAGATGCGCGTGTAAGCCACAAAGCGTAGGTTTTAGCATCAATTTCACATGCTTCTTCTGGACGCAGTGAAGTGTAGACTGCCCCCTCGTCGGTTTGATACCAACGTGCTTTGGCAGTCATCAAGAGGAGAACTGGCTCACCAGTCTCCGTTTTCTCAACCAGAGAGAGGGTTAATTCCCGCATCGATTCTGAGGCATAGTCGCCAACTGAGAAGTAATGCAATCCTGATGGATCACGCATCTGACCTTGGTACAACGTTGAGCCGTTGGATGTTTCTCGAACCTCAAGACGTTCCAGCAAACCTGCAACGATGACTCGATTCACTTTTGCGCCAAGCTTTGTAATCACGAAGGATGGGTCATATTCCCCCGATCCTTTCTCGTTCAATGTGGCTTCACTGAACTCAGAGGCGAGCATGTGCCAGGCTGGCTGGCGGCGAGCACGAGGTGCAGATTGCATCATGCCACCCCCCAATGCGCTCGCAATTCAGTGGCCCGCATCCCTGCGTCTTCTTCGATAATCTCGGCACCATCTGCCAGCATCATTGCGCCTTGCTCATCGACAATTGTACGGCCTGTGGCTCGTACCATTCGCCCGAGTAACAAGCCCCTCAAATGTTGGACAAAGGCCATCTGACCATCCGCATCCACGGCGGACTTCATCTGTTCTTCATCCATCCCCAACAAGCCAAGTGTAGCGGCTTTGTTGGTCAGAAGAGAAACGCTGGATTTTCCATCATCCACAACAAGGCGCAACCGCACATCGCTGTTGCCATCGTTTGGACCGTGTTCTGCACAAGCCCCTTCACGCAAGACGCGGCGGCATTCTGTGCATCGTTGAATGAAGCCTGAGTCTTCACGAACGCTCACCACAACAGCAGAGGTTGAGACGCCAACTCGACTTGCACCCGTGGCAAGTTCGTGAAGGTCAACTTCGGCAGTGTGGTTTGTCAAATCAAGATCTGCATCCCAAGGGGTTGCATCAAGCAGTTCCACTTGGTCCATGGTGTCAATCGTGATGTCAGGAATCCCCTGCCATGCACGAACGCGAACGCCCTTCAAGCGCACCGTAAGAGGCAGTTGTGACTCCGTGATTGGCAATTCACTCCATGCGCTCATTCGGCAGCGGCCGGTTGGATCGGCAATTTGGCCGGACCAGAGGAAACGCTCTTCGCCGTCACGGGTGAAGGAACGCTTTGTCCATTCAGTGATCTGCACAACAGCGTCCACATCCCTTGCGCCGTCTCGCAATTGAGAGATGGTCAGTACGGTTTGTTGGGAGAGTGCATCAGCATCTGCGAAGTTCTTGTCATGATAGATTTCGACCTTTGTGGTGCGACCAAAATTCAGCTCAGGTGTATCTCTAAAGGTGCGTACTTGTGCACCCTCAATTTTGAGAAGGCTTCCAACTTCATGTTCGAAAGGTTCCCAAGAGAGGAAACCAATGGTTCCGCTCTCGTCGGCAATCCGGCCTCGGACGATGTCCAAAGAACCAGAGCCATCCTTCTTGTGAATTTGATCTGGCCTTGAAGCAAGCACGCGTCCTACAACACAAACATAGCCATCAGATGGAAGCGTGTTGATGTCTTGAGGCTCACCAGGGGCAACAACAGGACGTGTTCCTTCACGGACAACGGCAATCCGAGTCGATTGGTTGATGTTGAGCGACATCCGGCCTTGATATTCATTGACGGAAGCGCCTTCAATACGCACAATTGAACCAGGAGCTAAGTTTGCACTTGGACCCCAGTCCTTGTATTCCCATCGCGTTTTCTCACCTTTTTCTTCCCAAGGATTATCTTCAAGGAGACCAAATGCAATTTGTTTTTGCTCACCACGGATGGTCTGCTCTCTCATGTTATGGGAGATGATTTCAACTTCGATTTCGACATCTTTGTCGTTCCCGTTAAGCTCGCTCAATTTGCTTACTTTCTTGGTGTTTCGTGGTGCTGATGTGCCACCCTGTGAGGGACTTCGATTTGTCGGAACGGATTGTTCACCCTTAAATCGCCGAAGAATGGAACGCATAGCATCTTGAGGTGGAATGTAGAATTCCGTCTCATATTTTGCAAAGGCTTCCGCCACTTCTTTCGGATCGGCATCGGGACATTCAGCGAGAATGGCATTGACATGCGATTCGTACTTTTCAGACATGTTCATGTCCTCCGTCAGACGTTTTCGTTTGATGCCTGTACGGAGAACAGGCTGCGGGCTTTCGTGCGGATTGGTTGAGTCTATACACTCCCTTGACCTCCATGGTAACAAAGAGAGATGACGACGGAACTTAAACAATACCGTGTGAATTCTTTGCATCCCATCATCGATGGACAATCTGAAGACTAAGCTGGGTTGATCCTAAGTCCTTGCATCATCAACACGTCGGGCAAATGCATGCTCCCTGAGGAATAGGAGCCTTGAATTCGGACATCATCGCCAAGATGCACGTCATCAAGAAGGGCACCCGCTAGGTTGCCTGAAAGTCCAGCCTGTTTAACTGGACCTAGAATTTCTCCGTTCTCCACCCGTAAGATGGTGCTTGTTGTGACCGAAAAATCACCGCTTGTTGGGTTTGCAGTGTGGGCTCCCATAACGCTGTGAACGATGTAGCCGTCATTCATTCGCTCGAGAAGTGCATCCTGTGAATGGCCGCCTTTCTTCGATGTCATTGTGAAGTCCTTACAACCGGTACCGGGAGGGGATTGATGCCCACCTCGCACAGCAGAACCTGTGGTGTGCGCAGCCTCGATTCTGCCTTCAGCAACCTGCTGAGCAGCATCCCGTGTCGACCATAATGAACCAACTAATCGGCCCGAATCTACGAGCACCTGGCGCCGCGTAGGGACACCTTCGCCGTCTCGTGAACTTGCGGACTTACCGCCAATCATTCGACCATCATCCACTAGCGACAAATCTTCAGCGAGCACTTTTGTGTCTTGCTTACCAGACCAAAAGGATTCATCCCGCACGAGACGATCGCCTCGCAATGCAGTTGGGACCACCATTGAGAACAATGGAGAGAAACCTTCGCTGGTCATCAGCACGGGCGCATCTTGAGGAGCAGTGTCTACCTGAATCGGTCCGCGAGTGACTTGGGCCCAATGCACAGCACTGGCCACACTTGAAGGCACATCTGGAAGCAATTGCCTGCTTGAATCTCCTTCGTATGAACTGGTCAGCTCATCGTTGGCGTCAATCGAAACTTGAACACCAATTCCGTGTGATGTTGTGATGCCTGATGATTCGATGCCTTCGCTTGAAAGAATGGCCGAGGCAGTTGCACCGACGCCAAGGCCACCACCAGTGACCACAGCTCGTGCATCAAGTGAAGCAACCTCATTGAGAATTGCATCGGCTTGCTCAAGCAAATCTTCTGGACCTAGATCCAAGATGCGTTGATCAAAAAGACCGTCAACTTGAGGAGCGTCTTCCGCAGACGGAAGGACAAAACCAGCCACCGATGGCGAAGCACGTGCAATATCCATGGCTTGTTTCAGTGCAGATTCTGCAGATTCAACGTCCACGAGGTAGGCGTAGCCAAAACGGCCACCCTCGACAACACGGATTCCATACCCACCTTCGCCACCACCTGCAGCCAAGGAAATCTTACCGGCTTCGATGTCCAGTTGGTGCCCATATGATTGGTATGCAACAATTTCCCATTGCTCAATGCCTTGGTTTTTGCACATAGTGCCAATGGTTTGGCAGCCTGCATTAATGCGATCAACGGCGTCATCTGGAAGCATGGTCAGCCCACCAATGCTTGGGAGATCCTCATGATTGGACCACCGTCGCCAACTGGGACAGTTTGACCCTTTCCACAAAAGCCGGGGGCGGCAAGACGAGCGTCTTTGGTCAGTCCATCAACGTCTTTCAGAATCTGAAGGGTTAATCCACTCACACTCACATCTTTGAGTGGTTTAGTGAGTTCTCCATTTTCAATCAACCAGGCTTCCTGTGCAGCGAATTGGAAGGAGCCACGTCCCGTATCCACTTGCCCACCTCGTGAACCACAAGCGTAGACCCCGTAACTGATGTCTTCGATGAGTTCATCCAAATCATTGTGAGTTCCTCCTTGAATCAACGTGTTTGACATGCGCACCAACGGGTGATGCAGTCCGTCTTGTGCTCGAGCGCCAGCATTGGGGGCAATTCCGAAGTGATGAGCTGTTTCTCGGTGGTTGAGGTATTCAGTCAACACTCCATTCTTGATCAAGCACTTTTCGCGTGTATCTAAGCCCTCATCGTCGATTGGATGAGCGCCATAGCCGCCACGGATGGTTGGGTCGTCAACCACAGTTACAATGTCGTTTCCAATCGTTTGTCCCAGTTTTCCATCGAGGCAAGAATCGCCTGCAGCAACTAAGTCTGCTTCGCATGGATGGCCAAGCGCTTCGTGGATGTAGACGCCAGTGAGGTCACGGTCTGCAACGAGTGGGATTTTTCCCGAAGGAGCACGCTCTGCTTTCAACAACCGAAGGGTTGCCGTCTGGGCGCTGCGGCCCAAAGCACCAAGATCGCATGCTTCGATGACTTCAAGGCCACCCTCGCCGCCATGTCTTGTTCTATAGGAGACGACATCTCCGCCGTCTCTGCCAGTCACGGTGGCATTAATCAAGGAACGTTGGAAGGACCATGTGCGGTTCATTCCTTCCGAGGTGATCAGTTCTGTGTGGAGGTGTTCATCGTGCCAACCGCAGGTCACTGAAACAATGCGGTCGTCTTCTGAAGCGCTGTCATACAGTGTGTTCAAGTGGTGCAATTTTGTATCAAGGTCGGTGTTGCGTACGTCCTTTTTCGGCTTCCAATGTTCCTCGCTTTCAATGATTGGAACTTCTGCAAGTGCCACAGGTCGGTCCTTTGATGCACGACGTGCTGCTACGGCTTTTGCCAAACGCACTGTGGATTCAACTTGTCCGGGCAATGAGGTGACATCTGTGGTGGAGTGAACACCCCATGCACCGTCGGCAAGGATTCGCATGGTCACGCCGATCTCTTGACCAGGTATGGCGCGTTCCAGTTTACCATCTCGAAGGGCAACAGTTGAATCCGTGATGGCCATCAATCGGACCTCTGCATACGATGCACCAAGGTCTTGTGCATGGCCTAAAGCCGCTTGAATCTTTGATTGTTGGAGGTACCTTCCAGTTCCGGGAAAGTGGCCGTCGGTTGGGCTAGCGCTCATCACCATGGAAGGCGGTGGAGTCAATAGTGCTTGAACCCTGCTCTATTTCGTGCTCAAGAATGGAACTCAGCAGAAAGCACATGGCCCACCAATGCATCGCATGTTGGCGCACCTGCATCAGTGAAAAGCAAGCCCAAGCGTTCAGCACCTTCCGTGGTGCATTCAAGGCCTTTATTGGTCAGTTCAACACCAAGTGAAGCAGCGAGTTCAGCAGCTTGTGACTCAATCATTGACACCTGTTCTGCGTCAGGGCGGGGTAACGTTTCGATTGATCCTTCACCGACTGGCAATCGTAAAAAGCACCCACTCAGGTCGTCATTTCGCACACCTGCACGCTTGAACGCCTCGGAAACATGGTGTGTTCCCGCCAGGTATCTCAAAAACTCAGCATCGAATGAACGAGCCAATGATGTGCCTCGTTGTTGCCTGCGTGCAGCACTGTGCCACGCTGTCCAGAGTTGGGCATGACACTGTGCAACTCCTTCGCCAACCAAGACCCAATGCTCATCAGGCCTGTGCTTTAGGAAAGCTTGAGTGAATGCTGGGCCTTCAAGTGGACTCCCAGCATGCCACGCAAAGAAAGGAAACATGACCTCAGTCATACCTCGCCGAGGGGGGAGGGAATTTTCAATCATCCGATGAACCCTCACCTGCTAGAGGGACATCATCCTCATGAACCACAGAGGGCGAGGAGGGGACGGAGGTTTGCTTTTTGACTACTTTTTCAACCTCAGTGAGGATCTTCTCAAGCAGCATTGGCCCCCATCCCCTCAAGGCGAGCAATTCATTGCGTTGCTTTCGGGAAAGATGCAGAACATCTTGCGGGGTACGAAGGTTCAATTTAGCCAGTTCTCTTGCTCTTGCACGGCCCACGTGGCGGATATTGACAAGTTGGAGGAGGTCTGGTTTGCATCCATGGCGGGTGCGTTGTCTAAGGACATCAATGATGCTAGCCAGTTGATCAATCTCCGCCAAATGTTCCTCTGAAAAGACGTCATCTGTCAGCAGAACTTGCCTGGCTGCAGAGAGCAACCAACCCATCAAATCCACTCGGTGGTGCACGTCACCAGGGCTTACATCAAGGTCGCTTTCAATCTCCCTCATCGTTTCTTCTTCCATCCACTTTTCGAGCATCCAAGCCGATTTTACATAGCCAAGCAGCCGTTCTTCCAGCGTCACATCTGTGAGCAACTCATCCTCGATTGAATTGGTCTTGAGCCAGAGAAGCGAGTTGACTTCCATATCGCTATTTTTGGCCCAAAGGGAACTGAAATCTGGTGTTGTTGTCGCAAGTTGCAGAAGGCCAAATTCTGTGACCGGTGCATTTTGCCTTACAAGTCGACGTACTGCACGGCGTAATCCCGTTCGAAGCATCGACGCAGAAAGTGGATCAAGGTACATCTGAGTCACCCTTTCACCCATCATTGTCGCCTCATACTGCATGCCATCGTGGTCCACACCAGCAGCTTGACCCCACCCCCCAACTTGAGCAAGGTCTGTTGCTTGAGTGAACCCAAGTGAGGCTTTTGTGAATGCAGATTCTGTCCGAATCATTCCTGTGACCGAAGGCTGAGGTTCGGCTTGGAGATCTACACCACCTGTCTTCTGCGCAATTGAGGCCCAGATTGGCATCTCGTCGTCCCAATCTTCGCCCCCTGCATCAACGCTTCTGTCCGCTCGTCGAGCAGCATAGTCTTCATCGATACCAACACGGCGAATGAACCGTTCAGCAACCAACCAGTCAATCATTCTGTCGAGTTGTTCTTTCAAATAAGTTGGAGAGACTGAGGCTCCAAGGAATGTGGCTTGGAAAAAGTCCCCCAATTCACCCCGATGGCGCAAGCCACCGGTCGCAATAGCTGCCAGTAGGTGAGTGCGCAACGCTGGCTCGCTCGAAAGTTTGGATGAAATGGATTCGACCGGGCCAAAGAAATAGCGTTGGCTCACATCATCAGCAATCGCCCACCCATCCGTTCCTTTGCACAGCACCCAAGCCTCGCCAAAGGCATCGTACTTCGGCCGCCCTGCTCTTCCGAGCATCTGTCGAACTTCCATGACCGGTAAGGGGCGGCTCATGCCATCATCCCACCGTTTGAGGTCGCGAACAAGCACACGGCGCGCTGGGAGATTCACGCCGGCGGCAAGCGTGGGCGTTGCCGTCAAACCAACCAGCAAGCCTTCTTTGAATGCCCCTTCAATCGCCTTTCTTTGGCCGTGGGTGAGCCCTGCGTGGTGGAAGGCAACACCTCCGCGAATGGCAGTTGCCAAACGTTCAGCCATCGCAGTTTGTTGGCGCCCTTCCAAACCGTTGGCGAAGTCATCAAGTCTTTTGAGGCGGTCTGGGTCCTCTTTTGTCAAGCGCTTCTTGACACGCTTTGCTAATTTTAGCGCCTCAGATTGAGCGCTGCGTCGAGTGCCAACAAAAACCAAAACTTGTCCATCTTGGTCCAAAGTGTCGTTGACGACGACCCAAGTTGGATGGGATTTCGGACCTTCAATGTCACGAGGAGGTTGCAAGGATTCACCGTCCGAACTCATCGCAGAAGATTGAACGAGCCTTGGTTCGAGATGAAGATCGTGGAAGGTGCTGTACTCAAGAGCCACTGGCCGCCAATCGGACAACACCAACGTGGCATTGAGCCATGTGGCAAGATCTTGGCAATTGCCGACGGTGGCAGAAAGAGCGATGATTTGCGCTTTTGGACGAAGATGGCGTAATCTCGTCAGGTTAATTTCAAGCGTCGGGCCTCGAGTTGCATCGTTCATAAGATGGAACTCATCAGCGACAACAATCGACACATTCGCCATCATTTCAGAGCGATTCCTCATCAGGGAATCTAACTTTTCCGAGGTGCAGACTAAGACATCGCATTCCTCAATTTTTTTTGCTTCAGCAGATGCATCGCCGATTCCAAGTCCGACGGTCAAATTTACCGAACTGCACAACTCGCTCAGATCATCATACTTCTCGCTGGCAAGGGCCTTCAAGGGCACAATGTAAACCGCCTTTGAACCTGGTTCATCGACGAGAAGGCGTTTCATAATCCCAATGTAAGCAACAAGCGACTTACCGCTTGCAGTTGGAATTGCGAGCAAAGTATTGGATCCTGAGAGAACACTTGGCATGGCCTCATGTTGAGGCGGATGGAGGTTGGAGATGCCCCATGATTTCTCGAGGAATTCACTCACTTCGAAAGGCAAATCAAGTGCCCTAACCGCACGGTTCGCCTCCTCCATGGAATGCCACCAGTGCCAACAGTCCAAAAGGACAACGCCTCAACTCGTTCAACCCGACATCCCTAAGACCTGCCTCATTGTGTCGAAGCACATGAGCGATGATGTCGAAAGCATGGTTGAAGAACGGCTCTCCGTATTTGATGACGAACCAGATTTGAACGACTGGGTGGAAGTCATGTGTGGTGCTGCTATGGCAGTGCTCGGAATATTCCACCTCATCCAGCCGGGTGAACTCATCAATCCTGATGTCATGCGTTGGTTTGCTGCCGCAGTCGTAGCCGCTGGTGCCGTGTGGGCAGGCCATGGATTGAAAGATATGGCCGTCAAGGAAATTCGCCGCTCCATCGCCATTCTAGAAATGTCAGACAGCGACGATGGTCCAGATCATGGTTTAATCCGTGACGTGCTGCTCAATCCTCAGGCTTACAGCGAATTCCTGCTCGAATCCTATGCAGCAGCATGGGAAGATGGAATCATCACAGAGGAAGAACTCGCCGAATTGCGCTCCTTCCAAGAAGTGCTTGGCATCACAGACGAAGACGCTGCAAAGATGAACCTCGAAGCTGCGGTCAAGTCAGCATCCAAGGACGGAAAAATCACCAAAGACGAAGAAGCAGCCATCAAGAAGGCCGCTGCTGAAGCAAAGGAAGACGGTGACTCAATGGTCCTCGATGCCAAGGAAAAGGCCAAGAAAGAAAAGTGATCAAACCCAACGATTGGCCGTTTGAAACACTTGCTCAGCAAGTTGCCTTGCCTTATGCCTGCGGGTGTATTCAACGCGGGATGAAACCCCCAACATCACCATACCAAGTACCGCCAACGGTGTTGCTGCTGGAACAAGCCCAGAAGCATTGCGAAGCGCAAACCCTTGAGGCACATCAGTTGAATCAAAACCATCGGATGGAATAAACCGGACGTCCAAGAGATCGAGGTCACAATCACACAAGGTCACTGAAATTTGGTCAGGGAACAACGAAGATTGCAATAACACCCAGTCGTTCTCTGAAATCGAAGCTGGGCGTGTGCCCCATGCAGGCACGCTTACCGACCCTGTAGCCGGTGCGTCCACCATGTCAAACTCAATATGGAAGATTGGCGATGTGGGCTTTTCATCAACCACTAAAAGGCCCTCGAGCATCAGCAGATCAAGCAACAAGGAACGGCCTGCGAGAAGAATGAACCTTACTGTCTGTTCTTCGAGTAAACCTTCGTCAGTGGTCTGAACTCCTCCTCGAGCAACCTGGCCGAAAATAGCGTTATCGAGCCGCAGCGACTCAAGTTCTGGCACAACAAGTTGCCATCGACCATCGTCCATAGGCCTCGCCTCCTCAACCACGAGTCGAACCTTCAGTTGTTCACCTCCGAGCATGCCCCACGTTGCACCTGTCTGACTGATGAGGACCTGCTCAGGAACACCCGGATAGGAAACATCCCACAATTGTTGAAGTCGCATATCAACCAATTCATTCAATGTAAATTCATTTTCAAGTTGGACTTCATCTGCACCCGCCCAAAGGGGGTGAAACACGCCACCAAGCAGCAAAAGAAGAACTCCGGGCGTAAACACGCCCCACCTCAAGTTGGCTGAGGTTGAATGACGAAGGGAATCGACGCCAAAAACGAGCAACATAGCAACCGAGAACAGCAAGAACCCATAGCCTTGCGATTGGAGGGTGATCGCCCCGCTTTCTTCACCAAGGGCGGCTGCACCCACAGGGTAATACGACGCACCACTGAACCCACTTGGATCAAGTGGACCAAGGCCTTCATACGCCAATTGCCCGGTCCACGTGTAGGGTTGGAATTTCTCGGCCACACCGCCAAGGCACAGAGTGTATTCACCCAAGGGCAAAGCACGCCAACGGTATGTCATTCTGGTGAACTCATCGTCTTCGGAAACAATCACCTCAGGGCCTGGTGCTTCACGCCCATTCGGTTGAAACAAATCAGGAACTGGGTGCACCTGCTCAACCTCGATTGGGACAGCTTCCCACCGAACAAGCACGGAGAGGACCTCGTGCTGACTCACTTCAAACACCCAACAGTCCCTGTCATTTTCAACCAAAGCCCCTTCATGAGTGGTTTCAAAATCAGTGGAACGTGGTTCTAATTCGCTGGATGGTTCATCTGTATTTCGAGCATCGATGTCCTCTGACCAATCGATGTCCAATTCCAAAAAGGAGTTCCCTCGCATGTGAAGCTCCCACGTACCGGGGCGGTCCAGAACAAAAGTGAGACGAAGGCGAACTGGGTCTTCGGGCCACAGCAGCCTTTGACCGTTCAAGTTGAGAGCCTCATCAGTCAACACAAATGGTTCGTTTTGAGTTTGGTCGGGCAGTGGTTGAGCGTCAAATTCCCATTCAGTCACCGTCTGACCAAGAATGAGAGCGATGTCCAGTGAAGGTTTTGCGGCACCTGTAGCGTCTCCCGTGAATCGAAGATCAATCTCCATCCGTGAAAGAGTGGTCGGAAGCAATGCCAAATCTGTCTGAGCAGGGAGCATGTCGAATTCGATGCTCACCGTTTCTGGTTGAGCTGGCGAAGCAAACACGGAATTTGAAACAAGTTCTTCCCCAACTGGCGTTGGTGAAAGAAGGCAGTCATCATCCTCAACGCAAGACAGGTAGACCGTTCCATCCTCTGCCGTCAAGGTTGGCGAGGCGTGAACAACGGGAGCGAAAAAGAGGCACGACAAGAGGCAGAAAGCGAGAACAGCCCCTCCTTGAGCATGACCCTCATGCTTCATCCCCATGATTCTTGCTAAAGGAGCCATGGCTTGAATGGACCGGTGAAGTGGGTCAGGCTTTGTCTGGATTGACACAATCAGTCAGAACAGTTGAGCATGTGCGGCAACGGTAGCGCCCTTTGGATTGTTTTTGACGCGGGTAAGAACGATCGCATTGTGAACAAACCCACAACCATGCTGCACGCGCACGGCGAAGGGTTTCGGTGAATTCAGGTGCGTGACGAGACGCTGTCCGGCCCGGCCAAGCCGATTCCAATGACCTAAAGGTCGAATCATGACCTCGAAAACCGAGAGCGTGTATGTATTCATGGTGCAACACAAACGCCGCATAGGCACTCCATCGCTCCTCAAGCAATTGTGGGTGCAGGTCGATCACCTCAACGTCCGCAACGCGCATTGCTTCGAGGTTCACCCCCCGCCTCCATCGTGTAACGCCGTGTCGCTGCGTTGCACTCTTTCGTAGAACACCAAGAGGAACTCCACGCAAGGATTCGACGGGTGCATCAGCCCAAATAGGCATGTCAAGCATGATCTCGATGACGCTGTCGCGCAAGGCGTGCAAGGTCACCTTGGCTTGTGCACTTGGTCGCACCATGCCATCTCAACTCCAGCGATGATAGGCAGGGTGGCCTTCAGTCACTGCGACAAAGAGGCCTTTTCCAGTGGCACAGACTTTGCCTTCAGCTTCCATCAACAACTCAACATTGACTTTGTTGCCTTCAATCGAAACAACCTGACTCGTGATGTGGAGTTCAGTGTCATTCGGTGTTGGGCGACGCAATTGAACAGAATAGGATGCGGTAACTGTGCATGGTGGTTCGTCCGAACCATCTTGATCCATGAGCGCCACTGCTGCAGTCCAATTGCCATGACAGTCCAGCAGGGTCCCGATAATACCCCCGTTAATCATGCCCGGAAAGGCCTGATGGTGGGCATCTGGAGTGAAGGACATGCGCAATCCATTTTCAATTCGATAACTCTTGATTTGCAATCCATCAACGTTAGCAGGCCCACATCCAAAACAAATCGATGAAGGGGCGTATTGATGCTGAACTCCTAGGTCGTCCATGAGGTCCGGTGAACCCGCCAGCACTTGTTTTCTTTGTCGTTTCAACTTGAAATCATCGCAGTGTTCATGGAGGTGAAAGCGGTCACAAGGCCATGGGCGTGAAGAAGAAACCACGCAAAACGAAGGTTCGAGTCGCCCATGAACTTCCTAAACGGCGTCGTATTGCCATTCAGGAAGCGATGAACGCCCACAAACTCGAAGACCGTCCCGAATGGGATCGAGGTGCGGATTGGGGGAACACCAAATTCTATAGAAAGACGATTAAACCGGGCACAATGCGAACAGTTTCGCTGCCTTTGCTTGAAACGGACCTCGGTGACCCGTGGCCAATTCCAGTCACCATCCTTCACGGGATCCGACCCGGGCCCACAATCACCGTACTCGGTGGTGTTCATGGCGATGAGTTGACTGGGCCTTCCGCTTGCACCCACCTGCTGTCAAACGCCTTCACAGACCTAGGCAAGCCCCTCGATCCGGCACACATGGCAGGAACCTTGCGAATTGTCCCGATTATCAACCTCCCTGGCTACCGTTCAAAATCACGCTACTTTCCAGACGGTCGCGACCTCAATCGGCAATTCCCAGGTGATTTCAAAGGCTCGACAACACGGCGAGTTGCAGCGCAAATGTGGAAGTATTTACTCAGTGATGTCGATGCTATTGTCGATCTTCACAGCGCCGGCGTGGGCCGTTCAAACATGCCACAGGTTAGAGCAGATCTGGCTCACGCAGGATCAAATATACTTGCCAAGACCTTTGGAATTGAAATTATCCTTGACTCAAAGCCACCATCTGGTTCATTGCGAAAGAACGCAGTACGCAATGACATCCCGTCGATCACCTACGAAGGAGGCGGAGCAAACATCCTCGACCATGAATCGGTCAATGTTGCCATTCAAGGGGTGATCAACGTTTTGAAATCTTTGCGAATGATTCCAGGCAACCCGAACCGACCACGGTTTAGAATGCTAGCAAGCGGTTCTCACTGGCTGCGTTCTGGAGAGGGCGGTTTGCTTGACATGTTTGTAACTTCAGGCTCTGTTATGCGAGAAGGGGAAGTCATTGCAACCGTATCAGACCCTGCAAATCCAGGCCTTACCGTTGATATTGTTGCCCCTGAAGACGGCCTTTTGATTGGAGCCGCAACAAATCCATTTACCGCAGCAGGTATGCCAGTGGGCCATTTCCTGCCGATCTCAAAGCACATCGCCTTGTTGCAAGACCAAATTGATTCGAACGGTCGTTTCTTGGTCTGTGGATCGGAAAACGATGCTGTCTGGAGAGAGGAAACCGACATCGATGAGGTCGCTGTTGAAGGCGAATGGAGCGGCGGCGGCGTTGATTCAGAATGGGTTGGCTCCAAACCAACACAACACCAACCCCTCGGTGATGGATTTGCCGAGCCAGAGGAAGAGAGTGAGTCTTAATCAAGATTGAAACTCAGTCACTGCGGCTTGAACCTCAGCGTCTGTCATGTTTCGTCGCTGGCTTTTTGCAACTTCAAACAAGTGTGCAACGAGTTCATCGGAGGCTTCGTAGCCGTTCTGCTCCAACCACCAAATGATGTTTGAACGCCCTGCCATGTGACCGATGCGGATGACTTGCTTCAATCCAAAGTCGCCAGCTGGGACGCCTGAATACACGCGGTCTGCCAACCAATCGTCGCCTTTCCGCATGGCTTTGATGACCGCTGATGCGTGAACGCCAGTACCGGTTTCAAACGCATCCTCGCCGAAGACAGGGTAGTTTCGAGAGAGTGGAACTTCGATGTATTCGTGTGCTTTCTTGACGTAAGCATCGAGCTTTGTCAAATCATTGTCGATGACACCCATGAGTTTCAAGTTGACAAGGGTTTGATCGAGAGGTGCATTTCCTGCTCGTTCTCCAACACCCAAGGCGGTACCGTGGATGACATCTGCGCCAGCTTCAACCGCTGCGATGTTGTTGGCTACGCCGAGACCTCGGTCTTGGTGACCGTGCCAATTGACTTCGATTTCACTGCGTTTGTAACCACCGTCTTTGATGACTTCTTCATCGATGAAATGGAGGAGTTTCTTGACGCCGTTTGGCGTGACGTGCCCGCATGTGTCGCAAACGCACAAGCGTCGTGCGCCCAATTCCATTGCTCGAAGGTAAATTTGCTTGACATCCTCAGGCTTTGAACGGGTGGTGTCTTCGGTGACAAACATCACGGGAACATCATTGTCAACAGCGTACGAAACTGCTTTTTCCATAGTCGTAAGCAACTTTTCCATCGTCCAACCTTCTGTGTATTGTCGGATTGGACTTGTTCCCAAGAACGCACTGGCTTGAATTGGAACGCCGTATTTTTGTTGCAAATCCACAAGTGGTTCGATGTCATTCATAAGTGTGCGAACCGCCGCACCAGGACGAATCTTGAAATCGTGATCGATGATATGAGCGACCATTGCTTCGATGTGTTCGAGGTGGAACGGGCCGGCTCCCGGCAAACCCAGATCGACTTTCTGCATGCCAAGGTCTTCCATGAACGTTAACAGCTCAATTTTTTGTTCGATGGTTGGGTTGCGAGCGCTAGGACTTTGCAAACCATCGCGCAGAGTTTCATCATCAAACCACACTCCATGGGGGTGATTTGCGGGATTTCGAGCAATGTCATACTCAACCGTATTCCAATCGTATATCAATGAACGCTCATCCATGGGAATCACCTGACCGCCAAAAAAAGGGCGGGTGCGTTTGACCTCAAACGGAAGTTATGTTTGAAGTCGTCGCTAGGTGAAGCTCACTCTTCTTCCCCGATTGAAATTGCAGCATCGGCTTGAGCGGCTTCAAATTCCTCACGAGAAACAACCCCGTCACCGTCGGTGTCCATGGCGTCAAATTCATCTTCAACCAAAATCGATGGAAGACGAGCGGAGAAGATGATTTCATCGATGAAACCACCTTTCTCTTTGTTTCGCAATTCCATGACCCTGGTTCCTTTTGTGGCTTTTCCAGAAGTCGCTTTGGTTTGGCTTGCTCGAACACGGATCATCATGCCCTTGGAAGTCAACAAGAAGAGTTGGTCCAAATCGTCGGGAATCGTGTGCACTCGGACAATTTCATCCCCTTGCTCCTCATCAAGTTTCATGGTCAACACACCACCAGCGCCTCTGCTGGTCTTTCTGTATCCATCACGGTATTGCTTGATTTTCTGAGTCTTATCATCAAGTGAGGTGTTTCCATCTTCATCAACAATGTCATGCATTTCACCATCACCTAATCGGCTGCGCTTGGCCATTCCATACTTTGACAAGGTCAACACAGAAGTTTCCTCATTTGAGGTAGCGATCATACCGACAACCTCGTCTCCAGGTTTGAGGCTCATACCTCGCACACCTGCGGTAACTCGGCCTTGAACCTTCACCGTAATGCTCACGCTACCATCGGTTGCGGTCTTGGTTTGACTTGGCTTGAATCGGCAAGCACGCCCCTTCTTTGAGACAAGAACTACGTGATCTTCCTCTGTTGCCTCACGAACGGCGACTAAGGTATCAGTTTCTGATTTGAACTTCAGAGCGTACTTCCCGTTGCGGTTGATACGCGTGTAGTCCCCCAATTCCGAGCGCTTCACGATGCCTTCATGAGTGGCAAAGATGAGGTAGTGGCCCTCTGGGTTTTCTTGTAATTCTTTTGAAATCGGCAGGATTGTGACCACACGCTCATCTTCCCGAATGTGTTCAATGACGTTGCGGATGTGAGTGCCTCTGCTGAGGCGACTTCCCATTGGAGTTTCCCAGGCCTTGAGGCCGTAGACTCGACCTTGATCGGTAAAAATCAACAAACGATCCTTGCTGAAACAGGTGAGAATCGACTTCGGAAAGTCTTCATCCTTGGTCGTGACGCCCTTAAGCCCCTTACCACCTCGATTTTGCACACGGAAAGATTCGACTGGCATGTGACGGATGTAATTGTCTTCTGACAGTGAAATCACGATCGCACGCTCTTCAATGAGGTCTTCACGGTCCATGGAAAGTGGCATTGGATCGATGTATGAACGACGTTCATCGCCGTGGCGCTCAACCATTTCATCCAATTCCTCAAGCAAAATACTCAATCTGCGGGAACGGGACTCAATGATGTCCTGGAGGTCAGCAATCTTGATCTGTAATTCTGCATATTCATTCTGCACCTTTTCAACATCGAGCCGACTGAGTTGGTACAACCGGCGTTCTGCAATTGCTTTTGCTTGGGCCTCAGTGAACGAAAAGACATCAATTCCGGGCATGATTTCGGTGCCCTGCAGCACCGCTTCGAATTGGTCCCTGCTCGAACTTGCTTTACCTGCTGCGATCACATCATCGATTCTGTCTTGTGCTTTGACAAGACCCTCAAGGATGTGAGCACGGGCTTGAGCTTTGGCCAAATCAAATTGGGCTCGGCGTTCAATGATGCCTTCACGGTGCTTGACGTAGGTGTCGAGCATCACTGGAAGCGTCAACAGGACTGGACGTCCATCGAGAATACCCATCATATTGGCAGAGTAAGATTCTTGGAGTCGACTTGATTTGAACAGTTGGTTCAATACGGCGTGAGGGTCAGCATTGTTTTTGACTTCAATCACGACACGAATGCCCTCTTTTGAGGATTCGTCACGAATGTCACGAATGCCAACAACGGTTCCCTTGTTGACGAGATCAGCGATATGGACAAGCATGTCCGCCTTCTTGACTTGGTAGGGGATTTCTGTGATGATGATGCGCTTTCCATTGCTGTCATCATGCACATCGCAACGTGAACGGACGTGGAAACGACCTTTTCCATGCGTGTACATATCGATGATTCCATCGATGCCGTGTATGGTAGCACCGGTTGGGAAATCAGGACCCTTGACGTGTTCCATGTATTCTTGGATTGAAATTGAAGGCATTGACATGTCACCTTCACCTTGTTCCAAAATTTTCCCTACATGCAGGTGAATTGCTCCAGCAACTTCCGTTAAGTTGTGAGGGGGAATCCGTGTAGCCATACCAACGGCAATTCCATCGCTGCCGTTGAGAAGCAGATTTGGGAGACGCGCTGGGAGGACTGTCGGTTCATTCTCAGAATCATCGAAATTTGGCTGGAAGTCGACCGTTTTTTTATCGATGTCCTCCAGCATGTGCTTTGCGATTCGATCCAAGCGAGATTCTGTGTATCGCATTGCCGCTGGTGGGTCTCCGTCAATCGAACCGAAGTTACCTTGTCCATCGACAAGTGGATAGCGCAGCGAAAATTCTTGGGCCATTCGAACCATTGTGTCGTAGATGGATTGATCACCGTGCGGGTGGTACTTACCCATCACTTCACCGACCGAACGTGCTGATTTGCTGTACTTGCGGTCCGCTGTGTGGCCACCTTCGTGCATTCCGTAAAGCACACGACGATGGACCGGTTTCAGACCATCCCTGGCGTCAGGGAGGGCGCGCCCAATGATCACCGACATTGCGTAATTGATGTAGGATGTTTTCATTTCCTCATTCAATGAGTGGTTGAGCAAATTGCCAGCAGGTGCTACAGGTTCGTCGTCTTGGTTGTGTTCTGTTTCATCAGATGTCAAGGTTGGTCACCTCCTTTGCATGGCGTTCAATAAACGCCCTGCGGTCTGGAACATCTTCTCCCATCAGGATCTCAAACATACGATCAGTTGCTTCTGCTTCTTTAACCGTCACCTTGAGCATGGTTCGGGTTTCTGGATCCATGGTTGTCGCCCAAAGTTGCTCGGGGTTCATTTCACCCAGACCCTTGTAGCGTTGAACGCCGATCTTTGCGTTAGGGTTGTCGCCTCGCAATTCAGTCATGATGGCATCTCGCTCTTCGTCACTGAAAGCGTATTTGTTGACTCGCCCTTTGCTCAATTGGTAAAGAGGAGGTTGGGCGATGTAGACGTGGCCTTCCATGATGGCCCGGCGCATAAACCGCCAAAGGAAGGTCAGCATGAGGGTGCGAATGTGAGCACCGTCGACGTCGGCGTCAGTCATCAGGATAATCTTCGAATAACGCAGTTTGGCTGGGTCGAAGGAGCCTTCATCATCTGGATTGTTGCCTACTCCAGCCCCAAAGGCACGAATCATGGTTTGGATTTCGTTGTTCTGGAAGACCTTAGCGATGTTGTGCTTTTGCCGTTCGACGTTCAAAATCTTACCACGTAGAGGTAAAATTGCCTGAATCCGACGATCTCTACCCGTTTTTGCCGAACCGCCCGCAGAATCACCTTCCACAAGGTAGACTTCGCATTCGCTGGGGTCTCTTGACTGGCAATCTGCAAGCTTACCTGGCAAACCGCCACCCTCGAGAACGCCCTTCCGGCGGGTCAAATCCCTTGCTTTACGGGCTGCTTCACGTGCTTTGGAAGCGAGGAGTGCTTTGTCGACAATTTGCTTGGCGACATTAGGGTTCTCCTCGAAAAATTCGCCCAATTTTTCATAGACGATTTTTTGGACGATTCCTGTCACTTCACTGCTGACCAATTTGTCCTTCGTTTGAGAGGAAAATGATGGGTCTGGGTGCTTGACGCTCACAACAGCAGCAAGACCTTCACGCACGTCTTCTCCGCTCAAGCCCTCGCCCTTCAGAAGATTCCGTTTCTTTGCATAGCCGTTCACACAGCTGGTGAGTGCGGTCCTCAAACCCGACATGTGGGTCCCGCCGTCTTTGTTCCGAATGATGTTGGTGTAGCACATAATCGATTCACTGAAGGCGTCCGACCATTGGAGTGCCAATTCCACTTCCACTGGCCCTTTCTCGATGTCGGTCGAACCAATGATCGTAATGACATTCTCGTGCATGATTTCTCTTCGTTCGTTCAGTTGCCCAACGAATTCGCTCAATCCGCCTTCATAGTGGTGGTCGACTTGGTGAGGTTCATCGCTTCGCCCATCTGCAATCACAATTTTTAGCCCTGCGTTGAGGAACGCCGTCTCCCTGATCCGAGTGTTGATTTGTTCAAACTCAAATTCTGTGACTTCGGTGAAAATGGTCAAATCTGGCTTGAATGAAATGGTCGTTCCTGTGTCATCGCAGGTGCCGATTTCAGCCAGTGGAGCGACAGGGACGCCTGCCTCATACCGTTGAAAATAGATGACGCCGTCCCGATGAATGGTCACATCCATCCATTCCGAGACTGCGTTCACTGCAGAAACACCGACGCCGTGAAGCCCACCGGAGACCTTGTATGAACTGTTGTCGAATTTACCACCTGCGTGCAATTTCGTCATGATCACTTCTGCAGCAGAAATGCCGTACTCTTCGTGAATTCCAACCGGA
>CALKDX010000113.1 GCA_938084455.1 Candidatus Poseidoniaceae archaeon
GAGCCAGGTTTTTGCAAGCAAACAACCCCGTGGCGCAGCCCTAAAAGCAGCAACCCGCGGACACACGACCATCCGCCTACGTGAGCGTGGCACCAAGCGTGTCCACTGCTTCACCGGCAGCATCGCTATGGTTGCAAAGCCAGCGAACGGTCCTGCATGGCTTCCTGACAAGATCAAGAAGGCCAATGTCAAGAAGACCGGCATCGAACACCTTTGAGTTCGATACCCTCGTCTTGAACGACCTTCGGATGAAGTGAAGCTTCGTCCGTTCCCGAAAGGGTAGCCGCCTTACCGCCTCTTCGGAGGCGAATAAGGCCATCAACTTTCTTCTTCTTTTTCAATAGGTTGGTTTTGGGCAATGAATAATGCCAATGCAATCATCCCGATCTGAGCAAGAGCTCGAGCAATATGGGCAGGCGTAGAGAATGTTTGGCCACCTATTGCGATGTCATTGACCCACATATTGAGATTGGCCCAATAGACCAGAAGCAAAAACCCAGCTGTCCATCGACCAGCGCGTGCTCTGGTGCTTGGATTAATCAAGCCGAGACCAAGCAAGATTTCGGCTACACCACTCAGGTAAACCCAAAATTCAGGCCAGCCAAGTATGGCGGGTACGATGGGAACAAACCAGTCAACATCAACGAAGTGTTGGATGCCAATCCACGTAAATGCTGTTCCAAGAAACACCGCTAAACCGGTTCGCCCGTAGTCAATTGCTGAGGGCATAAAACGCCCTCAATCAATAACGCACGTTTTGTCTGGTGATGGTTCGCCAAATTCGTTGCAGTGGGTCGTAATAGCGATCCACAACTCGCTCCTTCAGTTGGATAATGGCGTCGTCGGTGATTTGGATGCCTGCCGGGCATACTTCCGTGCAACAGCGAGTGATGTTAC
Source organism: Candidatus Poseidoniaceae archaeon (assembly GCA_938084455.1). Classification (GTDB taxonomy): domain Archaea; phylum Thermoplasmatota; class Poseidoniia; order Poseidoniales; family Poseidoniaceae; genus MGIIa-L1. The sequence goes on from CALKDX010000113.1 coordinate 898, forward strand.
AGTATTCAACACCGAACTCCTTCTTAATCTCTGGAATGCGGTCCTCAGTATCGAGGGGGTGCATCTCGTATTGTGCCAGGCGGACAAGATTTCGAGGGCCTGCAAAGTCATCAAACAAGGCATGATCCCGTAGCACGTGACAGGTGTTGACACAAAGGAAACATTCGATGCATTCTCGGAATTGTTGAACACGGTCTGCTTCCATTTGATTGAATTCCCAATCCATCTTTTCAGGGCCCTTAATTGGCTTGATACGTTGCGCAACATCGTAGTTCCATTGAACATCAGTCACCAAATCTTTGACGTGGGGGAAGGCCTTCATTGGACGAATCTCAATTGGTTGACCCTCGGGCGTTTCTTCCACCACGTCGCTCATTCGTGTCATGCACATCAAACGAGGTCTTCCGTTAATTTCTGCTGAGCAGGAACCACATTTTCCGGCTTTACAGTTCCATCGAACCGCAAGGTCGGGTTGTTGTTCGTGTTGAATCCGGTGGACGCAATCTAAGACGACCATGCCCTCGTCCAGTTCAATATTAAAGGACTCAAGTTCTGCTTCCTCGCCTTCTCCACGCAGGATGTTGAATGCTTGTGTTTTTCCTTTCAATCCCATCAATTGCCACCTCCGGCTTGTTCTGCGGCGCGTTCTGCAATCATCGTTTTCACTTCTTTGATGGCCGCTGTTAAATCGTCACGCATTGGTTCAACATCTTCTTGACGGACTTTGACATCTCCGTCTTCCATGTAGATGATGTTGATGATCTTGCCCCAATCTTCAGTTTCGCCAGGGAAGTCATCGCGTGTGTGGCCGCCTCTGCTTTCTTCGCGCGTGAGGGCAGCGAGTGTTGCAGCAGTCGAGACATCAACCATGTTTTTGAGATCAAGAGCTTGATGCCAACCAGAGTTGTATTTCCGGGAAGTTCCTGCAAAACAAGCCTCTTGCCTTTGATTGAATGCAATTAAGTCGTCCATTGCTTCAGTCATCTCTTCTTTGGTACGAATGATGCCAACCTTTGCCTGCATCATGTCCCGCATTTCATCGTAAATGAGGCCGGGGTTTTCCCCTTCGCTTCGCATCAATGGTGCAAGCATGACTTCGATTGCGTCTTGCACTTGTGAGTCTTCGATTCCGGGCTGAGCTAAATTTTCGGCTCGCTTTGCTGCGTGTTCACCTGCCCGCTTGCCGAAGGTGATTAAGTCAGAAAGAGAGTTTCCACCCAAGCGGTTTGCACCGTGCAATCCTGAGGCAACTTCGCCACATGCAAAGAGACCTGGTACGTTGCTCTCTTGAGTTTCAGCGTTTACTCGCACGCCGCCCATAACATAGTGTGCGGTCGGGCCGACTTCCATTGGCTCCTTTGAAATATCAACGCCGGCAAGTTCCTTGAACTGATGGTGCATCGACGGCAGTTTCTTCAGAATCGCTTCCTCGCCTCGGTGTGAAATATCGAGGAAAGCACCGCCGTGTGGTGATCCACGACCTGCTTTGACTTCGGAATTGATTGCCTTTGCCACGACGTCTCTTGTGAGAAGTTCCGGTGGGCGCCTGACGGTTGCAAGTTTTCCAGAAACCACTTCTTCGACCCATTGGTCGCTTTCTTCAATGGTTTCAGCGTGGTCGCCGGCGAATGTTTCTGGCACGTAATCGAACATGAAACGCTCGCCTTCTGAATTTGTGAGGCGTCCTCCCTCACCGCGAACTCCTTCTGTTACGAGGATTCCTCGCACTGAGGGAGGCCATACCATTCCAGTTGGGTGGAATTGAACGAATTCCATATCTCGAAGTTCTGCACCCGCCCACAGGGCAAGAGCGTGACCGTCACCGGTGTATTCCCATGAGCCAGAGCAAACTGACCAGCAGCGAGTGATGCCGCCTGTAGCGAGCACGACTGACTTGGCAGAGAATGCATGGAAGTCTCCATCCACGCGTGTGTAAGCGACGCAGCCAGTGACTCTGTCGCCTTCTTTGAGAAGATGGCGAACGGTGTATTCCATGAAGATGTCAATGCCTTCGTGAATGCCGCGCTCTTGGAGGGTTCGAATCAGTTCCAAACCGGTTGCATCGCCAACGTGAGCCAGCCGTGGGAATGTGTGGCCTCCAAAGTTTCTCTGATTGATCAGATTGTTTGGTGTTCGGTCAAACACCGCACCCCAAGTTTCGAGTTCTCGAACGCGGTCTGGGGCTTCCTTGGCGTGGAACTCAGCCATCCGCCAGTCAGCCAGCCATTTGCTTCCCTTCATGGTGTCATGGAAGTGAACCTTCCATCCATCTCTTGGGTCTGCGTTCTGCAATGCTGCAGCACATCCACCTTCTGCCATGACCGTGTGGGCCTTACCCAGCAGTGATTTTGTGATGATGGCTGTTTTGGCACCGCTTCGAGCAGCTTCGATGGCAGCTCTAAGTCCGGCGCCGCCAGCACCAATGACAACAACGTCGTATTCGTGTTTGGTGTATTCTTCTGTCATCATCTTCACCTCAAATTGCAAAGAGCACCATATCGCTCAGAACATCGGCTTCAACAGCCAGAACCCAAAGGTCACCTAAGAACACGAACATCAATGAAGTCCAGAACCAAAATCCATGAGAGCGGTTCAATACGCTGATGCGTCCGAACAAGGCTCCACGAAGTTTTGCAACGGGGCTGGTCCAACGATCCAACACGCCTCCAGCAAGGTGACGCAAAGCGTGGCAAGAAGTGACATACATGGTGAGGAGGAAGGCCTCAATTCCCATGACGAGGGTTCCAATGCAGATGCCCCATCCTTGTGCAGCGCCTTCGGTGAAGTGGAGCGTGTGGGTCACATCCCACCACTTGATGGCAAGAATCCCCATTGCAGCATACAGGAAGTAACGGTGCAAGTTGTTGACAATGAAAAGTCGCTTTTCGCCTTTGTAGCCGAGTTTCTTATTGATTTCGGGTTCATCGACCCAGCAGGCAGTTGGGCTGGCGAAGAAGGTGCGGTAGTACACCCGGCGCATGTAATAACAGGTCCCACGGAACCCAAACGGAATCCAGAGGACGAGGACAGCGGCGTTGACCCATCCGGGGTGGTCCCATTCATTGAGGCCAAACAAACTCCATTCAAGCACGTTCGGTGAAAAAATGGGAGACATCACTTTGGCACCATTAATGTCGTAATGGATGGTGTCTGGATACAAAAACAGCCGGCCAACCGTGTAGATTAGGGTGATTGTCAATGCAACACCCATGGCCAGTGGTTGCGACCACCAATTGTCGATTCGATTTGTGCGTCCCAATCCATTCAGGACTGGAAGTTTGATGCCTTCACCCATCTATTTCACCCACCGCCCAAGGGCGGTTGTTTTCATCCAAGACGCTGAGGTCTTTGAGGTTCACCATTCCTCATCTTAGCCAAGAGGGGCTCAGTGGGCCATTTAGCCGGAATCGCAAAGAATCTCAATCGAAGAACATCAATGCTTCGTCGAGGACCGTTTCGTTGGCCCAGTAGGTCTTGGATTGCCAGACAATTGCGCCGTTTTCATCGATCAGTTGCAAGGTTGGTGTACTTGGGTTCCCATACGCTTCGTAGAGGGGATATCCGGTATCAAGCCCAGTCTCAAATTCATAGGTGGATGTGTCCACATCGGGGACAACAACCGTCCAAGGTGTGTGGTAGGATGTGTTTGTATCATCACCAAAAGTCTCCATGACGTCATCTGTCGTTTCGAAAAGTGCCCATCGATGAACGCTCACTACGCTGATGTTTGTCTCGTTGAACCCGCCTTCGTCCATCGTGGCCCGAATCAATTCGGTCCAATCATGGCAACCAGAGCAACCTGCGCCGACCCAGAGCACCAGAGCAGGTCCTTCCTGGAGATGTTGTTTGAGGTTGAAGGTTGCTCCGCCATCTTCGCTACGATCAAGCGTCGGTGCCTCGAAGGACATGTGAAGGGGTGGATTTTGTCCACGTTCTACCTCAAGTGATTCTGGAGCAATGCAACCGGTGCAGAGGCTGAGAGTGATGCCGACGAGAACCAGAAGATCATACCGCATGGCCTTCACCATTCGTCGTGCCACGGGCTCTAGGTTGAGCGTTTGGCCGGGTGGCGACTTTGGGTCGCTTGACATCCTTGAACCATGTGTCCATGCCGTTCCAATCAGGGCGCATACCAAGATCGGCGAGAACCAGCTTGCTGCTGATTCTAGCGCTTTCAAAGATGGTGGGTAAGCCACTGCCGGGGTGAGTTCCTCCTCCAACAATGTAGAGGTTGTTTGCTTCCTCAAATCGGTTGTGTGGGCGTCGCCATAGCATCTGTTTGAGGTCATGGGTCAGGTTGAACACAGCACCTCGATAGATGTCAGAAGCGCCCCAGTCGTCCGGTGTGATGATTGTCTCGGAAACAATGTGATCGGCGATGTCGTCGTAACCGAGTTTGCCCAGTTGCTTCACAATGGTTTCACGGAAGTCCTCTTTGATGTCATCCCACACAATGCTTTCGTGTTGGTTTGGCACGGGTACGAGAACATAAATCGTCGAGTGGCCATCAGGCGCAAGAGAATCGTCTGTAATGGATGCGTTTTGGACATACACCGATGGATCGTCCCAGGTCAGGCGATGGTTGGTAATGTCTCGCAAGTTCGACTCATAGGAAGACGAAGCGTAGATTTGGTGATGAGGCAACTCATATTCTTTGTCCACACCGAGGTAAAGCATGAAAGTTGAGCATGAATATCCCTTCTTCTCGAGTTTCTTATTGCTCCATTTCTTGCGCTTCTCGTCAGGAACTAGGGTGGTCATAGCGTGAGCGAAGTCAGCATTGACCACAACTTTGTCAGCCATGATTTCTTGACCTTCAATTCGAACGCCAGTGACGGTTTTACCTTCATAGATGAGAGATTTGACTGGGGTGTTGAGCCGAATGTCGACGCCCATGCTTTCAGCAATCTCGCCCATTCGTGCGGTAATGCTTCCCAAACCACCCTTAGCGTGGAAGATACCGTGCTCGTACTCGAGGAATGCGAGGATGGTGAACAACGAGGGGGCGTGGAATGGACTCATTCCAAGGTATTTCGTCTGAAACGACATGGCGAGTCGAACTCTTTCGTCATCGAAGTGCTTGCCAAGGTCTCCAGCAACGCTGGCCCATGGCTTGAGGACGGTTGCAACTCGCATGGCTCGCTTTGATAGAACATCCATTGGGCTCGACCAAGGGGTCTGAAGGCACTGCTTGGAAAGATCGAGTTTCTTCCGGTTTTGCTTTACATAATTTTTGAATCCGTTTGCGTTCTTATCTCCGGCAAGTTCACGAATACGTTCTGTCATTTCTTCGAGGTTGCTGGTTGCATCGATGTGGCCGCCTGCGCCGAACACAAGCCGGTACATTGGGTCCAACGGCATAAGGCCGAGTTCCTTGTGAGCATCCAACCCAATGGCTTTGAAAATTTCTTCAATGACCTCGGGGTAATGGAAAAAAGTTGGTCCACGATCGAAGGTGTAACCGTCTTTCTTGAACAGGCGAGTGCGCCCGCCCACAGCTTCAGCTTTCTCGAGTACGGTGACATCTACGCCTGAGTGTGCGAGGAGAAGCGCAGTGGCAAGGCCACCCGGCCCTGACCCTACGATGATGGCGGTTGGAGCATTGATGCTGGACATGTTTCTCAGTCCGAGGGGTCTCCATATAAAAGGCCGTTTCCACCCTTGAACCACAACTCAGAAAATCACTTGCTGAAACGGTGCTAGAGCGAACTCAAGCGTTGTGGTGATAAGCATCTTAAGGAGGCTGTGGTTGGGGCAAATCACAGCCTTAGGTTGTGCGGTGATACCATGAGCGACTGGAGTTCAAAGAATCCATACATGTCTGAAATCACAGAGAATTACATTCTCAACGGTGAAGGCTCGAGAAAAGAAACCCGCCACATCGTGTTCGACCTGGGTGATTCCGGTTTGGATTACAAAGTGGGTGATGCTCTTGGTGTGCTTGCCGAAAACCCACCACACATCGTGGAAGAACTGCTCGAGGTTCAAGGGTGGGACCGTGAGACGATTGTGGAGACTCACAACGGAGCGCGCGATCTTTACACTGCGCTCAAGAAAGACTTCGAGGTGCATTTGGCTAACAAAAAATTCGTTCAGTCCCTCGCCCACAAAGTGGTTTCGAGCGGTATGCGTATCTCTCTTTCAATCGTTTCGAGAAGCCGAAATGGCGAAGAATGGTCAGCAAGCGATTCTCAAGCACTCCCTCCCGGTCTTGCTCCCAACCAAGCCTCGGATGATCCAGTGGCAAAGGTCGAAGCATTGGTTGATGACGCAAAAGCTGTTGAAGACTACCTTTGGACTCGAGATTATATCGACATCATGCGTGAATTTGATGTGAAGTACTCTCCTGAAGAATTTTTGGAACTCGCAGACCGATTGAAGCCACGCCTCTATTCAATCGCTTCATCCCACGATGCACACCCAGGTTTTGTTGAGTTGACCGTCGGCATCGTTCGGTTCGAATACAACAACAGGCCGCGCGGCGGTCTCTGCACGCAGTTCATGGCTGATGAGATTGATACATCAGGTGCTCCAATCGGCGTCTTCATGTCCCCTACTAAGTCGTTCATTCTTCCAGAAGACAAGAGCACGGACATCATCATGGTCGGGCCGGGAACTGGTATCGCACCGTTCCGGGCGTTCATGGAGCAGCGTGTCTTCGATGGTGGAGAAGGCCGCAACTGGTTATTCTTTGGCGACCAATCAGCAAAGACCGAATTCTACTACAAAGAGACCATCGAAGGTTGGATGGACAGCGGCGATCTGTACAGATTCACCACTGCATGGTCTAGAGACCAAGAAGAGAAAATTTACGTTCAACACCGGCTCAAAGAACATGGTGCAGAAATTTGGGAATGGTTCGAAAACGGTGCATATTTTTACATCTGTGGCGACAAACAATACATGGCAAAAGACGTGCACCGTGCGCTCATTTCAATCGCAGAGGAACACGGTGGTATGAGCAACGAAGATGCAACACATTTCATCGAGAAAACGATGATGCGTGAACAAAAGCGTTACCTCCGAGACGTCTACTGACACCATATCGTCTGGAAAGGAGTGGTATTGACTCCTTAGGTTCCTTAGGACCGGAGAGTTAGGTCTTCCTATCAAGTCGAATTAATACACGATTCGAGCGTTTCCTTCGCCAATGCCGCATCGCTGATGGCAACTTCCTCAGGATCTCGCATATACGGGAATTCTTCGTTGATGATGAGTCCTTGCTCAAAACCATCAAGGTGTGAGGCCCACAGGGAATCGTAGCAATGACCATCTTTGTTGATGAACGTAGGCAATGGTTTCAATCCCCACTTGTCACCCACGGCGTAACTCGGTTGAGCCGTAAATCGCAGAGCAGCAATCCAACTCATCGGTACATTGTGCAGTCGGGCAAGATGTTCAAATGACATAATCCAAAACAAAGCACTGAACGTTGAATCCATGGATGTATCCACCTGTGCTTTATGCCATAGGGCGTGCTTGGTTGCATCCGCCCTAGCTTTGCTGGAAAGCAACACGGTTGCTTCCGCTTGGAATCGATAAGCTGTGCTGAACTCTTCGGGCCATACTTGCCATGTGTCATCTGCACTCAAGCGGGCATGGAGTTCGGTCAGGCCTTCGATAACGGTATTGTACTTCATCAATTTTCGTTTCTTTTGTTCTTTATATGTAATTGGAAATGGTTCTTATGAATTCACACACGATTTGAACCCGCGCTGGCTACAAATATGGCACAACTAGGGTACAGTGCTTCTTCGTTCAAACATAAGTGTTTATTTTTTTGAGAATACCCCAAATCAGTTGGAGCCTATTTGGGAGGTATTTATTGTGCAGAAGATTGCATTGTGATCCGAGATATCATTTGTTAGGCAATCGATAACTCGGTACGAATTTTCAACAATTTGAACACCTAATTGTGGGCCAAGGAGAAAGTAATCAACACGGGAAGAGTACGGTGTTGTCGCTTCAAAGGGTTGATCCACTGAGGCGTCAAGACATCCATATACATCAATCAAACAATCCAATGCATCCCATCTCGGAGGGCGCTTTCCTCCTTGCTGGCGAACCTCAAGCAGCCGCTCGAGACCTGCCTTACCGTAATCTCGACGGTTGAGAGCGTTTAGATCCCCGACGAGGAGTGATTCAGACAACCCAATTTGTTGATCAAGGATTTCTATTTGTTCGAGCCGCGCACTTTCATCACCCACTTCCAAATGTGTGGCCACGACTTGCAAAGTGCCCCCGCTCTTCAATTCCAAAAGAGCCACAGCAGCAGAACGGTGTTCACTATGAGCAGAACGGTGTTCACTATGGATTGTAAGATCTACCACGCCACCACTCACCACAACATGATAGAGGGAAATAATGCCGTTCCCCCAATAATCGGCAGGAGCATAAACTGTACCGGTAGCGCCAAGTTCTCGGCTTATCTCATAAAATGCTTCAGGACCACATTCTGTAAGCACAATAACATCTGAATTGACCTGAAATAGAACATCAACCACCTTGTCAAATCGTGGAGTTCCAGGCACAGCGTTCTTGATGTTGAGCGCTAAGAAATTCATTGTGTTCAAAGCATCAATCTCCCAAGAGGCGCCCAGCGTGATCTGTGACCCAAGATTCTTGTCTGATGTTTTCAATAGCGCCTTTCCTAGCAAGACGTGTCTCTGCTATCGCACTCGAGGCTGAACGCTCAAAATGTGTAAGCAACCAAGCCGTAACGCTTCCAGCGCGCCCAAGACCACCTTTACAGTGAACGAATACAGATTTTCCTGATTTGACCTCGGCTAACACCTCGTTTAGCCCTGTATGATTGGTTTGTGTTGGAGTCAACTCGTCCACAATCGGAACCCAAATCCATTCCATATTTGCTTTTTGAACCGCTCCCCTGTGGAATGTTTCCACCTCTAATTCAACAAATTCTTCAGACTCGATTAGACTGACGACGACGTCGTATCCATGCGATCTAATCCTCTCGAGATCGATTTCTAAATCTCGCTTCCAATCACCGCTCATGGCACCAGGTTGCGTTTTACCAGGACAAAAACTCAACCCGATTTTTTGCTGTTCATCGAGAATAATTTCTGCGATGCGAATGGGATCGGATTCAGAAGTTTTCCAATTCATGTTCATTCCTCAATAATCAAAACTCGGCTCTCTTCGGCTGTAGTGATATTGAAATACATCCAATGGAAATGGACACCGATCAATTGCTCGGTTGCGGGCTTTGACGACCCAAGGGGTTTCGTTTCCAAACACTCCATGGCCAAGTTTGGTTAGCACAACAGTGTTGTTCCTGAATTTGGCTTGGTTAAGCACACCTGCAAGCATGGTTGCCTCTTGCATTCCGTCTTGAATCAGTTCAGCCAAGGCTTCCGCATCACCTCGTCGAACGCCATCTCGGGCATATTCCCCAAGTGGCAATCCCGAACAAAAAATCATTGATACATGTTGATCCAGTGGTCCATCAGAATCATTGACTTGGCAACCCCAATGAATCCCGACAAAAAGTTCACCCATCAAATCCTCTCGTTGCTTAATGGTCATGCCTACAATGTGTCGAGAGCACTTCAACAAATGCTCCTTTGAGAGGCGTACATACCCATTTTCATACCGATAAGCAGGCCCCTCGTTGATACCAACTTGCTCTAAAATGGTTTGAAGGCCGTTGAGTTGTCTGTTCTTGCTTTGTCCTTCATGGCCCTCATGTTCGATGAAATAATTACGAAACAGCGTTGCACCTATGGTTGATTGAGCACATTTCGGCCCTTGAGTGCAATCATACCAATAGACGCCGACGCCATCTTCTGGGGTTGTAGAGGGGGAGGCCATCTCAAGGAGATTAAATTGTGAGGCAACTTGAAACAGCGCATGATTGTAATCTGGATTCGTGATGTAATCCTGTACGTTTTCTCGGGTTGGGGTATTATGTCGCACGGTGCTTTTGACCTTTGAATCCAAGCCGACTTGCTCCGGTGATATGGAGGCCACCCTGTGCCGAAGTTCATTTAGACTGAGGTATTCGAATTCACCGACTCCATAGGAAAGTCCGTTCTCCAAACTTCGTATCATGCCATCTTCATACACGAGCTTTGATTTCGCTTCAGTGTAATCCATGCCGTTGTCGGTAAACCCCAGTAGATGCTTGAGTCCCATAACATTTCATTCTACCACATCATCTAAACTTTGCCCTAATCAATACGAACTGAAAATTAATTGTAGGACCTTCTTTTCGATTACATATAAAGAGTAAAAGAAGTAGGAATTTATGCCAACCCCTCCGCTCTCCCAGAGTTCGTTTCTTACGGAGACAGAGTGGCGCCACAACATAAATCCGGCTTTATCGGCTCTGGGCACCTCCTCTCCAAAATAGCGTAGAATGGAACATCTTAGTCGCCACCGAAGCGAGAAATGATATTTTTCTGCTGTTTTAGTCGAAATTTTCGACATTCTGCTTAATTCGGGAGCAAAACACTGACCACTGGAATCGATTGCTTGTGGGCAGCATCTTCCATTCGTTTGGTCCAAACTGATTCCGGCCCGGGGAATGCTAGCATGTGAGTCGCACGCTCAAGCATACGATCCACTAAACTCGCTTCGGCCTCTGGTCGTCCGCTGTCGTTGGGCTGATTTGGCCGAGGGTTTGACCATGCCTCGGTAAACACGGCCAATGGTATGTTGTTATTGTCGGCCCATCGTTCAGCGAGATAATCCACTCCGCTCGCACCACCGAGGATGATTAAGTCTGGGTAAGCGTTGTACTTGACCCATTCATCAATGGCGTTTTCCAACCATGCGTAGTCATAAAATTTTGAATTTCCACAAATGACGAGATTGACAATTCTTCCGTCGTTGTTTAGGTCGCGTCCTGCGAGTCGGTCGAGGGCTTCGGCCCCAGTTTGCTGTGTCGGCGTCATGTTTGGCGAACACCGTGCGGAGATATGAAACTTGCTCTGGTTTTACACCTTTTTGGAAGAAAAAATGATTTTTCCTCCGTTTTATGTCAATAAAACGCGAAACAGGGACGCACTCTTGCTTTGACTTACGGCATCGTAAAGCGCTCTTTTTGTCCCGTTCAACCGTTGGCATCATAGAGTAAATCCTCTTCGAGGAACCATGGCGTTCAAGAGAGTGCTGATTGCGAACCGCGGCGAAATCGCCCTTCGAATCCTCAGAACGTTGCGCGATATGGGCATTGAGGCAGCCATTATTCATGGTCGAGAAGATCGCCTTTCTTTGCCAGTCCGGCTTGCTGATGTGGCCTACGCGAACAACAAAGCCAATCCCTTGGACACCTACCTCGATATTGAATCAGTGATTGCTGCTGCAAAAGAAATGGAATGCGATGCAGTCCATCCAGGGTATGGTTTCCTTGCAGAAAACGCTACCTTTGTGCGTCGACTTCAGGAAGAGGGCATCACATTCATCGGACCTTCGGCAGATGTCATCACGCTGCTTGGAGACAAAATCGAGGCGCGTGCGGCTATGGAAGCAGCTGGTTTGCCAACTGCAAAGGGGTCATCCGAGCCAATCTCGTCTGCGATTGTGGCTTCTGAACTTGCCAACGAAATTGGCTACCCCGTGATCATCAAGGCCGCAGCTGGCGGTGGAGGCATTGGTATGCAGATCGTTGAGGAATCATCCCAATTCGAAAGTGCCCTAAAGTTATGTCAATCGAGAGCAAAATCAGCTTTTGGAGACGAACGTGTTTTTGTGGAAAAGTACATTCAAGGTGCTCAACACGTCGAATTCCAAGTTTTGGGTGATGGCAAAAAGGCGATTCACTTTGGAGAGCGGTTTTGCTCAATTCAAAGGCGCCATCAGAAATTGGTCGAAGAGGGTCCATGGCTTGATGATGCAAAGCGGAAGGAAATTGGCGATCTCGTTTGCCGTGGAGCAGAATCTGTTGGATACAAGGGACTTGCGACCTTCGAATTCCTTCGAGATGCGAATGGAGATTTTTACTTCTTAGAGGTGAATCCACGGGTTCAAGTCGAACACACGGTCACCGAACTGATCACCGGCTACAACTTAGTTGAACTCGGTGTACGAGTGGCACAGGGAGAGTCACTTCCACTGACTCAAGAAGACATCAAATGGAACGGTCATGCCATTCAATGCCGTTTGAATGCAGAAGATCCAAAGAAGTTTATTCCAAGTCCGGGACGCCTGTGGGAGTGCCATTTCCCTTCAGGCTACGGGGTTCGAGTGGACACCCATGCTCACCCAGGTTACGATATGCCTGGTTGTTTTGATTCCCTATTGGCCAAGTTACTGGTGTGGGGCAGGGACCGTGAAGACGCAGTACGCCGCATGAGGACCGCCTTGGATGAAACGATGATTACAGGTGTTGAACATCTGATCCCGCTTCATCGAAGAATCATGGACGAAGAGGATTTCTTGAAGCGAAACATTACCATTCAATACATCGATATGCACCAAGAATTGCTCGGCTAGACGGCTTCGTTTCGGCCATTAGAATTCTGAACCTTCTTCGGTGATATCTTGAAGTATCTTCTTCCGATGGTTATGACATGGACGTTCTTCTGGTCGGTAGCATTGCTTATGATTCTGTGACTTCACCTGCTGGAAAAGTCGAGCGCGCACTTGGCGGTTCGGCAACCTATGGAGGTTTGGCAAGTTCTTTTCATGCAAAGCGACTCGGCATAGGGACCGTCGGATTGGTTGGTGTTGTAGGCAAAGATTTCACGGAAGGCGATCGTGCCATCCTTGCAAGCAACGGTACGGACATCTCAGGGATTGAAACCGCTGAGGGTGAAACATTCCGATGGGAAGGTGCGTACAAAGGTTCGATGGCTGAGGCCGAGACCCATGCGACTTACTTGAACGTCTTCGAACACTTCCAACCCAAGGTGCCAGGTCATGCCAAAACCCCAAAGGTGACGTTTTGTGCAAACCTCCACCCAGCGCTTCAAGAGAACGTGTTATCACAAACCCAACCCACTCGCCTCTCGATGCTTGACTCGATGAATCTGTGGATCGACATTGCCCGCGAGCCGTTGCTTCATGTGATGCAAAAGGTGGATCTCATCATTATCAATGATGGCGAAGTGCGGATGCTCGCCGAAGATGAAAATCTGATTCGTGCAGCAGCAACAGTTCGAGCAATGACATCAGTCTCCACCCTTGTCGTCAAACGAGGAGAGCACGGTGTTCTTGCGTTCCATGGCGATGAAATCATTGCATTACCAGCCTACCCGACAGCAGATGTCCAAGACCCAACGGGGTGCGGTGATACCTTTGCGGGAACTTTGGCGGCCTACATCGCCTCTGGCGAGGGAGAGTTGGATCGAGAAGAATTGCGCAATGCTTTGATTGCCGCAACAGTATCTGCGAGTTTTACGCTTCAATCCTTCGGCGTTGAATCGCTCAAGTCGATGACAGCAGATGCATTCGAAGAGCGCGTGGCTCGGTTTGAAAGCATCTTGAGTTGATTACAAATCAAGGCGTGGCAAACCGGACACACCAGCGGTTGCTTTGTGTTTTTCAACGGATTCAGTCAATTCCTCAAAAGAGAGTTCCTCGAGACTCGATGCCTTTTCCTGTTCCTGACGTTCTTGGTAAATTTGCTCCACAATCGAACTGCGTCGGGTGATATGGCTCTGCAAGCGTTCAGCTTCCTCGGGAGGCAGGGACCCACCGTTCAATTCTGAAAGGTTGGATACGCTGTTGATTATTTCCTCCTGCAATGTGTTGGCGGAGCGTTCACGTAATTCATGACCGGTTTCTGTCTCTCCTGCCGGTGAACTGCTCGAGGATTGGGTTCCAGTTAGAAACTTCCCAGCAATGGCTGCATTTCGATTGATGCCGTCTAACAATGAGCGCACCCTCGAAGATCCTCCTTGTGCGCTGCCTCGTCGAATCCAACGTGGGTGGGAGAAACTCGATTCGCGTGGACGCATGGTGTAGCGGTTGGTTTTGCTTTGAGGGGCTATCGGTTGTGGCTCTTGCACCAGTTCAGCCTCGAGTGGTTCGTCAACTCTTGCGGTACTGACAAGCGATTGTGGGTTTTCAATCGCCAGCGCATCAAGTTCTTCTTCAAACGGAAGAAGCGACGCATCAAACTCAACTGCGGGTTGGGTTGCAGATGGATTATGTTGAGGTACATGGGCTCCTTCTGGTCCGACAAAACTGGGCAGGAACTCAGATGGCGCTTGGCTCGGAGTACCCACAATGTGCCTGTGCGATAGTTCGGGATTTGCTTCTGCAATTTGACCAAAGGATCGACTTACATCCGCTGGTTGCGCGACTGGGTATGGGTGAGATGGATGATGGTTATACCTCGGTTCAGCGAGGTGAGCATCCACTCCATGCACACCTCTTCGAGTCCGAGCGTTCGCCCTTCCTCGCTCGATTAAGCCGTGATTCAAGTCAAGATTTGGTAGCATTGGCTCTTGCTCACCGAACATCCACCCTTCAGTTTCAGGTTCGCCGAAGTCGAGGTCGAGTGGCTCCTCATTGCCATGGAAATCCAACGGCGGATCAATCATAGCGTTCGCCTCCTCATCGCCATGGTTTGTGATCAACGCTGCAATCGCAAGTGGAGATTCGATACGGACGGGTTCAACGGGGATGAGCCGCTGTGCTTGCGAACGAGGAAAATCCACATCACGCTGCAATTGATCCAGGCCGAGCCTCGCCTGTTCCAACGACATTCCATCTGTCAAACGTGAATGAAGTTCACACAATCGCATTAAGACGGCGTCGTTACCGGTCATCATGTGGCAATCATGGGCCTGAGTTTCTATGATGAGCATTGGTCTTTTGATTCCGAATCGACCTATGATGCAGAGCAATCCAATGCCGACGGTGATGAGTTGTGAAGTCGTGCCAAACACCATGCCACGGTATCCTATCCACAACATCACGAGGCCTAAAATTGCATATCCGTTTGGCACAAAGGGCTTTTTTGTGTGGTTCATTCTCATGACCCAATCATGAGAAAGAACGGTGCTGTGGCCTGA
>CALKDX010000114.1 GCA_938084455.1 Candidatus Poseidoniaceae archaeon
ACAACGGCAACTGTTGCCCAGCCGATGGCTTGGAAGATGGTCCACCACCCATCGCCCATGATGAAATTCGAAAGCATCGCAACCATCACGGCGAAGGCGGCGCCTCTACGAGCGCCCAGTTGCGCTCCAACGAGCAAACAAGCGACGGTGACTGGTTGAATGTTCGGCAATGGTTGCATCACGACCCGAAGCAAAGAAACGCTCAGGACAAGCGTAGCCATCAACACCACATCGTGGATTGAACGACGCTTTGGTGCTGAAAGAAGCAAAAATGCCGTGGAAAGCAAAATGAGGTCCAAAACCAATCCCATTGTTGGTGAAAGCTCGGGACCGTGGGTGCCAAGGGCTTGGAACATGATGAGAGCCACCGGCTACCAAGATTTGAGGCTTACCTCGCTTCTGCCGGATACCAATGCACTCTCGATGATGCATCGAGGGTTTTTGATTCGGAGGAAACACCCGGTTCCCGTCCATCGACAGAATATTCCCATCCATCCCCTTCTTCGCCGTCAAAAGCAACGACATATTCCCCTAGGCCCGTTGGTTCAGAGGTGATCTCGATTCCAAGTTGGTCGCAAGCAGCCAGCGTGAGTTCAAGGGCGGTATCATAGCCTTCGAATCCCCCCGCACTGCGAACCTCACCATCGATGGTGAACGATACAATTTGTGTTCCGCGCCACGACTCATCCCATGCTGGATCCCATGGCCCGTCATCATCGGCCGATTGAGTGGATAAATCTTCGACCATTTCGGCCCATTGTAAGGCCACTCCGTCGACGATGAGAAGCCCGATTAAAACGGCATAGAGGCTGAAAAATTTGAGCATCGATGCATGGTTTTTTCTCAACAACTGAATAGCTCCCCCGCCAAGGGAGAGGAACAAGAGGAATACGATTCCTTGGGCCATCCAATCAAACTCCGGCCGCTCGTCACCTGCAATTGGTTGAGCGTCTTTTGATGCTGATGTGAAGACAAAAACAACGCCATCGTCGCTTCCAAACGCTAGATATTCCCCTTCACTCGTTCCGTAATAACCTGGTGAGGATGTGCCGTACCCGTCAGCGCCGGTGTTTACAGTCGTTAGAACCAATGATCCATTTGAAGCAATTCGAATGAGGCCCCAGCCAATTGTTTCATCGTTGTATGGGAGCATGAATTGTCCGTGATGGACAGCACCGATTTCACCGTTCGATCGGAAGGGTGCCCGATCGGTTTGGTGGCATTCAATTGCACAATCAAACAGCCGTATGGCCTCAGAATCTGCGGAAACAACGGTGCTTCCAACCGCAATAGGAATGGCAGGCGATGGACCGATGGGGAGGCGTGCTGTGACTGTGAGGGTGGTCATGTTAACGATGCTTACCGTCCCTCCGTTCACGCCTTGGCTTTGAACAAAAAGGCCGGAGGGGGTCATCAGCGGAGCGTGTCGGATTTTCCCATTCTGGAGGTCCAATGAACGGACTTCGCCATCGTGAGAAACGGCCCAAAGCACACCGTCCTCATCGCCGAGAAGGTATTCGCCATCGACGACAGAAACTCCATTTCGCCATCCTAATCCCGTGCTGGCTTCCATTTCAACAGCGCCGTTGGAGGCACAAAGAGCGAGCACGCCTGAACGGGTCGGCACCACGATTCGATCATTCTCATGCTCCATCAAGCCACTAATGCCCCAATTGATCGCCTTTGATTGGTGCGTCCACAACACGCTACCATCGGTAGGCTCCCTCGCTTCAATCAGCCCATCTGACCAGCCAATAACGAGCATGTTAGGCCATGAGCCGCAGGTGCCATTACCCGCATCGACAACCATGAGGGGGGCCATGTCATGACGCGTTGAGTTTGAATTTCCAAAGGACCAGAGGAGATCTCCTTCGAGGTTGAAAGAAGACACTGAGGGCCCGTCGTTGCCCCCCCATGAAGCAGAAGTACGAACAAACATGGCGTCGTCGTGGAAAAGAGGGGCCGTGGTGATGTACACATCACCAAAATTATGCTCCCATCCAAGATTGAATTCATCATCGAATGCTGATTGTTGGGCTGTCGCTTCAAACGAAGGAAGCATCAACACAACGAGCACAATTAGAAGGAGAGGACGACGGTCCACAGAACTCACTCCATCGTTTTTTGAATCGCTTCGCGTAATAGAGCGCTGACCATCTTTCCATCTGCCGCTCCGACAGCCTGCATGACGACGCCCATGAGAGGGCCCATTGCCGCCATACCTCGTTCTTTGACAAACGCTTCACGTTCCAAAACGATGGCTTGAATGGTCCCGGCGAGATCGCCTGCATCGGCAGGTTTGTGCCCATGAGCCTCCCCATAAGCTGCTATTTCATCCAAGGATGGCTGACTTCCAGCAAATGCGATGATGATTTCGTTCATCGATTCACGAGTGATGCCCCCTTGTTCCTTGACTTTGAGGACCTTTGCACACAACATAGGATCAGCCTCATCGTTTTCCAACACAACGCTGGCCCACCCCTTGTGTGGAAGATCTTGCCCGTGAAGGACGAAGACATCATCGAGTTCGCGTGCCACAAGTTGCTTGGCTTGATCCGCTGAAACATCATACGATTGCATCCGTAGCGAGCGTTCATCGTCGCTCATTGGAAGGGATTCGAGGGTTGAACTCCAACGTTTGGCGCCGATGGCGATGGACGGCACATCCGTTTCAGGGTACATGCGGGCTCCGCCGGGAAGTGGGCGCATTGGCGCTGTCGTTCCGTCTTCTGGTGCACCTTTTTTGACCACGACGTTTCGAACTTCTTGTGGAATTCGGTGCCATGCTGCACGGGCTCGGTGAAGCACGCTTTCCAGAGCAAGTTCGGCTTGCCACTGTGGGGCTAAGCAGAGGATGAACCCGTCTGTGGATTCAAGTGCGAGGTTTTGTCGAACCAAATCAACGTGCTCTTGCTCAATCCCATAGGCCGGTAATTCATCTGAGTGAAACACGCCTTTGACGCCAGCAAGTTTTGCTGCACCCGCTAACTCCCGACCCAAGCGAGGCATTTGAGAGCCTTCTTTATCCATTGACTTTTGACCAATTTTCCCATCAAGTCCAGCAAGCGGTAAACACAACATGGTGTGTTCTTTTTCAAGCCCAGTTTGGACCATCTTCGATTCACACGATGTGAAGCATTTCGAGACATCAACCAAGCGAAGAGGAAGATGGCTTGCCACCGCTGCTGCGACTTCCGATTCAAGGGAGTCATCGTCACTTCTTCGATCTGGGGGCAGCATTGGAAGGTCGAGCATGCTTCGCAATTCGTTGGTTAAGCGATAGAAATGGAGTTGGCGAGACATCTCTAAACGAATGATGCGTGGAATCCAATTGAGGTCTTGGCATCCTTTGATTTCGACGCGGTCGCCACACGCCAGTGATACGTTGAGGTCTTGACGTATGCTTCCAAGACCACGGCGTACGCGTCGTGTTTGGCGCAACACCCTGCCAAGTGCCATCGATGTGATCTTGGCATGTTCGGGCGAGGTGACGTCTGGGGCTGTTGCGATCTCAATGAGGGGCAAGCCAAGGCGGTCAAGGTTGTAGATGACTTGTTCACCGTTGGGCGTGGTTAGTGTGTCCAATTTCCGTGCGCTGTCCTCTTCAAGACAGAGAACGTCGATCCCGACAGGCCCTCCCTCGGTGGACAATGTTCCATCGGTAGCAATCAGCGATGTGCGTTGGAATCCACTGGTGTTTGAACCATCCACAACGGTCTTACGCATGGTCTGTAAAAGCGATACTGGTTTTGCCTCAAGAAGGGCTGAAACGGTTAGTGCGATTTGTATCGCCTCATCATCATGGTCGAGTGGAGGTTGATCGTCGAGTTCAATCAACCCAGCATTTGGGCTTTGGACATAAACAAACGAGCGATTTCGACGGCTTTCAAAGCGTGCTGCAATGTCAATAGCGCCGCCTTCGCCTCGGGCTGGGCGTAACTTCCGTGAGAACCTCTTCCAATCTTTTGGCACCGTATCGATGGTCACATCATACAGCACCCCGGGCTGGCGAGAATGCAGTTTGCCTGTGGCTAATTGCTGATGAACCTCGATGCCACACATGAACCCGAGTTGCTCGGGTGAAAGGGACGCTGCGTCGTCGACATCGCCAACGGGCTCGGTCGTCTGAGGTTCCGCCATAGTGTCACCCACGCGTTCATCCTTCAAGATGGAACCCCTCGAACATCATGCCATTCCGTGGGTGTCGTAGCCACCTGGCCTGTACAACTTGCCATCTTGATGGAATTTATCAAGAATATCTTCCGCAGCACCTCTGTCAATTTTGTGCCGTTCGGCTTCATTGAGCACATCGTTATGCTGTGCTACGCCTCCATTGGCAACAGCGAGGGTTGATACAATATCGAGCATTATCCTTTGACGGTTTCGAGCCGATCCTTTTTGTCCTGTGTGCAGCGCAGTCTCATCGTAGTTGCCACCCATTAATTCCATTCGCCAGAGCTTTGTGATTCGAATAGCACGATCAGCATCATCTGTTGTGGCTACTTGGGACAAACGAATACGTGCACTTGCTTCAGCCAAGCGAGCAAGTGCTTCGAGTGAACGGGCTGTGATGGCAACAGTGTCGCTAAAGTCGCCAATTTGTTTTCTTGTTTCAACATAGAAATTGACGATTTTGTCCCTTGCCGCAGATTCCAATGATGGATGAATGCTGCGCTTAGCATAAGCGATGTACTTGCGGATTAAATCACGTGACAGAACTTCTCCATGCTCTTTTGTTTTCTTAACACCGGATTCGGCTGATGTTTTTGTTGGATCGGGGGCTGACCCTTCATTGACGAGCAACTCGCTCACGCCAAGTAAACGATTGTCAATAATGTGCTTAGCAATCTTGGCGTCTTTTTCCATTTCGGGATCATCGGTGAGCAACCAAATGATATCGAAGCGGGAAACGAGCGGGGGTGCGAGATTAATTTGGGCCGTAAATGGGGTTTCTGACACCGGTTCAAACCGGCCGCTCTTCGGGTTGGCTGCTGCCAAAACAGCGCATCGGGTCCGGAGGCTGGCGTTTATGCCCGCCTTTGAAATCGAGATTTTCTGTTGCTCCATAGCTTCGTGCATGCTTGAACGATCGCCTTCATTCATCTTGTCGAATTCGTCAATGGCTGCAAGGCCCAAGTCCGCGAGCACAAGCGCACCTGCCTCCAATGTCCATCGCCCATCTGCTGCTGCATCCTGTACTGCTGCTGCGGTCAGACCTGCAGCAGAAGCCGATTGACCGGAGGTGAACCGTCCACGTGGAGAAATGTCGGCCATGTAATTGAGCAACTGGGACTTTGCAACACCGGGATCGCCCATAAGCAAGATGTGAAGGTCACCGCGGTTGCGTGTGCCGTCGGTGTTCAAGCGGGCCACGCCGCCAAACAACTGAAGCATGAGCGAACGCTTGACCTCTGTCATGCCAAAAATCGAAGGAGCAATGCTGTTTGTGAACACATCGTAAATGTCAGATCTCCGAGAGAGTTCCTTGATTTCTAACTCTTCATCTTCGGTGATGACGATTTCCTCCAGTGGGATATTTTGTCGCTCAAGAGAATGAATCCTCAGAAAGATGTCAAACACAGGGGTGTCTTTACCGCCTTTCCGTTGAGAGCGGATAAACAACACGCCGTTGGCTTTCACACGGTCCCCTGGATTGAGTTTGCCAGCAAGATCGTGTTCCACAATGCACAGGATTCGTTCAGGCTGAATTCCACCCTTCATCTGCTCAGGCAGTTCCTGTAATTCGACGAATTGGGAATTGATGAGGATTGAATCTTGCTGCTTCAATTCAAAGCGAGTTTGTCGCTTTGCCCGACCGCATCCACCATCGATTTGTTGGCATTCGATGGGTTCGATCAGTTCTTGTTCATTTGGCTGATTGATGACCATGGTATGGCCACATCCTACGCATTCGAAGGTCGCAGCATAAATTCGCGGGCGCACACCTGTGATTTTGGTAGCGACGGCATCGATGGCAAGCATGTGACTGATATCATCTGCTCTGAGTTGGGATACGGTTCGAATTTGGTCACTTGGTAGATGAACGATGCGAACAAAGGGGTACATGTTGCTATGACCCGCATCCAAGAGGAATTGTCGAAGGGCTTGATTTGATGCGTGAAAGTGAAGTTCGGGGTGCTCCACGATGTCATGTGCAAATTCGTGGTCAAAGCCTTCGATGACGCGGTAAGAAACCTCAAGAGATTGCTCGTCCGGCCACATCTGTGCAAGGTTATGCACGGCTTCAGCGAAGTGGTCTTGAATCAGGGAAGTCCAGCGAGCGGGGAGATCGAATTCTTGCAACATCTTGGGCACCTCTGGACGTTCTTGACCTACCGAACTTTCATTCTGTGGTGTCAACTGTTTATGAGCGTATCTTTGAACAATTGCAACCCCTTCGTTTCCACTGCAAAATAGCATGAGCGAAGTCCCCCGTTTTCCACTAACTCAGGCGTCCACTGACGAAGCGCCAACACCGCATCATCCATGTGTCATCACCCCGACGCAGAACCATGCCCGCCCACGCCTTTGCTCCCACCCGCGGCCTGCTCGAACGATGGAGTTTTGATTCTCCTTTGTTGGCCAACCGTTTGGATGATCCAACGGAGCGTGAGGTCCTCGTTCACATTTCGCCCGAAGGGCTCACAGCCATGGAAGACGGGCAGCAATTACCTGTCATCGTCTACCTTGCACCATTTACTTCATCTGGAGCGGCTCGAGCAGGGTGGAAGGCGTTCGCTGAAACGCTACCTCAACGGCATGAGCGCTTGGTTGCCTCGGGAGTGATGCAACCGGTTATTCTGGTCATGCCTGACACATTCACGAGTCTTGGAGGGAATCAATTCGTTGACTCACCGGTCCTTGGCAAATGGTCGACATGGCTGTCCACAGCCCTCAAATCCGAAGTGAAGCAACGCTACGCAACGAACGGCCGGTTCGGTCTTGTGGGCAAATCCTCTGGAGGATATGGTGGTCTTGTCAACGCTATGTTGGCTCCGGAGTGTTGGGACGGCGTGGCTTGCCATTCTGGCGATGTCGGCTTTGATTTGATGTTCAAGCCGACCTTCGCTGAGACATTGACCCATGTAGCCAGGTATGGTTCCGCTGCGGCTTATGTGGATCATGTGCGCGCTGCTGCAAAGCTCTCTGGCCCAGATTTTCACACTTTGATGATTTGTGCAATGGCAGCCTCATACGACCCTCGAGCGCCTACGGAATCAAACCCGCTGGGTGTTGTCTTACCGGTTGATTCAACCACCGCTCGTCTTGATGAAGCGGCATGGGCAAAGTGGCTCACATTTGACCCTTTGAGCATGATTGAAAGCGGCTACAACAACCTTCAGAACCTCGCTGCGTTATGGATCGATTGTGGCGATAAGGACCAATACCACATTCAGTATGGTTCTCGATTGATGGTGGATCGACTCACTTCTCTTGGCGTCGAACACCATTGGGAAGAATTCGATGGTACTCACTCGGGGATCGACCACCGGCTGGACTTGAGTCTGCCATTTCTCTCAAAAGCACTGAACTGAAGGTTCGGAATGTTGAGGCGGTTGATTCATCAAACGCCTTTCTGTGGAAGGGGTATGGCCGAACCCATGGATTACGCTAGCGCTGGCGTCGATATTGACCTTGAAGGCTCGGCAGTTGCCTCGCTCATCGCTTCGCTTGGACGCTCCACACGCCAACCGGGAACACCCGGAGCACCTGTGGATTTGCCGGGTGGTTTTGGTGGTTTGATCGAATTTGGTGATTCGTTGTTGGCACTCGCCACAGATGGTGTTGGAAGCAAACTGCAGATTGCTTCGGCCCTCAATCAGTGGGGTGGCGTTGGCATAGACTGCATGGCCATGAACGTCAATGATCTGCTCTGTGTCGGTGCTGAACCAATAGCATTTGTAGATTACGTGGCCGTACCTAAACCCGATCCGGAAACACATGCTGCGCTTGGTGCATCCTTAGCCGAAGCCTGCCGCTTGGCGCGAGTCACTCTTGCCGGCGGTGAGACCGCTTCTTTGCCGGGAATCGTAACTGAACTCGATTTGTCAGGCACCGCTCTTGGTTATGTCAAAAAGGGCGATACAATCACTGGCGAGAACCTCAAATCCGGCGATGTCCTCATTGGATTACCTTCCTCTGGAATTCACTCCAATGGCTATTCTCTGGTTCGAAAGGTCATGGAACACACCGGGGCACAGTACACTGATGAGGCTCCATTTGCTGTCGCCAGCATTGGCCGATCCGTTCTTCGTTTTGAGGGACAGGAAGGCAGGCCGTTCACCTTGGGCGAAGTGTTCCTTAATCCAACCAAAATTTACTGCGATCCTGTGGTTGACTTGCTTCATGCCTGCGCCACCGACGAAGTCGCGTTTTCAATTGCTGATTTGCACGGCATTTGTCACGTGACTGGCGGTGGCCTATCGAACCTGTTGCGGCTTCACGACCAACTTGGATGGCATATTGATGCACCGCTCCAACCTCACCCCGAGTTTGAATGGCTGCAGAACGTTGGTGGCATCGAAACACGCGAGATGTACCGGACCTTCAACATGGGCTGTGGCATGATCATAGCCGTCGATGCTGAACATGCTTCAGACATCTGTGATTGGCTTGCTCAAAGGCTGACTGGCGTCGCCATTATCGGCAGCGTCAACGACGCAGGTCACAAGGTGACCCACGCCATTGAGGGCGTTGAATTCACGCACTATTGATGCATCAAGCGGTTGCTTCTTCTGCATCATCACCGGTTTCTTCAGGTGCTTCAGCAGCAGGTGCGTCCGACTTCATTGCTTCATCGGTCTCGTCTTCTGTCATCATCAAACGAACACCATTCACGATTGCAACAACCGCTCCGAGGTAAATCATGACGGTGATGTAATCGAAGATGTTATCGAAGTTGGTCCAGTAGCCAAGAATCTCTTGGTTGGTCACGATGGAAGACTCTAGGGATTCAGCATCCTCGTCAGAGATTTCTCCGCTCGACTTGATCATGAACACCGGTTGAAGGTCGTCAATGGTTGGAGCGACGTTCATCGATGTGATTGGTCGTGTGTCAAGGTAGAAGTGAGAGGTTGACTCACCAGCAATGGCTGCACCACTGACTTGTTCTACGCTCATTGATACTTCGCTACCAAAGTAAACAGGGAGTGCTCCTGGCACTGCATCAAGCAGAGTGTCAGTGTCCAAGAGCTTGGCTTGGATGCTGCGAGTCAATGGATCAAGGGAAGCGGTGCAGTCGTCGACTGGAATGCCCTTGAGGGTTGATTCTCCTTCACAAACGATTTCTGCGGTCGCGTAGCCAGAGAGGTCGACACGGTTATCGCCATCAGCGAGGAAACCACCAATGGTACCTGCTCGGGTTTCTGCTGCCACCAAGCCGAAGGTGTTCATTTCCTTGGCTGGGTCCTTCCAAGAGAAGAATGAACTGTCGTCAATGGCAAGGGTTGTGCCCTTGTCGCAATCTGAAGATTCACCGGTACAGATGGTGTATGTGGTTCCAGTTGAGGCAACAATGCCACCAGATCCGTAGTAGGTTGCGTTCGATTCAAGGCTCGTCCAACCGACGGTCATGTCCATTGGGTTACCGCTTGCGAGGAAAGCGGACACAGGGTCGTGCCATCCGAGCAGCCAGTTGTTGAATTCCATGCTGAGGTAAGGGGATGTTCCAAAGGAGTCCACGAGGAACCCTGGAACAAAGTCGCCAAAGATAGCGCCAAACATGAATGCACGCATTGCTGCGGCTGCATTTTCATCAACGCCGTAGAGCATGGCAACTGTGGAAGTGTTCCATTCCATTGGTGTGCCTGGTCCCATGGTAGCAAAGTCGATTGGCGGGGTCATGCCGCTCAATTCACCGTAAAGGAACAGGGTTGCTCCAGTTGAGGTGGTGAGACCGAGTGGGCCGTAGAGGGCGTTTCCAGATTGCGCCTGTGAAAGAGCGACTGCTGGTGCACCCTCGCTTCCAGGCACAAGTGCTGTACCCCATGCTCCGCCCATGTTGAGGGAGTTGGTGAGGTAAGGATCGCCAACTGGGCTCATGCCGCCGAAGGTTTGGTTGGCGAATTGTTCAGCACTCATGGTGCCAACGCCGCCGAGAAGGCCAAGTTGTACAGAAGTTGCAGAGGTTGCCCATCCGCCAGCCCAAGTAATCACTGCAGTGTACTGTTCAGGAGTGAGGGTGTATGCAGCCATAGCGTCTGCAGGTTCCATGACGAGGAAGGCTGCAAGTCCGAAGCCCGTGCCATCGGCGTTTGTAGCGATTAAACCGGTTGGTGTGTCGGTTAAGTGGCCGGCAACCATGAGGGCAATACCGTT
>CALKDX010000115.1 GCA_938084455.1 Candidatus Poseidoniaceae archaeon
CCCCAACCCAACCAACTTGAATGGGCTGGTGAATCGACATGGAGTTACGAATCTGGAAGCATGGTCTCAATGGCAGGAACGGTTCTGATCAACAACGACCAGTGGACCCTCTTTGGACCAAACGGCAACATGATCTGCATCCTACCAACGGATGAAGACATTTCTAACGCTGAAACCAATGGATACAACGGCTCTGCATACGAAGCTACTGGACGGTTGATGTGGAACGATGACCGCAGCATGTGGTGCATCGATGCAAACAACGGCAATGGCACCAACCTCATCGACCCCATGACTGCAATGTCCATGCAAGCCATGCTCTCGGCGAACCCAGCCTCTATGCTTGAGACGCCAAACAAAGTCTACACACTCAGTACCTTCATGCAATACGCCTTCGAACCTCTGGACACCGATGGATATTTTGTCGATAGCCAAACCTACACTTTTGGCCAAACGCGAGTTGCCATGTCATTCCCATCGACGCGCACCAACTGGATTGAATCCGGTCAAGGACTCATTGCCAACGTCACCGTTTCATGGGACGATGAAAAGATGATGATGCGCCTCATGGTTCAAAATTACCAACTTGTGGGTGAACCACCTGCCCCTCAAAGCCTGCTTTGGGACGACGGCGCCACTCAGTGGGGGTACGCCAAAAACACCCATGTATTGATCAACGGAAAAGCCGTGCAAGAAGACGACGGTTGGTTCCTCTACAGGGATGGATCATCACAATCGCTTCGACTTAACCTCGACCTCAATCCAATTGGCACCGATGACCTCCACTCAAACATCTCAATGACATGGTCAGGGCGATTGCGTCAGATCGAACATCCGAACGAAGTGTCCCTCGTCTACACCCTCGACGGTGCCGACGCATTGGACAGCGATGGTGATCGAGTGGCGGACTCTCTTGAAAGCGCCAACGGCATGAACGTCAACAACCCAGACACCGACGGGGATGGCGAAGACGATCGCTCAGAACTGGAGCAAGACAGCAACCCTAACTCGTGAGGTGAGACATTGTTAGACGCTTATTTTTACGAACTTGGGTGGATGCTCTTCGCTCTGTTCTTTGGAGTGTTCATGGGCTCCTTAACGGGCATCATTCCCGGATTTCACGTCAACAATGTGGCGTTGATCCTGTTGGCATTGTCACCAAGTTTGCTGGCATTGGGCATCCCACTTTCCGCCGTTGCTGGAATCATTGTATCGACAGGAACTGTGCACACATTCCTCAATTACATCCCATCAGCGCTCATGGGGGCACCTGATGCGGACCAAGCCCTGTCGTTATTGCCGGGCCACCGCATGCTGCTCTCAGGCAACGCTGCTCGTGGGGTTGCGTGGTCAGCCCGTGGCTCCCAACTCGGTCTGTTCCTCTCCTTGCCGTTGATTGTTCTCGCTCGAATCGCATTTGGCCCTGAACTGGGTTGGTATGATTCACTTCGAACCATGCTGCCCTTCATTCTCTTGGTGATTTCCGCCTTGCTGCTGGCCACTGAAACCACCCGGCTTGATTGGCCAATGTGGTTGCAAACTTTGACAGGTGGAATGTTTGGTACTGATTCACGGTTTGCCGGATTTTTCACAGCAACTGCATTTTTCCTTCTTGCGGGCTTGTTTGGATGGACCATCATTGGCCCGACCGCGCTCCCTGCAAGTTCGCCGATCAACATGCCCGGGGCCAGTCTGTTGCTGCCTGGCCTCGCTGGACTGTTTGGCATCGCAAATTTGCTCGATATTTACGCCACAACATCCCACCTACCCCCTCAAAAAGAAAACTGGGATTTACCGCCTGCAAAGCCACTCCTCGTACCTTGCTTTTGGTCTGGCGTTGCAGGTGCATCCATGGGCGTGCTTCCCGGAATGACTGCATCCCAAGCCACTGTATTGGTGATGGGTGGGCGAAACGTTGTTGCGAAAGTACAAGGAAAAGCCGGCTATGGAATGGATTGGGAAACTCGCCGACTGACGGAAATGACCGATGATGAACTTCTCGAGATTGCAAAAGCAGAATCCGAGGATGGTGTTGAAGGGCCTCAGACCAAACAGGATTTGGAAATCATTGCTATTCTTTCTGCGGTCAACACGGCAGTCACCGTCTGCGTCCTAGGTTTCTTGTACATCATTAGCCGCTCACGCTCAGGTGCAACTCTGGCGCTCAAAGCGATGTACCCTGTTGACACATGGAGCAACCTCGAGCCGACTGCAGACTTCATTCGCCTTCTGGCGATCACCCTCGCAGCCGGTCTTATGGCCATGCCAATCATGCGCTATGTTGGCCAGGGAATGCTCCGGCTTCACGCAGCAATCCCCCTCCAGCAGATGATCATGAGCGTCATTTTGTTCGTCGGAGCCTTGGTCTTCGTCAGCACCGGTTTCATTGGCTTGTCAGTCTTGATTGTTGGAACGATGATTGGATTGTTACCACCTCGCCTTGGCATTCGACGAAGTCACGCCATGGGCGTAATTCTCGTTCCGATTATGATTTTGATGTTTAAGAACCTGGTTGACAACGCAGGATTCTTGTGAACCGCTGGCAAAATCCACCATTGTTCGCAGGCACAAGCCCTATGCCCTTTGACCATCACGTCGGGGTATAGGTGAGTCTATGTTCTCTAACCTCCGCCCCGTCCTGCTTGCGCTTCTGTTGGTTTTTTCCACGGTTGGAACCGTTGTAACCATTGACCTCGATGACCAAACCCCGGTGATGACATCGGCTCGCTCAACAGCCTGCTCAGGCGACATCTGCCTCAATGAAGCCTTACCAAACCCCAACGGATATGACGATGCAGCATGGCCGGGTGGCGAGTGGTTTGAAGTGTTCAACAGCGGGAACACAACCGTTGATGTTCTCGGTTGGTACGCAACAAATAAAGCATCCAAAACGCTCTACTTCAACTCCACCACAATTGTTGATTACGATGCCAACAATTCTGCTTCATGGGAACTTTCCCCCGGTGAATACATGGTCATCTCACGCAACGGACTGTCCAACAGCATGTTCTATCTTGCCAACACCAATGACATCCTGACCTTGCACACCGCATCTGGAGTCAGCATTGACCAAGCAACATGGACCTTCTCCAGCAGTGGAGCGCCGTCTGGTGTAAGCCTCGAAGAAGATGCCGCTGGTGCGACCAACGATTGGGTTTCGACAAACAACCCCACACCCGGTGGAATCAACACTGGGAGCGGCACAGGAGGGCCCACGATTGTTCCGTCCGACCTCCACATCAACGAAGTGATGGCAGATGCTTGGCCAAGTTTTGACGGTGACATGTGGCCCGGTGGCGAATGGGTCGAAGTCATCAACACCGGCTCATCTGATATTGACCTCACCGGTTGGAGCATTCAAGACCAAGCTGGCAAGGTGCTGTTGTTCAATGAATCACACCTCGTCGACGCAACAAGCACGGGCTACATGATTGCCCCCGGCACCACCCGTATCATTGCAGTCAACGGTTCAGGATCAAGCATGCTCAACAATGGAGTTGAAGCCCTCGACCTCAAATGGCCCAATGGTAGCATCTCTGAACAGGTTGCATGGACCGATAACGAACCAGGATTCTCACTGGTGAACGACCAATCTTCAACCTACATGGTCTACGCTGCATACCCAACGCCAAACGCACCAAACCCACCTCAACTCGACCAGATTGTGACGGCCACTTCGCCTCTTAAGATGACGGAACTGCTGTCAAACAGTTCCGAAGATGGAACACCATTCCCAGATGGAGAATGGTTAGAACTGTTCAATGATGGTTCAACTGACATCGATTTGACTGGCTGGTCCGTCATCGACGGCATGGGCAATGTAACCCTACTGGACCCAGCCACGCTCGTCAGCAATGACACACAAGCTGGCGCCATCATTGAAGCAGATGGCCGAAGAATTGTTCAATTTACCACGGGAACAGAACTATGGAATTTTTACAACCACCTTATGCTTGCAGATGCTACAGGAAACATCGTTGACGCCGCTTGGTACGCCACTGATTATGGAGAAAATGTGTCGCTTATTCCACCAGAAGATCCAACGGATCCGTGGGTGCCATCCCCGTGGATGACCCCTGGTCAACCAGAGCCCGGCGCAATGGACAACACCGGCAGTGTGTTCTTTTCAGAAGTCATGCCAGATGGCATCGGCAGCGATTCTCAACCATGGCCTCTTGGCGAATGGTTGGAACTCAAGAATGAAGGCGACCAAGCAATCGATGTTGGAGGCTGGAAACTTCAGGCTGCAAGCAGAACATTAACCCTGCACCAGTATAACATGCCACTTCAATCGACATCGGTGATTCAACCCGGTGGGGTCGCTTTAATCGCCCTCAACGGAACCAGCAGTTTCTACCTCAAGCACACCACACCCGACTCGATTGGATTAGTGGACGCCACTGGTGCGGTGATGGACACTATCGGCTGGTCTTCCACTGTTGAAGGTGAATCCCTCATTGCACCAAACAGCACCCATGCTGGCGCTGGCCCTAACGGTACAAGCGCAGGGACTGGTGCAGAGTGGTTGCTTTCGGCTTGGGCCAGTCCCGGGAAGGTCAACCCAGTTTGGCCCGTTTACACCGAATCGGAAAACGTCCTCGTGACTGAGGTTCTTGCCTCTTGCGATGATGATTCAATTGAACCGCTTGAAGACTGGATTGAATTCAAAAACACGGGCAATGATGTGCTCAACCTTAGCCGCTGGCGAATTGATACCATCGACCAAGATCGACGGTTCATCCGAGCCGATTCAATGTGGAACACGACTGAAGGGTGGAATGCTACACTTGTCCAGCCTGGAGCCCGCGCTGTGTTCTTGATGGACAAATCCATGCTGACTGGTCTGGGAGATTCGTTCACTCTTTCCAACCCAGATGGAGTTCCGATTGAAACAGTGCAATGGAGCATTGTCAGCGATTGTCAAACCATGATGCCAGGTGCGGACGCTGCGGCTTCTTGGGTGCACACAATGTGGCCAAGTCCGGGAGCAGAAGAGCCAAATGCTTCGCAATTCGCACAAATTAATGACATCAAGTTTACCCGCTTAATGAGCGAAGGAAAAACCAGTATTTCCTCAAACACCGAATTCTTCGAACTGAGCAACATGGGTGAGAACATCGCTTATCTTGACGGGTGGACGTTTAGCGTAGTTACATCAGGTGGCACTGATGATTTCACCTTCGCTGACATCACCATACCTGCTGGAAGTGCCGTTATTTTTGCCGCTGATCCAAACGGCCTCAGCGTCTATGAGGATGGCATGATCCAAGGCTTCGCTTCAGCCTTCGCAGACCCACCAACGCTTCCGAATGACGGAGCAGCACTCCATGTGATGGGCCCATCTGGAGCCCTTGCCGACACCATCGTGTACGGCAACGGTCCGGTCGATGTCCAGGGTTGGAGTGGCATCAGTTTGGTCGAGCCTACTACTGGCATCGACCTCATCATCTATCACCGCGGTGATGGATGCGGATTGCTTGATGACACCGACCAGGTTGTTGACTGGCACGAACGCTGGGGGCGCCTTGGCGGAAGCACCTTCTGTGAAGACCAAGATTTCTCTGGAGAATCAATTGTCACGCCTCTGATTGGCCCAACCGATGGTCTGCTTGACGTCCTCGATTGGATTGAAGGGGCAACAACCAGCCTCAATGTCCATGTGTACCAACTCTCAGAACCGCGATTGGCTCAGGCATTAATCGACGCACAGAACCGTGGCGTCGATGTCACCGTGGTGCTCGATGCTGGCTCTCAAGGCTTCTGGTCAGACTTTGACATGATCAACCAATACGGCATCGCAAGTGAACTTGTCAAGGCTGGTGTCACCACATACTGGTTCGGTGACGGGGGCGACGAGCCCTATGCCTACATTCACAGCAAGGTAGCCGTGCGCGACGGAACCAGCGTTTGGATTTCTTCAGGAAATTGGAAAGGCTCCTCAATGCCAGCACCAGGGGTCCGTGGAAACATGGACTGGGGCGCATTGATCGAAAACGTCGAACTTGCAACCATCGTTCTTCAACAAATGGCCTTCGATGAGGAACCATTGCGACAGCACATCACACCTGCATCCGCCTCAGATGAGCCAAATGGTTGGAACATGCCGGCGGCAACCCCGGTTGACGGCGACCGTGCATCCCCCATCACTGCAACCGTGAATGGAGAACTGCTCACCTGCCCGGACAACTGCATCGAAGGGTTGGTTGAATTGATCGGAAGTGCAGAGGATGAATTGCTCCTATCCTTACAATACCTGGACATGGACTGGTCGTGGGGCTGGGGAGACAACCCAATATTCACTGCTCTTCGTCAATCGGCCGAAGATGGTGTATCTGTTCGCTTGATCATCAATGGCGCTTACTTGGACCAAGATGTGCAAGACGTTGTGGACACGTTCAACGAAGTATGGAACTCAAGCGATGGTCTTGATGTCGCAGCGGTCGTCATGGGTGAAGATGATGATGTGTCTAAGCTGCATAACAAGGGCCTTATCATCGACCAGGAAACAGTCCTGATATCATCAATCAACTGGGGCAACTCTGCGGTCAACCGCAACCGAGAGATGGGCGTAGTGCTCACCTCTGCAGAAGTTGCTGCACCGTTCCGAATGGCATGGTTTGATGATTGGAACCGCCTCGATAATGTCACAGACACAGATCAAGACGGATTGCCTGATATTTGGGAAGTGGCGAATGGTCTCAACAGAACCACAAGAACACTCCCTGGACCGAACATGATGGAGGGCTTGTACGATGCTGATGGTGACGGACTCTCCAATGAATTGGAGTACAACCTTGGCAGCCACCCAACCAACGCAGATACCGACGGAGATTGCATCCCTGATGGCACTGAAGTCGCATGGGCTCAGTCAACAGCGCTCGATCCGACCATAGCAGATGTCTACCCCGGGGATGCCCTGTTGCTTGCAGATGCCGACAACGATGGCGTCAATGAATCAGAAGTTCTTGGGTGCGACCTCGGGGGCATTGATGATGCGAGCGGCACAACCACTCCAGTGGATAATGGCTCTCTTGATGATGATGCTGATGGAGTCATCAACGCCGATGACACCTGTCCAAACACAGACGCTGGATTGTCGGTGAACGTCGAAGGCTGCTCGACAGAACAGCGACTGGCCAAATCCACACCAAGTGCCAGCGATGAAACCAATCTGGGCTCAAAATTGATGCTCATGCTCATGCTTGCTGGTATAATCCTTGCTTTTGGTGCCTTCAAAATCCTTCGTTCAATCGAACAGGAAGCTGAAGAGACAAAGGATTTGATCACTCTGAACGCAGCACAGCACGACGCCCTCGCTGCTGAACCAGTTTCGACCGACGGTTGGCAAACTCCAGTCCTCGACGGCAGCGGCGCAGCAGATGATGCAACGGCAGTTGAACTCACTAAAGCTGATCTTGCAAGAGTTCCTGGCTGGGACGAGGCAATGGTTCGCACCTACCTTGACCAAGGATGGTCGATGGACCAGTTGCAAGTCTACTACCAAGAACAAGTCAATGCACACGCTGAAACGTCACAAGATTGACAAGGGACCTCTTGGCATTTCACGCCATGCGAGCAGTCACTTCGACGAGCAACCCAGTCTTGTCCAACAATTTTTGGAGCAACATCCCCGGCTACGAAACTATGTCCTATGAAGGGACAATGCAGAAGATTGGCGTTCTGTTTGGCATCACAATTCTTACTGCCCTTGTGACTGTGTCCATAGGAACATCAGGCGATCTTGGCTTGATGATGCTGTTAACCAGCATTGGTGGTATTTGCGGATTCATCACCGTCATTGCAATGGTGTTGATCCGCCCGAAAAATCCGGCACCTGGGGCAGTGATGTATGCATTGTTCGAGGGTATGTTCGTTGGAGGTTTCTCATTTGTCCTCGAAAGCGGTTATTCGGGAATTGTCCTCCAAGCAGGTCTCGGGACAGTTTGCATCATTGGCGTGATGTATTTCCTGTGGTCGACAAAGATCATCAAGGCGACACCTGCTTTTCAAGCGGCGATCATAAGCCTCACGATGGCAATAGCCGCACTGTATGCCATCTCCTTCCTGCTTTCCATGTTCACCTCATTTGGTGTCCCGTTCCTCCACTCCTCTGGCCCAATTGGAATTCTTGTGACCTTGTTCATTTTGGGTGTTGCCTCCTTTAACCTCATCCTTGATTTCCACTTCATCGAGCGAGGCATCAGCAACAACTCACCGAAGACTGGAGAATGGTGGGCCGCATTTGGACTTCTTGTCACCGTGATTTGGGTCTACATCGAAATGCTAAGACTCCTCTCCAAGATTAGGAATCAGTGATGAATGTGAGCCGCCGAATACCAACGGTTGATTTCGCCGATCTACTTGGAGATAAGCACGAGCAAGAGCGCTTTGTTCAAGCTGTTGGAGATTCACTGAAGGACATCGGTTTCTTTGCTCTGAAAAATCATGGTATCGATTTAGCTCTCATCGAGCAAGCCTACGAACAAGGTGATGCGTTTTTCTCCCTGCCAAAATCCACAAAACAACGCTATCTTCAACCCGAAATTTCCCATCAACGTGGCTACACTGCTTTCGGTGTCGAACACGCAAAAGACAACGATGCACCGGACCTGAAGGAGTTCTGGCAAAATGGCAGGACCCACTCAGGTGAAGGTGTACCTCCCACTTATCCCGCAAATATCTGGCCCGAAGTTGACGCACCCGATTTCAAAGGCGTGATTGATACCTTGTTCAATCAAATGGAAGGGCTGGCCCAACGCATCCTCGGGGCATGCAGCCTTTACTTGGGAAAGGATAAGGAATGGCTAGGGGAAATGAGCCAAGAAGGAAACACCATCATGCGAATCATACACTATCCGCCGGTGGGCGAGCACGCACCTGCGGGCGCTGTTCGATCTGCCGCCCACGAAGACATCAATCTGATCACCTTGCTGGTTACAGCAACCGCTGATGGCCTCCAAGTGATGGACCATGATGGAAGTTGGATTGAAGTGGAAGGTGATGCACGATACATCATCGTTGATTCTGGCGACATGCTGCAAAACATCACCAATGGTCTGTTCCAGTCAACAACCCACCGAGTGGTGAATCCCAAAGACACGACCAGCCGGAGATTCTCGATGCCGATGTTTGTGCATCCTCGCAATGACATTGATTTGACACCCCGCTCAGAATTCATCGCCCAAACAGGAGGCAAACCTCTCTATCCATCCATTACTGCGGGTGCCTACTTGCATCAACGCTTGGTCGAGATTGGCCTGGCAGAACCAGAGGATGAAGCATGAGCGATCTTGTGTCCCGTTTGTGCAACGCCGTTGACCATGGGCGAGAAATGGACCCCGAAGACCTCGCAGAGTTCATCGATGCAGTCGCTCAACGCAAACTACCTGTGGACACCATCACTCTCTGGCTCAAAGCCGTACACAAGCATGGTATTTCAGTCAAAGAAACGGTGGCGCTCACCAAGGGCATGATGCACTCAGGTGCAGTGCTCACTTGGGACCAAGGCCGACCTATTGCTGACAAACACAGCACTGGCGGTGTTGGAGACAAAATGTCGCTGATGCTAGCGCCCGCTCTTGCAGCATGTGGTGTGGAAGTGCCCATGTTAGCCGGCCGTGGGCTTGGCCACACCGGCGGAACCATTGACAAATTGGAATCCATCCCCGGATTCAATTGCGAACTCACCCCTTCGGAAATGAGGGATTGCGTGGATGAGATTGGATGTTGCATAGCAGCACAAAATGATGCCATCGCACCTGCTGACGGCCTTTTGTACGCTATTCGAGACGTCAGCAACACCGTCGATAGCGTTCCTTTAATCACAGCATCGATCGTATCGAAAAAGGCGGCTGAAGGACTAAAGGCACTTGTGCTTGATGTCAAATGCGGCAAAGCTGCATTCATGAAAACCGAGGAACAGGCAACAGAGTTGGCCCGTTCAATGGTCAACACCGCAAAGGGCTTGGGCATCAATACCATCGCCCAGATCACCGAGATGGACGAACCGATTGGCAGCCATATTGGCAATGCGCTCGAGGTGTTAGAAAGCGTCGAGGTGTTGAATGGACGAGGGACAAAGGACACGCACGACCTTGTGGCCTTGCAAGGTGGAGCCATCCTGACGCTCCTTGGTTTAGTCTCAACTCAATTGGAAGGTGAGCAACGCATCAGTCAGTCGCTTAGCAATGGCACCGCCGCTAAGCGGTTTGAGCGCATGTGCATCGCACAAGGTGTGACGCCACAAACGGCATCAGAATTGTTGGAAGATCCAAAATCTGTGCTTGAATCTGCGCGTCATGTGACTGCATTCAAATCAAAAAGCGATGGTTGGGTTGAATCCATTGATTCAATGCTGATTGCGGAAGTACTCCGTGAGCACGGTGCCGGACGTTTCAACATTGAAGATACCATTGATTCTGCGGTCGGTTGTGTCCTTCTTACAGCAAAGGGTGGAGAACTTCAAAGTGGGAGTGTTTGGTGTGAGATCCACCATAACCAGCCTATTTCACCTTCTCAGAAGAGAGCCCTTGACCACGCACTTAACCTCTCCATGACAAAAATTGAGGGCAACCAACGGCTCATCAAGGTCGTCAAATGAGAGTGAACGCCCCGAAGCCGTCATAAAGGGGAGGCGATTGGCCAAGGTTGCCGATTTAGCTTAGCTGGTGGAGCGTGGGACTGTTAATCCCAAGGTCGTGGGTTCGAGCCCCACAATCGGCGCTCGCTCTAAACCGTGACACTGAAAGCGTGTTATGTTTGAGTAAAAGTTCGTTTTTTTTCCGGGGTCGCACCCAAAATTTGCTCTTGGATACGAACTGATTTGACTGAAAAATTGAGTAAAAATACGGCGATTTTTTGATATATCTTGGGCCTTTTAGCCATGTTATGACCACCGACAAATTGTTCATATTACTGCTTGTTATTTTGCTGCCTCTTACCGGATGCCTTGATGTTGCAGATACAGCCGAAGCCGAAGATTCTGATGAAGAAACAACAATCGTAAACAACTACTACAACAACACTACGACAATCGTGCAAAGCGTTGAACCTCAAATGGTTCACATGTATGTTTACACGGAAAACAACTCAGTGGGAACAATAACGATAAACGAGAACCAAACGATTGAATGGCTCTCCACTTCATCACTCATGGACACCGGCAATAATGGCCAGTTTAGCGCAGTTGGGACGGTTCAAATTACGGGCGTATCTTGCATTGATTCCAATACGCAGTATTACGGAAACACCGGTCCAGGATTCGCCATTAAGGGTGAGGGAGAATGCACTTACACGCTTGAAACCAATTATGGAAACGGCCTGATTGATGGACACCATTCAATAGTGTACCTAATTCACGAACTTTGATGTTCAAGTGAACAACCATTTTCCGACTCGGAAAAAGTTGCCAAGCGGTCCGCTTTCGAGAACAGCACCACTCACCTTTGCGACTGCTTCGGCTTTTTCCTTGTGTTCTGTGTACTCTCGCTTGAGATCATCAACCACACAATCGGCGTAATTTGAAGCCTTGCGAGTTTATTCCCACTCGATTGTGCCAGGTGGCTTGTGAGTGATGTCATAGACCACACGATTGACTGCACCCTTCACGGTGTTTGTGATTCGAGTGCTGATCTTTTGCAGGATGCTGTGAGGAATCTCTGAGTAGCGAGCGGACATACCGTCCATCGATTGTACGGCACGCACGACAATAGTTTCACCATAGGCACGAACATCACCGTGAACACCGACGCTGCGAACTGGAAGCAAGGCTGCAAAGTATTGCCATGGAATCTCCATGTCACCTGCGGCTGCGGCTGCCTCAAATTCTTCTTCAACAATGGCGCATGCTTCTCGCACAACAGCCACTCGCTCAGGTGTGAGTTCACCAAGCGTACGAACAGCAAGTCCTGGTCCTGGGAAAGGCTGGCGTTCTGCCACATTGATTTCAAGTGCTCGGGCTAAATCACGAACTTCGTCTTTGTACAAGTCGCGCAATGGTTCGACGACTGTAAGCGTCATATCTTCGGGAAGACCGCCAACGTTGTGATGGGACTTGATGGTGTCGCGAACGCCACCACCTGACTCAATCCAATCTGGTGCAATGGTGCCTTGAACGAGGTATTTGGCTCCTACCTTTTCCTGTTCATCCTCGAAAATCCGGATGAATAATTCACCGATCACCTTTCGCTTTTGCTCGGGTTCTGTGACGCCTTGAAGCGCCTCAAAGTAGCGGTCCGCTGCCTTAACCGTCACGAGATTCTTGATGCCTTGGGCGGCGAGTAATGCTTCAATGTCCTCAGTTTCACCCTTTCGCATGAAACCCGTATCGACATAGACGCAGTGCAGCAGTTCACCAACAGCTTGGTTGGCAATGACCGCAGCAACGGTAGAATCAACACCGCCGGAGCATGCAATAATGGCGATATCGTCAATCGTTTCCCGGAGTGTAGCAATGGATTCCTCGATAAATTCCGAGGTATCGAACATTCACTGTCCCCCGTTGACTTCTGCATCTTGAGCCTTGACTCGAGCGACTTGATCGAGTTTGTTTTGCTTGAGCGCTGCAGCATAGTCTGGGTTCTTGAGGGCAAGGATTTGGGTGGCAAGGTAACCAGCGTTGTCCCCTCGGTCGACACCAACAGTTGCTGCTGGAACGCCCGGTGGAAGTTGAACAATCGAAAGGAGTGAGTCGTATGGCACACGACCACCGCAAGGCACACCGATGACTGGCTTGGTGGTCAGTGCGGCAACTGCACCAGGAAGGGCAGCAGCAAGACCGGCCATTGCGATGAAGACTTGACAGCCATCTGCTTCGGCTTGATTGATAATTTCTTCAACGAACACTGGTGAGCGGTGAGCGCTTGCAACACGAAGTTGGTAAGTCACGCTAAAGTGGTCGAGTATTTTCGTACATTTTTCGGCAATCGGTAGGTCAGAAGACGAGCCCAAGAGTATGGTAACATCCATGGGTCGATGCCGGCGCGGGTGGTTCATCAAGATGCCTCTTGATTTTCTTGCCTTAAAGTGACGAAAAACCTCATTCTTCGGCATCGCTCATGGCTTCATCAAATCCATCGAGATCAATGGTGAACTTCAACGATTCAAACTCATTTTTATCGATGCAGCCAAGCACATCAAAGCACAGGTATGGCTCCTTGTTGACCATGCGACCGTAAATCGTCACAAATTGGTTGGAGCCAAACCGCTTAACAGCCATCGATTGTTGATTGAACCGTGTCGTTTTGATCTCCCATCCCAACAGTGAATCGACAGGCAAGCGTACCTTAGGGTTCCAAGGGCGCTCAAACACATATCCGCCATCTTTGAACACGACATCCAAGCCTTTGACCAAGGCGATGACGGCGGCAGAAGAAAACACAAGCCCACCAACGGTAGGAAACGTACCTTGGCTGACAAGCGCCCACGCAACAATGGAGAAGGTCACGCAAAACAAGCCAATACCGACCCTTGTCGCACCGAGGGAACCCATGCGGGAGGAAAGACCCGCCAGGCCTCCCATCAAAACGAGTATCATTCCTGCCACACCGAGGTATGGGACCCAATCCACGTTGGTCCCAGTGAACCACATAAGCCACCCGAAAGCGATGGGCAGAAGGCCCCAAGCGATTGGGAACAAAGCGACGGAAGCTCTTGATTCCAACTTGACGCGTGTCCAACCTCTTTTGGAGAAGTCACGCAGTTCCATACACCGCCCAACCTGCTGGCGTATTTACGGCATTCGCTCCGAGTTTCAGTCTTCGTCGTATGGGTGGCGGAGGCACAAATTACGTGCAGCATAGACTTCGTCGACGCGCCGAACGGGAGTTGTGATCGGTGCTGCGTGTAACGTTTCAGCATCGACTTGAAGCACCTTGGCAAAATCTTCTGCGAAGGTATCGAGCGTTTCCTTGCTTTCCGTTTCAGTTGGTTCAATCATCATGCATTCGGGGACGACGAGTGGGAAGTAGACGGTCGGTGCCATGTATCCCATGTCGAGCAAACCCTTGGCGATGTCCATTGCTGAGATGCCGTGGTTTTCTTTTGCTGGACCGAGTGAAATTGTGAATTCGTGTTTCGCCACATCGGTTTCAGCCCCGTCCACAATCATATCGGAAACACCGGCTTTTTCGGCTTCTCGATGGAGGGCATGGCGCAGGTAATTGGCATTGAGAACAGCATGCTCAGACATGGTTTTGAGTCCGTTTCCGTATCGACGGTAATAGGCCCAACACCGAATCACTGCACCTGCGTTTCCGTGCCACTGCTGAACTTTACCAATGCTGTGAGTTGGTTCATACCAACCGAACCACATGTCCTCAATGGCGTGCTTTGCCTCATCACCCATGATGGGGCGCTTCTTGACAATTGGACCTGGTAAGAAATCTGCCAAATGGGCTTTGACTCCAATTGGACCCGAACCTGGCCCGCCACCGCCATGCGGCTGGCTGAAGGTCTTGTGCAGGTTGAAGTGCACAGCATCGAAGCCCATCAGTCCGGGTGAAGTAATACCCAGAATGGCGTTGAAGTTCGCACCGTCATAGTACATCTGCCCACCAACACCATGGACAATGGCTGATGCTTCAAGGATGTCCGCTTCGAACAGACCAAGGGTGTTTGGATTGGTGATCATCATGACTGCAGTGGTCTCATCCGCTACAGCCCGCAAGGCATCAAGGTCAATGCGTCCGTCCTTTCGACTTGGAATTTCAACGATTTCAAAACCGCACATTGCAGCGCTTGCTGGATTGGTTCCGTGTGCCGAATCAGGGACGATGACCTTGGTTCGTTGGTCTTCACCACGCAGTCGGAAGTATTCCTGAATGCAGCGAACTGCGGTGAATTCACCTTGAGCACCTGCAACGGGTTGAAGGGTCACTTGGTCCATTCCAGCACAAATCTCGAGCATGTGCTGCATCTCGTGATAGATTGACAACAAGCCCTGAAGGTGATGCTCAGGTTGATGCGGGTGGATGTCAGCAATGCCTGGGAGTTGGGCGATGACTTCGTTCACTCTTGGATTGTGTTTCATGGTGCACGAACCAAGGGGGTAGAATCCAGTGTCAATACCGAAGTTGCGCTTGGACAGCCATGTGTAATGGCGGACCATCTCAGGCTCGGAAATTCGAGGCCACCTTGCTGCCTGCTTGCGAACAAGGGAGGAGGGAACACTGATTTCTGAGGCTGGAAGAACCGGAGCTGGTTGGGAATAACCCTTGCCTGGGGCACCATGGTGATCGAACAAGTGACTCATGCACTCACCCCCTGGCTTGCTGCCCATGCTTCCATGTGTGCTGCAAGCAATTCAATTTCATTGGAACGGGTTTGGTCAGTAAAGGACACGAGCAACCAGTTTGGCCGGTTTGAATACCACCGAGCCAAGTCAAAGCCACCGACAATTCCAACGCTGTCAAGGTACGCCAGGCAGTCGCTGGCTTGACCGGGCAACTCGACGACAAATTCTTGGAAGTGGTGACTTGATTGATGGGGCAGGCTAACACCGTCAATGGCCGCTAACTTCTGCTTGCCGAGTGTGCAAGCTGCCATGTTACGGACAGCCAAATCATGCAGGCCTTCAGGTCCGAGCAACGACATATGCATTGCACCCATAAGAGCAATCAGGGTTTCATTCGTGCAGATGTTTGATGTCGCTCTATGACGTCGAATGTGTTGTTCACGCGTGGACAGGGTGAGGCAGTACGCTTCTTTACCGTCAACATCGATGCTTCGGCCAACAATGCGCCCTGGCATCAGTCGAAGGTAGGGTTTGCTGCATGCGAAAATCCCGTAGATCGGTCCGCCGCCGGTAATTGGGCTACCAAGAGGCTGCCCCTCACCAACAACAATGTCCGCACCGTAGGCACCGGGTGCTTCGACAATCCCAAGGGAAATGGGTTGAACACCGACAATGAGCGCCGTGTGCTCACCGATGATTTCCTTAAGCAGCGGTAAGCCACCGTCAAGAACGCCGATTGGATTTGGCTGTTCGACGTAGACACCGCACGATCCTGCTGCTTCTGTGGCAGAGGACAAATTCACAGTCCCGTCTGGATTGTGACGCAGCATTTCAATTTTGATTTCTGCACCTTGGCAGTAGTTCTCCATCACCGACATTCGATCTGGTGGTGTGAGTTCTGAGACATAGACGGTGTTCTTTTGAGTTGCTTTTCGACCGTGAACACGTACACTGCAGGTGATGGCTTCGGCGGCTGCTGTCGAGCCGTCGTAGAGAGAGAGGTTAGCGATAGGGAGGCCAACAAGTTCAGAGATCAGGGTTTGGAATTCCCACATGGCCTGCAGCATGCCTTGGCTGACTTCAGG
>CALKDX010000116.1 GCA_938084455.1 Candidatus Poseidoniaceae archaeon
CGGTTGGCGGCGAGGGTGTTACCGAATTGGAATTGGTGGCAGCAGCAGAAGCTGTAAGCCGATCCGAGGGATTTGGCGGCCAAGTCTACATGCGTCGTTTTCCACTCCAATGTGACCGAGGCGTGATCGTAGCTGGTCGGGCTGGAGGCATTCCCTCTTTCTTTGACTCAGCCGTTGGAGGCACC
Organism: Candidatus Poseidoniaceae archaeon; assembly: GCA_938084455.1. Taxonomy (GTDB): domain Archaea; phylum Thermoplasmatota; class Poseidoniia; order Poseidoniales; family Poseidoniaceae; genus MGIIa-L1. The sequence continues at coordinate 186 of CALKDX010000116.1, forward strand.
GGCGCCCATCCGTTGAATGGCATGGGGTCTGGTTTCACTCGAATTAAAGCGAATGAGCCGGTTTTGGTGGATCTGGTCCACGCCCACCGAGGGTACATCGTTGACATGACGAGGATGTTTGTCGCAGGTTCGCTTGACACGACTTGGGTTTCTCGGTTAGAGGATATGGTCGCGGTCAAAGACACGGTTGTCGATGTGCTGGACCGTGGAGGATTATGCAGTGAGGCTTGGAACGAAGGATTTGCTTTGGCTGAAGAACTCGGCCATGCCGAACATCTCATGGGAATGGCACCGGACCAAAGCCGCTTTCTCGGGCATTCAGTTGGTCTTCAACTCGACGAATCGCCTGTCGTCGCCCAAGGATTTGATCGTCCGCTCCCCATTGGCGCTACGATGGCCATCGAGCCAAAGGTGGTGCATTCAGAGGGAAGCATTGGGACAGAAGACACGTGGATTCGAGATGATGATGGCATGCGCCCAATCTCAGCAGATGGCCTCTGGCCTGCAATAACGGAGTGGTGATGATGACAGAACAGGAACACGCTGAAACGGATGTATGTGAGAAACTTGAAGGGTGGACCCACGAGGATGTGGGAAAGCGAATTCCAAAGCGCAGCACTCCAAACGGAACGTATTACAACGAACCAATCGTTGCGGTTTTTTGCCAATTCTGCGGTTCTGAATTCATCGGGCCCAGCCGCGAAGCGGGTGGTTTCCTTGGCGGCCACGAGTGCCTCCATGCTTGGGAGATTTCCCAAGCGATGAGTCGAGAAGACGGCCTGACCGAGTGAAGCCGCCATTCAAAGCGACCATAGTGTTCAATATGCTTCATCGCTGAGTGTAGGGTATGGCCAAGCCATATTCCCCCGGACACATCGGTGCTGTTGCCTCGAATTTCACTGAGATGAGGCTGGCAGGTGCCGTTAAGCAACGGTTGGTTGAACTGGTCTGTGAAGAAATCGAACGGCTCGTACCTGACATGGAACAAGCGACGCTTGCCCAGGATGCCGAGCGAAAAACCCTCGATGACCCTCACCGCACCCGCCTGAATTACAACCGAACTCGAGAACTCATGATTGACCAAATCAACGCGGTTGACTCCGTAGGCTCCGCTGCTGTTCAGGGTGGTATTGAGCACATCGAACGGCATCTTGCAACCCTTGTGAAGCATGCAGAGGCTGCAGCAGAAAAGGACAGGGTGGCAACCATCAAACCACGCCATCTTGAGATTGCAGTTCAAGGAATGGGTCTTGAAGGTGGCGACGAGGCAGATCAGGTGGTCGAAGCGGTGCAAACTGAAGATTTTGTCGTCAGCCAAGGTGGCGGAGTTCTCACTGAATCCTCTTTGCTCTCTTTGGCCCGGACCCATGCCAAAATGCCAGTGACCAAGGATGCGGTTGAGGAATTGCTCGAAACATACTACATGGTCGTCGAGCAACTTGAATCGGACATCCGTAAACACGCTCAACTTGGTGGGAATCCCGTGCAGTTCATCGAAGCCATCGGGCGCATGAAGACTCTGATGTCGCTTGGGTGGATGCGAGCAATGCTCAGCAAAGCTGCAGAATCTGCCAGAGAACGAGGCTACAAGCGAATCGATGTTGAGCAAATTGTCAACATTGATCCGTTTGAGACAAACTGAATTCGCTTCAGAGCGATGCAGCGAAAGCGACGATTGCACTGTAATCAGGTTCAACGCCCGGGTTTTCAGCGACCCAGCGGTGTTGGACTGTGCCTTCTTTATCGACGACAATAACCACACGGTTGGCGCAAACGTATCCTTCGATGCCACCAAGGCCGACAAAGGTTGCATCATAGGCATGGACCACTTCTCTGTCCAGGTCGGAAAGGAGAGCGAATTCAAGGTTGTATTTTCTTGCGAATTCAGCGTTGGCCCATGGCGAATCGACGCTGATGCCAAGAACGACAGCGTTGGCATCGTTTAACGAGGCAAGGTTGTCTTGGAAGGCGCACATTTCCTTGTCACAGACGCCAGTGAAAGCGCCTGGGTAGAAGGCTAGAATGACGTTTTGACCTTGGAAGTCTGCGAGACTGACATCGCTTTTGTCGGTGGTTTTCAAGGTAAAGGCAGGGGCTGTGTCTCCAATATTGACCATGCTAAAGCCAACCACCGCCGGCGTATATCCGTTTCGATGAGCCAAACAGAATCATCAAGCGACGTCGAATCGATCAGCGTTCATGACTTTGTTCCATGCGCTGATGAAATCGTGAACGAACTTTTCCTTGTTGTCGTCTTGGGCATAGACTTCAGCAATTGCACGCAATTGAGAGTTGCTGCCGAACACGAGATCGTATCGGGTTGCTCGGCGAACGAGTTCTCCAGAAGAACGGTCGTGCGCTTCGTATGAGTTGCTGCCGGTTGCCTTCCATTGCACATTCATGTCAAGAAGGGTGGTGAAGAAGTCAGTGGACAATGCATTGCCATCATTGAAAATTCCACGATCGTCAGAGCTGACGCCCATCGAGCGTAGGCCGCCAACGAGAACGGTCATCTCTGGAGCAGACAATCCAAGCAACTGTGCTTTGTCGAGCATCATTTCTTCGGGACTGACGCTGTAGTTCTTGAGGAGGAAGTTTCGGAATCCATCCGACACTGGTTCAAGCACTGCGAAGGAGTCCACATCGGTGTGGGCATCGCTTGCATCGCCACGGCCGGGTGTGAAGGCGACTTCAACACCGGATGCCATTTCGATCCCTGCGTTTCCAGCAAGAACGATTGTGTCAGCGACGCTTGCTCCATGAGCCTCAGCGAGCGGGGTAAGAACAGCAAGCACCTTGGCGAGTTGTTCTGGCTTGTTCGCAGCCCAGTCCTTCTGAGGAGAAAGTCGGATGCGAGCGCCATTTGCACCACCGCGCATGTCAGAGCCTCGGAATGTGGAAGCGCTGGCCCAAGCGGTTTCGACCATTTCAGCGATCGAGAGTCCAGAGTCCTTGATGGCCGCCTTTAGGCCGGCAACATCGTAGGATGTGCTTCC
>CALKDX010000117.1 GCA_938084455.1 Candidatus Poseidoniaceae archaeon
GACTGAACCGCCGCTGTTGTTTGCATAGATGGTGTACGTCTTGAGCGGCATCAATGAATTTGGAGTTCCCCAAATCGTACCGTTGCTCGTACCGAAGGAAAGGCCGCTTGGCAGTGCTGGACTGATGGCCCATGAGGTAACGGCTCCACCGGTGTTGGTGTTGTAATCGATGGTTAACGGACGGTGCGCCCACAGTTCGTGGCCGCTGCTCCCATCATCTGCATTGAAGTAGAGCGTATCACCGACCGATATTCTCATGAGTGTTCCGAGGTTACTGTTGCCAGCCCCGTTGTTGATATCAGCCACCCGCCAAGTTGAGGCGTTTGAGGTATCATGAGCCCACAGTTCGTCGCCGCTGCTTCCATCTTCCGCATCGAAGTAGAGCGTATCACCGACTAAGGTCTCCATGTATTCTCCGGGGATACTGTTGCCTGCCCCGCTTTTGATATCAGCCACCTGCCATGTGGAGCCGTTGCCGTTGGAGGTTCCAGAGCCGCTGCCTGAGCCGCTGCCTGAGCCGCTTGCCGCGCTGGCGTTGTACTGGAAGGTGATGTTGGTCATGGCCTCATCGATGATGAGATCTGCACCTTCGACGCTGGCGGTGAAATTGCTCTGAGTTGCGCTGCCTGAGCCGCCGCCTGAGCCGCTGCTCAATCCGGTACTGGAATCCCAGGTGTTGCTGCCGGAGACTGCAACGGGTGAACCTTGGTTGGTGTTGCTTCCACCATCGCCCAACTGTCCATAGTCGTCTAATCCCCAACACTTCGCCTCGCCGTTGTCAAGGATGGCGCAGGTGGTTTCATCAGCAGTTTCCACCGCAACGGCCGTGCGGCCCGTGCCGAGATCAATCGCTGTGGATGAAGGTGCGTTGGTGGCCGTGTTGCTTCCACCATTACCCAACTGACCCTCAACGTCCCGCCCCCAACACTTCACGTCGCCGTTATCAAGAATGGCGCAGGTGTGTTGATCTCCAGCAGACACCGCTACGGCAGTTCGGCCCGTTCCAAGGTCAATCGCGGTGGATGAAGGTGCGTTGGTGTCCGTGTTGCTTCCACCATCGCCCAACTGTCCGGCATTGTCCCATCCCCAGCACTTCAAATCGCCGTTGTCAAGGATGGCGCAGGTATTCGAATGTCCAGCATACACCGCAACGGCCGTTCGGCCTGAGCCAAGGTCAATCGCTGTGGATGAAGGTGCGTTGGTGTTCGTATTGCTTCCACCATCGCCCAACTGTCCTTTGTCATCAGCTCCCCAGCACTTCAGGTCACCGTTGTCAAGGATGGCGCAGGTGTGTTGATTTCCAGCAGACACCGCAACGGCCGTTCGGCCCGTTCCGAGGTCAATCACTGTGGATGAGGGTGCGTTGGTATCAGTATTGGTTCCATCGCCCAAGGGTCCGAGGTTGTTATACCCCCAACACTTCAAATCGCCGTTGTCAAGGATGGCGCAGGTGTGGAATGATCCAGCAGACACCGCAACGGCCGTTCGGCCTGTGCCGAGGTCAATCGCTGTGGATGAAGGTGCATTGGTGTTTGTGTTGGTTCCATCACCCAACTGTCCGAAGTTGTTCCATCCCCAGCACTTCAGTTCGCTGTTGTCAAGGATGGTGCAGGTGTGGTATGCTCCAGCAGACACCGCAACGGCCGTTCGGCCCGTGCCGAGGTCAATCGCTGTGGATGGAGGTGCATCGGTGTCCGTGTTGGTTCCATCGCCCAACGGTCCGAAGTTGTTGTGCCCCCAACACTTCAGGTCGCCGTTGTCAAGAATGGCGCAGGAGTGGAATATTCCAGTTGACAGCTTGTCGTTCGCATAAGCGAAGGACGAGCCGCCCGTTTCGAGAACGTCGTTGCTCTCATCCAGCGTTTCTTCGCCGCTTGTCCACGGATTCATGGATTCAAGATAACCCACTTGGGTCATCATCATCATCAAGAGCGATAAAACGATGGCTCGGTTGAAATTTGCATGGCGTGCGCTAGGCATATTCGTTAGACCAACAATGAGGCGTATAGACATTTAACCGTTCATGATAGGTGCGAAGTCCGCATCAAAATTCCGATGTGAAATTCTTGATGATGGTTGCTTCTGCGGATTGAAGGTGTTCGCTCACAGTTGCCTGTTTGACATTCAAGGATTCAGCAATGTCTCGTTGTGTGCATTGGCGGGGGCGATCGTAATACCCCATCGAGAGCGCCTTGTTCAAAACGACCGTCTGGCGTTCTGGCAAGATGTCCGAAAATTCGGGATGGTATTCTGATTCCGAGCCGAGGCGCATGTCATATCCATCGAAGAGAATATTTTCCAGTGCGTTCCGGACCTCTCGAAGGGCGTCTCGCGTTCCACGGATTGTTAACGTCATTCCATGAGGGTGAGTCTGACTCGGAGAGACCCACCACACATTCTTTTGCCCTGCGAAAAATTTTGCAAGGGTTCCGGTGAGCAATACTTCGCAAACTGAATTCGTATCGCTCTTCTTGATGACTTCGATGATTTCCATCGATGTATCGCCAACCTCCAAACTCTTTGGGTCATCATAATCAATCGATACCAAGCAATGTATGCCACGTTCTGACTTGCCGATGGCGTACAAAAATTCGACATTTTTGTAGACCTTAAGCATTGGGTGACCGAGAAGCATGCTGCCCTGTTCTGCGGTGACAGAAATTTGCATGTACCGCGTGTGTTGGGTGGTCACGCCCTATCATGAACGGTCCTCGTACATGAATTAGACTGCGGCTGGTTCAACTATCGCCTGCTTCGAACATGCTTAGCACACGGTTCAACTCACGCAATGATTCTTCCAATGCGGCTCGCTCGGAGCGGTCCAATTCAGGATCTTTCAACCGTTCATTCACAGCCTCAATTTCTTCTTTTGCAGCAGCGCGCTCTCGAAGCAACGCTTTGTCTTCCTTGATCATCTTGAGCCTTGCAGCTCGTACGTTTGTGGCTTTGCGCTGCTTGTTGTACGTTGATTTGGTGTCGGCAGCGATTTCAATTGCGGTTGGGAATGGGATGCCGATGCCTTCTTTGGCGAATCGCTCATCGATGTTCTTCAGCAACCAATCCTTTGCCACGAATTCATCCGAGTAATCTTCGACCCATCCGTACATCCGGAATATCTTGGCAAAATCGCCAAGTTCATTGAGCAGCACCCTCGGCTCTGGTTTTGCATTGACGTAAGGGCACTCTCGCATCAATTGCAAGATCGTGTACTTCACGTGAGCGATGTCTTCATCGTATTCGACACCGATGTCCAACACAAGAGAGATACGCCGTCCTACTCCGTCGCCACCGCCACGTGCGTGGTTGATGACAGTGGAGTTGACCAAATGATTGTTCGGAATGACGACAAGGTTTTCTTCGTGGGTCAAGACTTTTGTCGAGAGAATACCAACAGATACAACAGATCCAATTTCATTATCAACCTCAATTCGGTCACCTACCTCAAACGGTTGGTCGAGCGCCAGCATGAATGAGTTGATGATGTTACCAAGCGTTTGTTGCATGGCCAGACCAATGATTAACGAGAACACGGCAAGAGATGCGAGCACTCCAACCAATTCGATGCCAAGTTCTGAGAAAGCAAGGTACAATCCCCCGAACCAGACGGCGGCGCGAAGAATGAATACAATCAAAGAATTACTCCCCGAAACGGTAACGGTTCCAGGGTTGCTGAATTTATCGATGATCACTGGTATCATCACTTTCATCGCAACGCTCGCTAGCGAAGTGGCGAAGAGGATGTAAGATGCTTGGAAAACTGGCGAAAGTGATTCGTTGAGTTCGTCTTCTTTGCCCAAGACCCAATACATTGTGAGTTGGGAACCACCGAACAATATGAAGCCGTACATCCTGGTCGTGACTGGACGGTATAGTTTGTCATCCCAATCAAAGGATGTTGCTTTAACGAAATCAAGCACGACCTTCCTCATCATAAAGCGAACAATAAGCACGGCAAGGAGCGTCGAAACAGCACCGAAACCCCATTGCATCCATGTATCGAGCCCGTTGAGGGTGTCAATGACGTCGTCGATTACACTCATGTCAATCGACCTTTCGACTTGGGTGATGGATATAGACCCTTTTATGATAGGATAAATCGTTGCTATTAATGCAGTGAAGCGTCACAAAAGACGTTCGGGCTGGCGAATTCACCAGCCGCGCTGATCCATTCTGACTTCGAGCTTTTCCAATTCATCGCCCTTCATGGGGTCGCCCAATGTCATGGCCATTGCTTCAGTAACCTTTGCCGCATCATCATAATGGGCTGTTGCCAAGACGATTGCGTCTGCCATTGTTTTTGGATCGCTTGACTTGAAGATTCCAGAGCCAACAAAGATACCATCCATTCCAAGGCGCATCATGTGTGAGGCGTCTGCTGGAGTGGCGATGCCACCTGCAGAGAAGGTCACCACGGGGAGACGACCCATGTCACGAACGTCGTTGAGAATCGATTGAATTTCGTGTTCCATCACATCATCGATGGCACCGAAAGGCGTCATCGGGTGGTTGCCCGGTAATTCTGATGTGTTGGCCAAGACCTTGAACCGGTCCATGATCATCTTAGCAGCCGATTCGATGCCATTGTCATCGAGGCCTTGCACTTGCTTGATTTCTTGGTCAATCAGGCGAGCGTGAGTGACAGCTGCGACCAAATTCCCTGTTCCTGCTTCACCTTTTGTCCGAATCATTGCTGCGCCTTCGTAAATCCGGCGGACGGCTTCACCCAGTCCGGTTGCACCGCACACGAATGGAATTTCGTAGTCTTTCTTGTTGATGTGGAAAAACGGATCGGCGGGTGTGAGCACCTCAGATTCGTCGACCATGTCAACGCCCATTGATTCGAGGATTCTCGCTTCGCCTTCGTGACCGATTCGTGCTTTAGCCATCACCGGAATTGAAGTGCAATCAAGGATGCCTTGAATCATGTCTGGATGGCTCATGCGAGCAACGCCACCATCTCTGCGTATGTCTGCGGGCACACGCTCGAGGGCCATGACCGCTACCGCTCCGGAATCTTCAGCGACGGCTGCCTGGTCTGGGTCCACTACGTCCATGATGACGCCTCCTTGTTGCATTCGAGCAAACCCGCGCTTGAGGAGGTCACTGCCGTTTCGTAGTTGCGTGAAGTCGGTTCTCACCATGTGAATCAGCCTGCCCTGTCATACGCCCTTCATGAACATTGGTTAACACCCATGAGGGTGAAATGGAACCAAAGTGGTTCAGTCTGCGAGGACTGGCGAATCGCCTTCTGCGATTTCAGCGTCGACGGATTCAACAGCGTTTCGCTCAATCCAATGTTCTTCTTCTTCTGGAACATCCGTGTCTGCAAAGATTGCGTCGACAGGGCATTCTGGAATGCAAGCGCCACAGTCAATGCATTCATCAGGATCGATAACGAGGTAGGTATCTGCTTCTCGAAACGCCTCAACAGGGCAAACGACAACGCATTCTTGGTATTTGTGATCGACGCAGGTTGATGTAACTACATGGGTCATGGTATGGTCTCCATGCAAGGCCAAGCGTTGGGGCTACATGAAGCCTTTTACGGGTCGGAAAAGTTTAGGTTATCCTAAATCTAACAAGACTATTCTTGCTTGTTACGGAGTCGTTGAGTGATGGCTATGACGCCAATGAGCAGGAGGCCAAGAACGCCGAGCATCGTCGTTTGTTCTGATTTCATTTGAGCATCGTTTGCCTCGCTCGCTCGGCCTGACTGCGTCCCATCTTGAGTTTCGTTGTCCTTGGTCAAATTCCCCTCGTCGTCCACGGAATCAAGAGGGTCCTCACCAACATCGATGAAGTCGTCGCAGCCATCAGGGGTTTCATCTTGATCAGCGTCAATGGCATCGTCGTGCCCCTCACATTGGTCCTCATCGTTTGCAACGCCATCACCATCGTTGTCGATCAGCGCGTCGCAAGCATCTGGAATTGTGTCGTTGTCCTCATCCAATCCGTCATTATGTCCCTCGCATTGGTCCTCATCGTTTGCAACGCCATCACCATCGTTGTCAATCAGTTCATCACAGCCATCAGGCATGCCATCTTGGTCGAGGTCAAGGGCGTCGTCATGACCGAGACAAGCATCGATTGAATCCTCAACGCCGTCTTCATCCGCATCAACAAACGGATCACAACCATCGATGATTCCATCATTATCATCATCGACGCGGTCATCAAATCCTGCGCATTGGTCATTTGGTTCGAGCACACCATCCTGGTCGCTGTCGTCGATGCAGCCGTCGCCGTCCCTGTCCCAAGGAAGTGCATTCGTTTCTGGGCAAAGGTCAGTCCAAGCCTCGATGTAGGTGCTTGGAATCAAGTCACGCCCTGCAAAAGCCGGATGGTCTGATGTGTGTTTACGGGCACGGAACACGGGGTTTGCTTTCGTGTTGACTTGGTTGCCATCGGGAAGCAAATCACCTTGTGCGATGGTTCCCTGATTTGAAACAGGGTTGACGTAGGTCCAAACGATGTCCCCTTCTAGGGTCACCTCATACAGTGTACCGTGGGTTCCGTGCGCAATCAGAGTGTTCCCGTTGGGTAAGCGCTCAGCACCTGACACGAATTCAGAATACATGTCGGCGCCTTGGTTCCAAGACCACGAAGTTGAATTTGGAAGAAATCTGTTGTCCGCATCGAGTTGATACTCTCCGTCAAGAAAGACAGGTGTGATGACGTCCACAGAGGAGTAGGTGCCAGCTCGATTGACACCGTTGTTGTACACGATGAGGCTGCCCTCGCCAGGGCGGCCTTCCTCGATCCATTGCACATCGTGCTGTCCAAACAGGCGTTTGTCTTGGCTGAATCCAGCGTCATAGGCTTCTGGATTGCCCCACCGGTAAAGGAAGTCTCCGCCCTTGCCATAGGTGCCTCCAGTGTGGCCTGCGGCCTCCTCGGATGTTGTGCTGTGATCGATAATATAGATTTCATTCATGTTCTTGCATGAGATGGCAATTTGGTCTAATTGAGGGTTGTAATCGATGCCATTGCAGTGCATCCAATCTGCTTTGCCTGCTTGGGCTCCAGCAGCGTCAACAAAGTTGATATCGAGCAATTCTGGGTGTTCAGCGACAACACCATAGTTGTCTTTGGACGGATCATAGTCTTGCACCAAATGGTCCCATGCATGCCAACTCCAAACCACATCCCCTCCGGTGGTCCCGTTGGGTTGAATTTCGACAATTTTGTCTGGCCAAACGCCATTGCTTCCGCCCGGCGCATCTGAAGCAATGGCTGGATTTCGACCCGCTTGTTGACCCTCTTCATCGGTTTTTGACTCCCACGCTATCATCAGTATGTTGCCGTTCGGCATCGGTTCGATGTCGTGATGTGAAATGTACTCGGTGGAGGAATATTCGTAGGACCACAGTAAATCGCCTTCCCACGAAATCCGTTCCACTTTGCCAGCGGTTCCACCACCGCTGAAGTTCCCAATTGCAGATTGGGCAATGTTGGCGGTTCGAAGCAACGATCCATCCTCGAGCAGGTAAGCCGACATGCCGGGGCGATGACCGCCCGGTGAGGTCCAGTTGTGCACTTGGCGTCCTTCATTGTCAATGAGATAAGAGGTGGAACTTGGCATGGGTGAAAACAGAGTGTAGCCTTCACTGACGTTGTTTGTGCATTGAATCAGTCCAACGGTCCAATTGGCCTGCCTGTCGGCATTGCACACAGGCTCTTCACCACCGTTTGAACCGTCGACCTCTGCCTGCACATAACTCAAGGATGCTAGCATCATAACGGCCAACAAAACGGCTTTGAACGCATTGGCCACAGGGGAGTGTCACCTTCTGTGTCATATCAATGCCACGATGAGGCATCTTGGCCCTTACTCACCGGCCATGGCTATTGCTGCTTCAATGGTTGAGCGCGCTTCACTCAACCCTTCTTGACCGGGGAACACCTGGACCTTAGTATGCCCTTTTACGCTTTCTTCACCGGCCTGAGCCAACACGACCTCGCCGTTCATGAGGGCGTTGAACTGCACTCGAAAATGCAAGGTGTTGGATTCATCAAGCCTCTGCTCAGCCTCCTCGAGCAGGGTTTGCAACGCATCTGTGCCCAACCGAGCAAGGCATCGGAGGGCAGGACCTTTCCGCGAGGTCTTGGCCTCAATCATATGAATCGCTGAGCCATGGTAAGATGTGGTGCGCTCGATTTCAACCGCTTCATGGTCTCCAATGAGCCATGCGAGGGCGTCTGCAACGACCGTTTCATCGGCCAAGCCACTTGCCGTAGCCCGCCAAGTAAAGTGGTGTAGGCCCATGGCTAAGGGTCGGTTGCGGGGTATTTGATGATTGATGCGTGCACCATCGGATTTCATCCTTGTTCGACATGCGCTAATTCCCTTCGCGTTTGTGCAGGGTCGATGAACAGGGCTCCGAAAATCACGAACGTTTCAAGCATGGCCGCAATCAGGAAGAGGGTCGGGTAATCATAGCGCGAAGAAATTGGATCGGTCAATTGGTAGCCTATGATGGAGGAGACGTTCATCATGGCCATGTATGCAGTGAACTGTGTGCCGCCCACTTCGCTCCATGTCACTCGCATTACCAACGAATAGATGTTGATGGTCACAAGGCCCCATGCGAAGGTGCGAATCGACCACATGACCATCATGAAACTTCCACTGCTCCACATGGATTCACTCATGCCCCACAGTGAAGTGGTCAAGGCGGTGAACAATGCCCCGTAAATGATGACTGATTTCCCACCAAACCGTCGCCCGAGTTGACCACCTGCAAGATAGCCAAGCATGGTGAAGACGAGGATGAGGCCGCCCTTGGTGACGTTGAACTCTTCCACCGTCCATCCTAATTCACGAACAAACAGCAGCGGCAGGACAGGTATGAGGAAGAACGAAAGGGACATGACCAAACTGAGCACGATTCCCAATTGTGCAGAGCGCATTGAAAATGCAATCTTGACCTTGCCTATGATTTCCCTGAAGTCACGTTGGTCATGTTCCACCTCGACTTCTGTGGTTCCTTCGCTCCATGGGAACCGCTTTTCACCGGGCCGTTCGGTCATCAACAGCGGAACGAGCATGATCACAACGAGGATTGGAATCTGAAGCAAAATGGTCCCCTTGATGCCAAGCGTTCCGATGACGAGACCGAGCCCAGCACCACCAATGATGCCACCAACTGATTTGGCTGTGAACATGTAGCTGTTGACCTTCTCCATTTCGTGAGGTTGCAACACATCGACGGCCAGAGCATCGGTGCTGACGTCTTGAAGCGATGTGAAGATGTTGTACACCAAAAACATCCATGCCATTGTGAGGACATTTTCCTCCGGGTTTGGAATCAACATCATTGAAGCAAGCACCACAATCATGCCGCTTTGTGCAAGAAGAATCCAAGGGCGTCTTCGCCCCATGGCTGGAAATTGGAATCGGTCTATGACCGGGCCCCAGAGGAACTTCACTGACCACGGCAATGTCCCGAGGGTCAGCATCAAGGCCAACTCAGAGGCACCAACGCCTTTGTCAGCCAAGAATGTCAGGAATGCGATGGTGATGAATCCCCACGGAATTCCTTGCGCCACATACAAGGCACACAAAGTGAGCACGCGTGCGCGATAACTGTCGACTAGAGTTTCGCCTTCAGAGGAAGAACCCTCGGCGCCATCAATCGACTCTTCTTCCTCCAAGACCATGCTCATTTGGAACCTTTCTCGATTGAGGGAGATGAACCCAACAAACGCAATCATGCCCAAAAACCAAGGTGAAAACATCAGTGAGGAAATCGCACCTGAGCCAACGTTCAACGAAGCGATCTCTTCGTCGTCACCCCCACCGTTTGGATTGCTGGCACCCGGATCTGATGCGTTCAGAACAGGGAAGGTTCCTGCCACCTCTAGCCCGTCAGTGTTGTCGGAATAATAGATGCGGAATTTCGCTTCGCATTGAGCAAGGACCTTGTTCAAGTCGAAGCACTCAGCCAGTGTGGGTTCGGGTTTGTTGAACTGAACTTTCAATTCAGGGACGCTTCCCTGTTCCCAGTATGTCATGTTCTCAGTGATCTGGATTTGCCAAGTCAGTTGCTCATTCGAGAAGGTTGGTACGGTGAATTCCTCGGACGCCAAAACCTCCGTTCCACTAATGAGTGAAAGCACCAAATCATCGCCATCGCTTGTTTCAGAGGATTGAATCAAAAATCCAAGGTTGAAGGAAATGACTCCATCCTCGTCAAGGTAGAGCGGTGAGGCCAAGGGGTCATCAAGTGGGCAAGAGAATTCGATGTTTTCTGTGCTGTCATACTCTCCGAATCCAGTTTGAGTTTCTCCGTCAGATGCGAAGTGGTTGAAGCAGCTTCCGCTCTGCAAAGCGGCATCTCCCCACAGGTACATTGTTGGACGTTCCGGGCTCGGTTGCTTGGCGGCATCTGATTGTGCCGCAACCTGGCCGATGGTCAATGAAAGCAACATCAACAGCACGAGGGCGAGTGGAAAACCTCGTCGTGCCATTGACCCAACCACCGACCAAGACCATTCAAAGGTGTCGAAGCGGTGATTGACCACCCCGAATACTGTATGGGCGTGACCATCGTTGGCATTTTATACCCTGGCACAGAGGCTCAACCATGGGTCATCTGAAGCAACTGCTTGTGCTGACTCTGTTTTGCTCTGCCTCAATGGCAGGTTGCCTCGCTCCGTCATCAAGCGATTCCATGATCGACCTTGTGGTGGACATCGAGACCACCTCTGGTACGGTTGTCGAAACATACCTCGATGGTGAACTTGTGTCCCTTGATGCAGTGGACATCACCTTTGATTTTTCTCAAACCACATCTTCGCTTGATCTCGTGAAGTTTGGTCTTGACGCCATGGATGGCAGCGAACCAATGACCGTCGAGGCGAGTGAATCCTCAACCTTGAGCCATTCTTTTGTAGAACACGGCATCCACAATGTCACTCTGTTCGCCATCGATGCTGCAGGAACGCAGAACAATCAAAGCGCATCCATTCGAATTGATTTGCAAATTGAGTGGAGTGAACAAGGCACGAATGAGCCAATGGCATTGCCATTCAATCCGACACCGAACAACGGTGGCACTCATCCTGTCATGATCGAGATCAATTCGACGGTGGAAAACCCAAGCCTCATCCAAGGCATCTCAGGCGGCGGTCAAACCGTTCAATTTTCATGGAACATCGTTGATGAACTCGACGACACCTGCCAAAGCAAAAACGGACAAGCTGAGGACGGAAACGCAGACACGTGGAGCACAGTTTACTTCAACACCTACCTTTTGCATGAATTGAGGGTCGTTCTTGAAGAGGGGCAAGATGCGCTTAACATTCAGCAAACTGTTTTGATTCTCTATGGGTGAGAACCGTTGGACAGCGGAGATTTTTTTAATCATCGATTGAACTGTCTTGGTTTTCTTCCGCAGCCCTTTGTGCTCGTTCCTTGAATCCCTGATTTGT
>CALKDX010000118.1 GCA_938084455.1 Candidatus Poseidoniaceae archaeon
ATGACTCATGCACTCAATGCCTTTTCCACCTTGTTGCAAGGCTCGCTCAATCGAACCGAGTCAAACATCACGCTCGTGGGCTGGGAAGGCCGTATGGGTGGCACTTGGGTGGGCGACCAAAACGACAAACTCTCTTTCGAACCCATAGGAACCACACCGGAGACAACGGCAGACAGCGACACACATGACTTGGTTTGTGCCTTGGTCAAGGCCGAGGTCGAAGCCATCCTCTATGCCGGCGGCGATGGTACAACGAGGGACATTGTCAACGCTTTGGAAAGCATGGGACCAAAGGCACAGGAGGTACCCCTCATCGGTGTGCCCGGTGGTGTGAAAATGCATTCAGGTTGCTTCGCAACCACCCCGAAGGCAGCAGCGGAAGTCGCTCTAGCGTTCATTCTCGGAGATTTGCGCTGTGCCATCACTGAAGTCATGGATTTGGATGAGGATGTTTACCAAGAAGGCGTTTGGAAAGTGAGGATGTACGGTGAAGCATGGACTCCATCAAGCCCCCGTTTCATGCAAGGTGCAAAAGAACAAGTTGAGCGATCAAGCGAAGTTGACACCATCGAAGGGCTTGCTCATCACGTGCAGACCTTGCTCGAAGACAACCCTGAGTTGATGATTGTCTGGGGCAGCGGGGGCACACTACGCCGAATGGGAGAACATGTTAATCTCGAATTAACACTGCTTGGGATCGATGCTCAAGGTCCAGACAATGCTGGACAACGCACACTCTATGCCGATTTGAATGAACAAGATCTGCTCAATGTGTTGGCCAAACACGTGGATGAAAATGGTGCACCTAAGCCTAGACTCCTCCTCCTTTCACCGATGGGGGGGCAGGGCTTTTTGATTGGAAGAGGAAACCTCCAACTTTCCCCTGAGGTATTGCGGGTCATCGAATTTGAGAACATCTTGGGCGTTGCGACTCCAGCAAAACTCATCGGTTTGCAAGCCGTTAGAATTGACACTGGAGACCCTGAACTGGATTCTGAATTCCAGGCCAAGCGGTTTGTCAAAATTTTACAAGGCTTCAGAACCACAAGGCTGATTCGAATCGAAGAGGCCTAGAACAGGTCGTTGTCTCACAGTTGGTTCGTGGCAGCCTTGAGTAAACCAAGGAATGGTGGGCTTGGTCGACCTGGGCGGCTCTTGAATTCGGGATGGTATTGGACACCAACATAGTAGGGATGATCACCAAGTTCGAAAATCTCGCAACGTTGTCCGGTTTCATCCTTCCCAACAAACATCAAGCCTGCTTTCTCGATTCGTTCAATCAAGTCAGGATTGACCTCATATCGATGCCGATGACGTTCATCGACCGAATCCCCTTCGCCATATAGGCGTTTAATTTTGCAATCCTCCACCTGCCAAAGGGTCGGACGTGAACCGAGACGCATGGTTCCGCCGAGGTGGGTCTTGGAAATTTCAGGCATGAAGATCACTGCTGCTGTTGGGGCGTTTTCATCAAATTCTGTTGAATTAGCGCCCTCAAGACCGAGCACGTTTCGACAGAACTCGATGGTTGCGACCTGAAGACCGAGGCAAATGCCGAGGTAGGGTGTGTTGGTGGTTCGCGCATAGTTTGCTGCTGAAATTTTTCCTTCGACACCTCTGTCTCCAAATCCACCTGGAACGAGAACACCGTCTGCACTCTTGAGCAAGGTCCATGCAGCAGCAGTTTCTTCTTTCTCTGCCCAATCTTCTTCCAAATGACTGGCTTCAATCCAATCGATGATGAGTTTACGATCCACTGCCATTGCAGCATGTTGTAAACTCTTGATGACAGAGAGGTAAGCGTCTGAGAGGTCGGTGTACTTCCCGACCATTGCAATATGAACTTCTTCTGTGAGGGTATCCAGATGATGTGCCATGTGTTTCCAATTCTTCAGAAGGTCGGTCGAATGGCAGTCCACACCCAAAATGTCGCACAATCCCTGTTCTTGGAGCATCAATGGGACATGGTAGATGTTTGGCACATCGTGAGTCGACATCACGGCTTGAGGCGAAACATGGCAAAACGCCGCCAGTTTTTCTCTCGTCTCATCGTTGAGCGGAGCACTTGATCGGCACACTAAGATGTCTGGCGTGATGCCTAAGCCTCGAAGTTCCTTGACCGTGTGTTGGGTTGGTTTGGTTTTCTGTTCACCAACTGGACCCATCACTGGTACTAAGGACACATGCACGAAGGTGACGTTTTCACGCCCGACGCGGAATTGGAATTGTCTGAGGGCTTCGATGTATGGTGCGGATTCAATATCGCCAACCGTCCCTCCAAGTTCAATGATGCAAGCGTCGGGAATTTCTCCGCTTCCGTCCGCTGGTTGATGAGCTACATCCTCTATCCATTCTTGGACTGCGTTGGTCACATGAGGAATCACTTGAACCGTTTTGCCAAGGTAGTCGCCCCTGCGTTCTGCTTCAATGACCTTTGAGTAGATTTTTCCTGTCGTGAGGTTGTTGTCTTTTGCAAGATTGATGTCGAGGAAGCGTTCGTAATTGCCGAGGTCTAAATCCACCTCGCCGCCGTCGTCAAGCACGAACACTTCACCGTGTTCAAACGGCGACATTGTTCCAGCGTCGCTGTTGAGATAGGGATCAATTTTGATTGAAGTAACCCTCAGCCCCGCGCTTTTGAGCAAAACACCAATGCTGCTTGCTGTTACTCCTTTGCCCAATCCGGACAGGACTCCCCCGCTCACAACAACGTACTTCATGCACATCAACGGGCTTTTAGGCCGTCGCGCCTCCCATATCAACATACCTCAACGAACGCGTGTTTCCCACCGTGCCATGTTGAGCGAAGAATCAAAAGGCGCACTCGCTGAACGACTGGGGAGGGCGAGCATGGTGACCATTCCGAAGACCATGATGGCATGGACAAAAACTCTCGATTCGGTTGGTGGCTTCACTCGTGAGCAACACCCTGTCCCCCAGCCAGGACAAGATGAAGTCCTCATCAAGACCCATTCAACATCTGTTTGTGGAACGGACATACACATCTGGAAGTGGGATGAGTGGAGTCGAGAAAACGTTCCCTTGGGCACCATCACCGGTCATGAGACGTGCGGTGAAGTTGTTGCGGTCGGTGAAGGAGTCAGCACGCCATCTGTCGGCGACTTTATCGCCATTGAGTGCCATTTTGCATGCTGGAATTGCCCACGATGTGATGAAGGAAATGCGCATATTTGTGAAAATGGTTCGATCTTCGGCGTTCACATCAATGGGGCTTTTGGCCCATATTTTGTTGCGCCTGCAGTCAATGCTCGAAAAATTCCAAAGGGCTTGGACCCCGGACACGCATCGATTCAAGACCCTCTCGGTAATGCCATCCATACCCTCACTGGAGGTCCTGTCGAAGGGGCAACAGTAGCCATCCACGGCCTTGGACCAATCGGGCTCTTTGCGGTCAATGCGGCCAAAGCGATGGGAGCAGAAATGGTCATTGCCGTCGATTGGGACAACGATTACAGAATGGATCTGGCCAAAGAATTGGGTGCCGATCTCGTGCTTGGAAAGAACCATGATGTCATTCAAGAAATCTTCAATGCCACCGAAGGGCGAGGCGTCGACAATTCATGTGAGTTCTCAGGCTCGCCTCAAGCCCTTGGAAACACCATCCATAGCACTCGGATGGGCGGCTATGTCAATGTCCTCTCGGTCTATGGTAATCCAACCCCAGAAGTGCCAATGAACGACCTTGTGTTCCGTTACTTGCATCTCAAAGGAATCAATGGAAGAAAGATGTGGTCCACTTGGGACACCATGCACGCGCTTCTCGAAGCTGGACAAATCGATGTCGAACGTGTGCTCACTCACCGAATGAGCATTGATGATTTCCCACAAGCTGTCGAATTGGCCATTGAGGGCCAGTGCGGTAAAGTTGTGCTTGATTTCTGAGGTCAAGCCCCAATCCAACGGTAACGGCGAGCGCCTTCATCGACGCCTTCATCGCCGATTTCAACAAGAGCGAATTCTCCCTGCGGGGTGACGACGCTTTTGTCTTGTAGGCCCTTGTGAAGGTTCTCGTAGGTGACGTGGTCAATCGCCAATCGTCCCGCAAGGCGTTCAAAGAGGTGCCATCGAGACACAACTTCTCGCCATCGAGGGTTGACTTTGCCTTCAAACACCTTTGCTTTCGCTCCAGAGCCATAGCCGCACAGACCAAAGAGGGTGTCATCGAGGTTACAGTTTTCTTCGAAATCAGATTCAAACGTCGACATCAAGGCAAGGAAGATGGAACCTGTGTACTGGTTTCCAATCAGGCTGCTTGCGCGCTGACCTTTTTCGATTCGGCTTTCATGGAATGCGATGTACTCCGGCGTTTTTGAGATGGCCCGCCGGTATCCGTCCATTGCTTTCTCCCAAATTTCGATGATTTGTGGGTCATCAGAATCATGAGGTTCTGGCATGGGTCCTAACTTCTCTGCTATTTCAGCCCACATTTTTGTATCGATTCGATCGTGGCGGAAAATGTCCGGGAACATTCGCTTTGCTTGGAACGCATACGGCAAGTGCATGATGATTCGAGACCACTGCTCGGTCAAGCGCTCATCGTCAGCCGGTGTGTATCGGCCCTGCATCTCGGCTTTCTTGGCAAAATTATGGAACGCTTGACGAACCGCTGCTTGGTAGCATCGGTTGGAGAACTGCCCATCGAAAATCGGTTCATCGCGGTGAACACTCACGCTTGTTTCGCCGTGAGAGAAGATGCCAAGCTTACGCACCGTTGATTCTGGTAAATGCCGAATCATACGATCAACGAGACCTTTCTTCACGGTTTGACCCGTTTCTTGAGCGAGTTGCATGACGTTCGTGATCACTGAACGGAGGGTAACTTCTCTACGAGGTTTGAAGAAATCATGCACTGGAGTGGTTGAGACACCAATGCAATCTGGAATCTCAAGCAGGCGAGGATTGCGACGAATAAGCAATGCGCCACCGCCCGCACCCTGAGTGTATTCACCAGAAGATTCGAGAGCGTACTTAGCGTTGTCAGAGAAAATCACAATCCCCACTCGTTCCTCATGTTCAGTGGAACGGGCAACCCAGTCAAGGGTTGTATGGAGTGCATCGACTGCACCGATGCAGGCAAAGGTCATATCCACCACATCGCAATTCCGGAAACATTCACTGCCGTATCGCTCTTCATACCGCTGAGTAAGCATATCGACGATGTAGGTTGCAGTGGGTTTCGCTCCATCAAGAGCAGATTCAGTCCCCAGGTACATTCGCCCAATCGTGTTTGGATCCAAACCATTCCGATCAATGATCTGCATCACTGCCATGGCACCCATGGTTGCAGTGTCTTCGTGAACATCGGGAATGGACATTGCTTCGAGACCAAGACCTTTGTTGAGTTTACCAAAGTCAGCACCACGCAATTCAGCAAAATCCCGCATGTCCATGTACAAACGGGGGAAATGAATTGCGATGTCGTCGATACCTACACAGGTTTGACTGTCTGTTCCCATCAGTAAAAGGTCTAAACAACCCCTATTTGAAGCAACATCCTATCTTCTTCACTTCGGCGTGGGTTTCAACGGCTATTCCATTTGGGGGACTTCAGGCATTGAGGGGTCTTGCTTTGCCCATAACACATCATCGATGCGCAGCACCGAGATTGCAGCCTCGGTTGCGCCAGCGATGCCTTGATCGAGAATCAACAACGGCTCAAGCACGCCCATCTCGACCATGTTGCGAGGGTTACGTTCGATGACATTCAAGCCAATACAATCCGCCAAATCAGCAGGTGCGTTTGATTGAGCAGCCACCAGATTAAGCAGCGTGTCAATTGGATCTAAGCCAGCGTTTTCCGCTAGAACCCTCGGAATGACTTCTAGCGCGTCCGCAAAAGCCTCTACGCCCAATTGTTCTCGTCCGGGAATCGATTCTGCATATCGGCGCAATCGTCGAGCAAGGGCCACTTGGGTCGCCCCTCCACCTGGGACAAGACGAGCGTCTTCGACAAGTTGGCAAGCCACACCGAGTGCGTCTGCAAAGCAACGTTCCACTTCACCCAAGACGGCTTCAGTGCTGCCTTTAGCGATGAATGTGGCACCGCCTTCTTCAGTCTCAACAATCCAATGAACGGTGGTGCCCCATGTTTCATTCTTACTTGAGATAAACGCTCCTAAATCCGACTCCTGTGCCCGCTTCACATCATGGACGAGGGTTGCCCCACAGCCACGAGCAAGCAGATCAAGGTCCGATCGAGCCACCCGTCTAAACGCTTTGATACCGGCTTTTGTCAGCATCATACGGGCATCGTCATCGATGCCTTCCTTGCAGGCCAATAAATCCACACCGAGGGCTTTCAGTTGCTCGACCTGTTCTTCCAGAAGCGCCGTCTCCTTCGCCCTAAATGCATCCAGCACGCCAGTTGAGGTGACGTTCAGTTTTACGCTACCCATCATAGCCCGGCGCTCAATGCCTCCGTCGATCAGCAATATTTTGCCGCCTTTTATGTGCCGAGGCATGTCCTCATGGATTCTATTCTTGGCCAACACAAGCCCTGTAACGAGCTGACTGTCGCCGATCACACCGCCGGATTGTTGGAGGATTTTGACACGGGTAGGATCCGCAAACGCCCCATCCTCGCCTTGAACGAGGATCGCTTCTGCCGCATCCAATGCCAGTTGGGCAAGCAAGGCTTGCATGCTTTCGTGGCCTTTGCCGGTCAAGCATGTTTTGGTTGCAAGGATTCGATGCTTGCGCAACGAGGGGAATGAAATCGATTCAAGTTCAGCCCTTGCATGGGTTTCAGCCATGCGGAATCCACGGGCAATGATCGCTGGGTGGACGCCTTGGGTGACAAGATGCCACGCATTTTGCAGCATTTCAGCACACAGTAAAACGGTTGATGTGGTCCCATCACGAGCAATTTTATCTTGAACTGAAGAGGCATTGATGATCATACGAGCCACTGGATGTTCGACTTTTGCAGACTCTAAAACCGTAACACCGTCGTTGGTGACCATGGTCCGGCCATCGTCGTCAATCAACAATTTATCGAGGCCCCTAGGCCCGAGCGTTGAGCGGACTGCGCCCGCGAGTGCCAAAGCGGCTTGAATGTTCTTCTGAAGTGCACCACGGCCAGTTGACCGTTCGGTGTCCTTCAGGATTGGAACATCGCTCATGGTGAGGCCACCCGACTTCTCGCCATAAGGTCAACTCTCAGCCGAAATGGGTTGGTTGAACTCAATCTTCGTCTTCTTCGACAACTTCGAAGTCAGCATCAACAACGTCATCGCCGCCGACATTGATGTCACCATCGTCCCCGGAACCATCTTGCTCGGCCATTTCGGCAGCAGCAGCTTCGTACAGTTTCGCTGAAACAGCGTGCATGGCTTCCTCGACTTCCTTGACCTTGGCTTGAATCGCAGCGTCATCGATGTCGTCGATGTCGAGTGGTTTTCCATCGTCATCTTGAACCATCTTTTCGAGTTCATCGAGATGAGCCTTGACTGGCTCGGTTTCTGAATCGTCAAGTTTGTCTGCAGATTCATCCAAGGTTCTTCGAGTTTGGTAAACCACTTGGTCAGCCATGTTTCGCAATTCGACCTTTGCCTTGCGCAATTGATCTTCTTCAGCGAATTTCTCAGCTTCGGCAATCTTTGATTGAATCTCATCTTCAGAGAGTGAGGTTTGGGCCTCGATTTTCACAGATTGCTCCTTTCCAGTGCCCATATCTTTTGCACTCACATTGACGATTCCATTCGCGTCGATGTCGAACGTGACTTCGATTTGTGGAGTTCCACGAGGGGCTGCTGGAATACCCATCAAGGTGAATTCACCCAACGTCACGTTGTCCTTGGCAAAGTTGCGCTCACCTTGGAGCACATGGATTGTCACGGCAGGTTGGTTATCACTCGCAGTGGAATAAATTTCCGAGCGGCGTGCTGGAATGGTTGTGTTTCGCTCAATCATGGTGGTCATCACGCCACCAAGCGTCTCAATTCCGAGCGTAAGCGGCGTGACGTCAAGCAAAAGAATGTCGGAAACGCCCTCATCACCAGAGATGATACCCGCTTGGAGAGCGGCACCCATGGCCACTGCTTCATCAGGATTGATGCCTTTGTAAGGCGCCTTGCCTGCTTCCTTTTCAACCGCTTCTTGGACCGCTGGGACCCGGGTTGAACCGCCGACGAGAATCACTTTGTCCACATCGCCTTTCTTGACACCTGCATCTTTCATGGCTTGCCGAGTTGGACCCATTGTGGCTTCAATCAATTTAGAGATAAGATCCTCAAATTTCGCTCGACTCAATGTCATGTCCATGTGTTCTGGCTGTCCATCGCGCATAGTGATGAACGGGAGGTTGATCTGAGTTTGTTGAGTACCAGAGAGTTCGATTTTAGCCTTCTCTGCGGCTTCTTTCAAACGAGACATGGCTTGAGCGTCTTTGCTGAGGTCAATGCCCGTATCTCTCTTGAATTCGGCAACCATCCATTCGATGACAAGGTCGTCGAAATCGTCGCCACCAAGTTTGTTGTTCCCGGCTGTGGCCTTCACTTCGATTTGAGGTTGGCCGTCGACTTGGTAGATTTCCAAAACCGACACGTCAAAGGTTCCACCACCAAGGTCGTACACCAGAATGGTCTGGTCTTCGCCTTTGTCGACACCATAAGCCAGGGCTGCAGCTGTTGGTTCGTTGATGATTCGGAGCACTTCCAATCCTGCAATCCGACCAGCATCTTTGGTTGCTGTTCGCTGGGCATCGGTGAAGTAGGCAGGACAGGTGATGACCGCTTGCTTGATTTCGTGACCGAGGTATGCCTCTGCATCAGCCTTCAACTTTTGAAGAATGAAGGCGGAAATCTCTTGTGGGGTGTAATCCGTTCCATCGACGTTGGTTTTCCAGTCCGTACCCATGTGCCGCTTGACGGAAATCATGGTTCGATCGGTGTTGGTCACCGCTTGTCGCTTGGCGGTAACACCGATCATTCGTTCGCTTCCGTCTTTGGCAAATGCCACAACGGACGGGGTTGTTCGTGCGCCTTCCGCGTTGGCGATGACAACGGGTTCACCGTTTTCGATTGTTGCTACGCAGCTGTTTGTTGTTCCTAGATCAATTCCTATTACTTTGCTCATTATGTTCACTTCCTTTTTCAAAAGATGGGGATGCCACCGTCGTCGTCTTCATCATCGTCATCGTTCTCGTCGCCAAGATCGATTCGAATGTCTGGTGCCTCGGGGATTGAATCATCTGTATCTACAGCTGAGCCCTGGGGCGTAAGTTTGAGGGTGATGTCGAGGATTCCGTTGTTGAGGGACCAGTCGACGAGGTCTTCACATGGATGGGGCAAATCGATTCGAGCAAGTGGCCCCTGCAGGGTGTCTTGAATGACATCAATTCGTTGACCTTGACGCACAAGAGCGAGTTCTAATTCGCTCTCTTCGACTTCACCACGGAGGGTGAAATCGATGGTTACAGCCATGTTCCACCCATCGAGGTAAACATCATTAGCAGGGATGTTGATGACTTCTTCTAGCGTGTCCTCGACCTCTGGCGCCCTGATTTCAACCGGACTTGCATCCACTTGAACGTCCATTCCAAGATTGCTCAGAATGTCTTCCATTGATTTGCCAGATTGGAACATTTTACTCAGATGGGAGAGATCAAAGTTGAAGTTCACATCGCCTTTTGCGATTTTTTCTGCATCGAGACCCATGTTTTCGAATTGGGAACGGAACTGCTCCATCATCCCACGAATCTGTTCTTTGTCCATGTTCATGCCCATATTGCGGAACATTTCGACCAGTTGTTCAATCAGTTGTTCTTCCCAATCGTCTCCACTCGCCATTGACTCCACCCTCATTACTGAACCATCGGTTACATAGTGGCGAATGAGTCACCCTATATCAAGGTCACGAAAGGGTTGCCCTCAGTCTGCCCCCCTGCATCACACAGGAAGCGAACGCCTAAGAGGGGCGGGGGCTGCGCTAGCGATAGGGATGAACATGAAACACTCACTTCGTGCATTTGGCCTAATTGTCTTGATGATCATGGCGCCACTGGCCGGTTGTTTTGGACAAGCGGAGGAGAATGAGATGCAGAACACTGACGCACTCAAGATTGACTTCCTTCCTGCTGGCGAGGCGGAAATGCGAGCTGGCGAATGGCATATTTTCACCCTCGAGGGAGAAGGAACCCGACTGGTCGTCCCTCAAGATGTTCTTCTCTTTGTCAATGACAGCATTGTGCCCTTGGGTGTGGTTCAAGTGCAAAACAGCGATTTGCTCACTGGGAAAATCATCACCACCCCTTACGTGAACGCAACTTCACTGACCGTGGTTCACGATGATGGCACTGCATCAAAGATCGATATTACCGTAGGAGCAGGAACACCAATTGTCAACGGCCAAGAATGGTTCGATAAAATGGAGTTTATCTTAAGCGTATGTGCCGATTCAACCGAATGCGGAGGATACATCAATCGATGGATGGGGTCCCCAAACCCTGCGTTTGAACGAGCTGCAAGTTTCTTCCATGGCCATTTCGAAGGGCTTGGTTATGAAACACACATCATGCGCGTTACAGACCACCTCAACCCAACGCAACCAGAATCACTTAACATCATCGCGTGGAAAGACGGCCGTTCGGACACCTGCGTACAAGGAATGGGAGCACACATGGACATCGCCCCCCCAGCATCACCTCCGGCTGGTGGCACGTACGAGGGTGCATACGACAACACCGCTGGAACGGTTGCAATGATGCTGTATGCTAAGGCTTTCGTCGATGTCGAGTTTGAGTGCGATACATTCCTCGCCTTGTGGTCGTCCGAAGAGGAAGGGTTACGAGGATCCAATGCATTCGCAAACAACGATTGTGACTATTGCTTACCTCAAGATAAGGAACTCCGCTTTTACATCAACATGGACATGATGGGCATTTCTTGGCCGGCTGTTAAAGACACAGGTGAACCATTCCCCTACCACGCCTGGTCTGGTCCAGACACTGACCCCGAGGTGGATGAGTTAGCCATTACAGAAGTCATGGACCACGTCCACCGAAACGTGCTCAAAGCACCAATGGATTTGCGAATTGATGGGACCTACGGTGCTGGATGCGATCAGCATTGGGATGAACACGACAATTTGGTGATGGATGTTCACGAAGACACATTCGGCCGCTCAGACCACGTCACCTTCAGAGACCTAGGTGCTCAAACCATCTTCCATTTAGGCGCCTATGATGATGATTACAGCGCGTACCACTCCCCTTCCGATACGCTCGACAACATGATCAGTTCAGTTGGCGGCCAAGAAGAACTCGAGAAATCAATCCAGTTCGTGATGTGGGCGGCAATGCTGGAATTCATGATTGCAGATCAAACCCCAGAGATTCGAAATCTTCAGTGAGTGAAGAAAAACACCCATTCAAAAGCAAACCTGTGCTCATACAATCATGTCCGAGCAGGCAGTAAGCAGCGCTTTCCAGCCTGTGAAGGACCTGTGGAAGGTGATTGCAGGCTCAACCCTCATCGCCTCGATGTGTTGCCTTCCATCCGTCGTCTTAGTGATGCTTGGCCTTGCAACAGTGTCCACCGGTGCAGCCCTCTCCGACACTCTGTATTGGGGAGAAGATGGCTATGGGTGGTTCAGACCTTTGATGGGACTTATCGCAGCAGCAAGCGTTGGCGCAGGCCTCACGCTGTATTTTAGAAACCAAGGCATCTGCACGCTCGATCAAGCCAAACAAGAACGACGCAAGGTGGTGAATACCTCGCTTCTCGTGTTGTCGATCACCTATGTGTGCTATCTTTTGTTCAACTATGTCATCCTAACAGAACTCGGTATCCAGTTTGGATTGCCGTGGGAAACCAGCCGCTCATCCTACATGTTTTGGCGTTGATCAGACATTGTTTCTCGCAGTGTTACAACCCACGCCCCAATCACCCTCAGACATGGCCACTTTCGTCACCTCAAGCAGCCGGTCTTCTGCGGTGACCACCGATATTGAACCCGGGGTAATAGCAAGGGCTATTTGGGCCTCTTGATGAATCCATTTTATCAATTGAATTTTTGATTTTTCAATTGAAATTATATTCCTCTGTACTCCAATTGGAATTTCAATCTCACGAGGGTTGAGGTGCATCCCTAATCCCAGCGCTTTTTGGATGGCTTCCTTAGAAACCCACATCTCGATGGCACAATCAGGGTTAGCGTTCAACCTCTCTAATTCCTCACCCT
This sequence comes from Candidatus Poseidoniaceae archaeon, assembly GCA_938084455.1. Taxonomy (GTDB): domain Archaea; phylum Thermoplasmatota; class Poseidoniia; order Poseidoniales; family Poseidoniaceae; genus MGIIa-L1. Next base: position 12,202 of record CALKDX010000118.1, read on the forward strand.
TGGCCATCATGTCAAACGCATTTGCCTGGATACCACGATCCCTTGCTTCAGCATCGACTCCAATTCGCCAACCATGCTCTACGGCTGCCACATAGGCCCAACCATCGCTGTGACCCACACTGATCGAAGGAAGCGGCGTGTTCTTCCACACGCCATGAATGTAAGCAAGGTAAGGCGCTCGGTGTTGTGTACGTTCAACTGTCATTAGGGATGGATCATGGCCCAACTGACGCAAGGCTTCAGCGAGCAACCAGCGACCTGTGAGATGTTCGTCCCTGCGTTTTTGCATCACGAATGTGGACACTTCATCAGCATGGGCAAGAGGCACCTCTTCGATTGAAAGGGTGCGTATTGGACAGCGTGCTACGAGGCACTCGGGTTCGATTTGCCCTGGAGGATGGAGGCGTTGAACGGTCACTCAAAAGGCCCCAGTCATCGTTCAAGGGCGAATGCATCGTCAGATGAAACAGGAGCCATGCCCTTGAGTCGCAGCCCCTTCAACGCCAAAACCGGGGCGTCATCATCGCCAACAATCACGACATCATGCACCGTAACACCCGCTTCTTCTGCAGCTGTTTGAATGCTACGCAATCTCAGTGCTTCATCACGTTCAGGCACACGCAGCATGCTCGACCATTCGATACCAACTGGCAGTGAAGAGAACCCTTGACTTTCCATGGCGACCAAACCCGCATTTTGGAACCCTGCCTCAATCAACATGGGTAAGGCCTCCAGAAGGATTGCCTCGCCCTCGCGTTCCTGAGCAAATTGATCGGTTGCAGGCAACTGGTGGCGCATGAGGGCAACGCCGTCTGCACCAGGCATCGATGCATCGCCAACGCCACGGAGCACACCTCCGTGCGATTGGAATCGAGGGCCATGGAAGTATCGCCGGTAGATGAACGTTGGATGTTCGGCAAGTTCGCCCTGAGGCGGCACCCCAATGTCTGGAAGAGCGTCCACCTCACTTTGCAAGAATGGCCACAAATCTTCAGATTTTTCTACGATACGGACTCGAGCTGTGTGATGTTCCCGTTCACCAAAGACCTCACCTTTTGAGTTGGTTAGGTCGGACACGAGGCGACATGAAATCCACGAAAGGTCGCCTTCGCTTCGTTCGTACTCGGCATGAATCCTCACCGTCATAGCACCCTTGAGTAATTTGACAGGCAAACCAAACTCAACCGATTCAAAGCCAGCAAGACAGGTGGAAGGCCGAAGCAGAAGAGCCGCTTCGGCAAACATCTCCAAAGCCATCACGCCGGGGTGGTAAGGCACGCCTTCGATGGCATGATCACCAAGGAAAGGATGGTCTGCGACAGAAAGGGTTGATTGAACAGTCAAAGATTTCCCTTCCTCAAGCGCCAAGACTTTGTCAACGAATGGGAATCGAGAAGGGTCTGCAATCGTCCCTGCCATTTCAGCCGGTAATCGCAAAGGAGCATCTCTAAAGGCGTCAAAATGATCCATCGAGCCCAATGAACCACAGGCAATCACTCGACGTTTACCACCTGCAAGGACCTCATCAACGAAGATGTTCACCCCTTCGTCCACTGAAAGAGTAGCAATTCCTGCGGCTGCAAACACCGCTTCTATTGAGCCACGTGTGGCCATTCCAACATCACGCCAGCCTGTCCATCCAATAGCAACAGCACGGCACCTCCCAGACGCCGTGAGGCGGGCCATTTCTGCATCCAATACACTGTTTGCTGCTGCGTAATCAGTTTGACCACCGTTACCAAACCGTCCCGCGACGCTCGTGAAGCACACAGCAAGCCGGGGTGATTCTGCACCGGAAGCCACACCGGCTGCGAGCATGCATTGCCACCCATCGACTTTTACGCGTACCACCTGGTCAAAAGTGTTGAATTCTTTATCTGCAACAAGTTTCGAATCTTCTAGGCCTGCCCCATGAATCAATCCCGTAATTGGGCGCTTCAATGAGGCACCCACAGCACGCATACCCTCGAGGTCAGTGACGTCAACGGCGTGATAACTTGCTGAATTTCCGGTTGACTCGATTGAAGCCATGGTCAGGTAGACGTCTCGGCTACGGGTGAATTTTTGCCAAGCTTTGTTCCACTCAACGATGGTGACTTTACCATTCTCACTGACGTTCGCCAAACGCTCACGCAATGCAATTCGCTCCGATTCAAGAGCGTCTTCGCCCCATGTCACCCAATCCTTCGTTTGTTCAATTAATTGAGAACGTCCGAGCAATGCAAAATGTGCGCCTGAATTAAAAGAGGATTCTGAAACAGCGATAATGGAAGATGCGGTCACGCCAGATCCTCCACCTGAGACAAGCCAAGTGTCATCGGAAGCCAAGGGTTGACGGTCTTCGACGAGGTCTTCGGCAAAGGCCACTAAGCCCCATCGCCGTTCATCTCGATCAAGACCAACCTCAACTTCACCTGTCAAATTGAACACATCATGATGAATCAATTGAGCTGCCTGAACAGGATCAAGAATCAATTCAGGATGTACATCAAGGGCTCGGCACCGCATCTGCAGTTGTTCAAAGGCGTAGGATTTTGTCACACCCGACGCAGCGCATTGGACAGCGTTGAACCGCTCACCAATGTTACCATGGCGGCCATCCATAGCCGTAACCGATGCGATAACCCCCGATTCTAGAGTGGAGAAATGTGCGTCTAAACCTTGCAAGAGTGAGAAGTACCCCTGGGCTGCCAACGCTATTTGAGAAGATGGATAACTGTCCTCTGCCCAAGTTGCACTCGCCAACTTGAGTGGTGACATGTGAACAAGGGCTGTGATGTTCTGATCTGCCAAAGCAGCACACACCGCGGCAATGTGCTCAGGATTCGCCGGGTCTGCTCGGTAGACCAAGCGCTTGCCTTCGTGCTGAACCGACATGTCTCGGATGTTGCTCTCAAATCCAATTCGGATGGCGTTCATTCCATCCGCTTCCACACGCTGGCAAAACGCTTCTGCAATGCCCCAGCCATCGTCCGTGACAAGGGCAGTTCCAGTCAATGACAGTGGAGAGTACACACCCGGTGCCGCCTCAACCTCAATTTGCCAGCGGCGGTTTGGAACGGCTTTTGCAGCAGTGGTTGGGGTGATGGGTTCGTGGTGAGCAACTGGGGGTGCTTCTTCGGCAGGTTCAGCAGAATGCCCTCCTTTCATTCGTAGGATGTAAGCGGTGAAGTGATTCAATGTTGGATGGTCAGAAAGAACAAAATCTTCGTCCAATGGGAGATTGAACATTTCTCGTACATCACCCATGATTTCGGCCTGTTTCACTGTGTCAATGCCAAGTTCACCCTCGAGGTCTTGATCCATTTCAATGAAATCTGCAGGGTAGCCTGTGTGCTTGACAACGATTTCAATGAGTTTTGTATCCACTTCTTCGTCGGATGCGAGAGGCAGAGGTGGCGAGGCCACAACAGATGTTGGCTCAGGTACTGAGGGCGCCATTGCAGGCGCTGGCTGAGCCACAACCATTGGAGCAGGGTCTGCCCCACCTTGCATGCGTTGAATGTAAGCAATCATGTGGTTGAGTGTCGGGTAATCAGAGAGGACAAAATCCTCGTCAACTGGCAATCCGAACTGTTCTCGGATATCAGCCATGATTTCTGCCTGTTTCACCGTATCAATGCCGAGTTCGCCTTCGAGATCTTGGTCCAATTCAATGAAATCAGCGGGATAACCGGTGTGCGTCACCACGACTTCGA
>CALKDX010000119.1 GCA_938084455.1 Candidatus Poseidoniaceae archaeon
CTGCGAGGGTATGAATTGCCCAATGTTGATTTTGAGTGCAATTTGGATGAACTAGCATTTGCTGCCATTGGCAGGGTAAATCTCGATGGAGGCGTTGGTCAATGCTCAGTGATTGCTTCCGATGAAGAAGAGTTGCGGGCCACAATTATGCTCATTTCGAACCAAGGCGACACCATACCTCTCCAAGAGAATTCGATTGTGGTCGCACCCGGAGGAAATTCAACATTCGAACTGAATGTGACTGGGTGGATGCCTTCACCTGGCAGCCAGGCCATCACTGTCAAAGTCGTCGATTCTTATGGTCGTGTCTTGGTTGAGGATTCCATATCTGCCGTAGCGAGGTATCCTGGATGGAACGTGGGAATTTTTGACTTCACCGCTGATGGTGAATTGAAAATTAAGATCCAACGCACCGGGAATTGGAACGCTCTTGACGGAGTGAACTGTCATGTGAGCGTTTCTAGTTTGGACGGAGATTGGAGCGGGAAGTTGGTTCGTGTAATCGACGTAGCACAGGGATCTACCCCCCCTGTGGTGACCATCCCTGCCCCCAGCCAATTGGCAAAAGATGACCAACTGATTGCGACCGTCCGATGCGATTCACCATACGATTTGGATGATGACATTCTCGATGACGAAGCGACCACCTTTTACACCCCAAATTCAATTGCGATCGTGGAAAGCAGTGACTTGATTGTAGCGCTTGGCGTAGCGTTCCTGCTCATTGTTGTGGCATATTTGGCTGGTGTGATGAAGCCTCGGGGCGCAACCAAGGAAGCGCCAAAGAAGAAGACTCAACCAATAGAAAAGCCAAGGCCAGTACAACAAACACAGGCCGAGGAAGAAGAAATTGATGAGTTTTCATTTGAATTGGATGAGCCGGCCGAAGAATTGACCAGTGAAATGACCCAAGCCCATGTTGAGGCAATTGAAATCATTGAAATTCCAGACGAAGCGGACGAGACGCCATCCGGTCGTTTGGCGTCCCTTCGCGATGAAATGTCAACCAATGGCCCCTCTGCCGAAGGCAGAGAGGACCGTATGCGCAAGTTCTTTGGAAATGAATGAGAATCAAGAACGCAAGCCCTTATGATGGGTTGGCGGAAGCCGTGAGCATGGACCTCGATGTTTTAGACGGCTCCACAAGCCCGTTCATCACCCTCGATGCGTGTGATGGCGACCTTGTTCGAACTCTGGTTCCCGCTCTTGAGGCATGTGCATCGGGTAACAATAATCTTTGGACGGAAGCAGTGAATGCAAACCCAGCGCTTAGGAAGCGATTACTCGAACAGGGGATTGAGCAACCTGACATGCGTCAAGGCATCCCTTGGGATGATCCCACACTGTTGTTCACATCGACCGTCATGCTCACCAATGAAGGACGAACCGTCCCTCTAGGCGATGGCAAGGCGAGAGAACGGATTGGAAGATTCCCCTACGGCGATGGGTCACCCATCACCTACATGATCGACCATATGCGCCCTAACAATCAATCTCGTGCCTTGACTGAACGGATGGGCATGGACGAGATACTGGCCTTGCTTAATCAGTTGAACACGTGCCTTTCAGACCAACACATGGGCCACCATCGATACAATCAGGGAAACGCAGGGCTCGATATTCGGGGCTACCTCACCGCAGCCGAAGTTGCAGAATTGCGCCGAGGCCTTGCAGGGCGAGGATGGAGCGTGACTGCGGATGAGCCTATTGACGGTGGAATGAGAGACGCCAGCAAAAATCTACTTGCAGTCCTTAGAGCCGCTGAGCGTCGTGACGTTGGCGTTTTTCTGCGTTCACATTCTTGATTAGAACGTCAGAGATGTCAAGCGCTCGTACATCGATGCGTACAAAGCGGCGGTTGAATCAATCACGTCTTGTGGAAGAGCAGGAATGGCAGGGTCTTCTGCCCCACTGTCTCGAGCCGCTTTTAGGTTGGCTTGATGCCCCGTCTCAATGTAATGGGTCCTAACTGATTCCTTTGACAGTTCAATGCATTCGCCATTTGCATAGGCTTCGGCATCCCACCATCGATCTTCATCAAGCGTACCAAAGGTATCGACGAGGACAATCTTACGGTTTGGCCCAAGAGCAAATTCTTTCTTTCCATCGACGTGAATCAACCCGTTCTTTGCAGCTTCTCTTTCAATGAGTTCATCGACACGAAGAACAGCATCAAAGATAGCGTTCAGTTCATCTTCGGTGATGTTAGAGATTTCAAGAGCTTCTTCGTTGGTAATGTTTCTGTCATAGGCTTCGAATTTCGTTGTGACTTCTAGGAAGGGTTTCTCCAACTTTGCTCCGTATTCACAGTCGGCTGCTACACCGAGTTGTTCGGGGGTGAGTTCGCCCCGTTGAAACCTTCTCCAGGCTGAACCGGAGAGGTAGTGTCGACAGATGATTTCGAGGGGGACAAAAACCCATTCCATATCACGGGGAATCATACCGGGTTCCTTGATGACTTCGACCTTCCGAACAAGACACCGGTCTGCAGCGTTGACTTCCACAAGGTGAGTGCCACAAATCCCTTCTTCCTCAATGAGTTTGAACCAATGTGCAGTTGTTCTGTTCAGTGATTCTCCTTTACGAGGAATCAAAGAAGGTATAATTTGATCGAAAACTGAAATTTGATTGGTAAATCGGAATTCAAGGATATCCGGATCATCGGTCGACCATACTTGCTTCACTTTACCTTGATAGAGCATCTCTGCCATGTTCCATGACCGTCAAGATAGGCCTTTGAACATTTCAGTCGATTCATGTGGCTCAAATGAGGCCAAGAGCGTCTTCCATACGGTTCAATTCAGGCCCTGTGGTCTCCGTACCTGCAATGACACCGTTGTTGGAAGCACAGGAGCCTGCACCGACATAAGGCGAGCCAAAGGCCACAGTCCCGACCATGGGGGGGACACCAAGCACTTCCTCGATGAGCAGAACTTCTTCTGGTGTCACGTCAGGATGAAGAAGAACACCCTGGTCGTTGGTTACACCAAGACTACCCACCACATCTTGCCCGGCAATGGTGGTTGCAGCGACTTGGACACCCATCACTTCAGCCATTATTTCTAAACCATCGGTGGGAATGCTTGGTGAAGCAATTACACCATGTTCGTTGACGAGGAGGAGGTTACCGGCAGTGTTGACGCCACCTTCCATCACCACGACGTCTCCGAAGGCGGTGAGAGCGTCAATATCGCTCTCTGTTGCAATATCTGCTACCGCCATACCGCGGCTGTTTCCTGCTACTAGGGCACCGATGAGGTTGGAGCCTCCAATTGAGATTGGTTGCATTTCAAGTTCAAGGCAATGCTGAATTTTTTCAAGGACATGGACCGGCAATTCTGCGGGGTGTAAGACCACATCACCTATTGTTGCGAGATGAATTCCCACTTGATCGCTGCCAAAGATGTCCGCTGTGTCAATTGGCATACAGGTGTCCTCTTTTGGGGTGCTGTCGGGTATGTGTTATCAGTCTATTGAACGCAAAAAAGGCCGGCACTCCAAAAGGAGCGACCGGCCAAGCGCCCACCGAAGTGAGATTTGAGGATGACCCGAAGGTGAAAGAAGAGGGGCACAGTGACTTCCTTTCCCGTGGACTCTCGTACCACAGTAATGGGAGAGACGCAGGCAGGCTTGACTTCTGGGTTCGGAATGAGACCAGGTAAACACTACCGCTGTGACCGTGCACCCATCTTCCTTCGAATCGGATCTGAGTGCGACGATGTACGTCGCAATGAAAAATGAATTGGCATGAACTATTAGACGAAGAGCACTCGAGGTGCGGATACATACGAAAAAAGATGCTCGAACGTTAGTGATGCTGGACTGAGCGCGTCGCCGAAGCTCCGCAGCTTACATCCGCATTCTATTAATCTCGTCTTTTACGAGTGTTCTGAGGTGTCTCGTCTTTGGGGTGGCTTCGAGCTTAGATGCTTTCAGCTCTTATCCTTCAGGGCGTGGCTACCCAGCATTGCCTTG
>CALKDX010000120.1 GCA_938084455.1 Candidatus Poseidoniaceae archaeon
AATTTGGGAATGGGAGTCTACTGGTTCGGTTATGATTAATGTATCATCTACTCAAATTCGAGATAGTATCGTTTTGATTCCTTTAATATTAATTAGAGAAAAATTCAGCCACATGGCTCAACACCTGTTCGAGCAGATGGAAAATTCTACCAAAGCACAAATTGTTTTGTCGAATACTAGAGATGCATTACTTCCAAGACTTATGTCTGGTGAACTTTCCGTTTTATGAAACAGTGGTTAAGCAAAGGATACAGTGGGTCTATCCGAAACCCCTCTGAGTTGTCGCACTTGAGTAGTGCAGAACGCATTGGTCTCAAGGGCCTAATCAAACCGTTGCACTGAGGGCTTGAGCATAGACTACCCCCTGAGTAAGTAAATCAGTTGAAATAGGTCTAGGACACACCGTGCAGAGTGTCTAAACTGTGAATCAACCTTCACTGCGATCAGGCACACATTGCACATCAAGAACAACATGCAGCACCCTTGGTGAATACGATTTGACCCGCTCGATGTGCTTGGCTTCAATCGACCAATTCCTGCCTAAAACATGGGCCATCTCGTCGAGTTTCTGCACCGTTTCATCGCTCCAAGACTGCACTTTTTCCTTCTCAACGTTCATGTGAACATGCAGCCAACCACCCGTCGGTTTGAGGCAAGCAAGAGCGTGCTGCCACACTGCTTCTGATGATGGTAATAATCCAAGATGACACCGATCGGCCACGCCAGCAAGCTTGGGCAATGTGGCTTGATTGTCGCCCTCATGAACGCTTAACAGGTCTTCAACACCGTTCTTTGCTGCGGCCCACTTCAATCCTTCAATCGATGCTGGATTCATCTCGCAGGCATGGACATGGCCAGCCTGACTTCGCACCAACATCGGCAGTGTGTAGTAACCAGCACCGGCGTAGGCATCAACCACAGTTTCGCCCTTCATGTCGATGCTGCCAATCCGATGCCGTTCTGTCACGTTTCCAGAAGAGAACATCACCTTGCTGGCATCGAAACCGAAGTGCACTCCGTAATCGCTGAATTCAACCCAAGTGGATTCACCAGCGAGCATCTCAACTCGCGGACTTCTCAACTCATTGTCGCTGATGTGATCTTGGCGAGCAAGACGGGCCCCTCCAAGGGCGTGAGCGACGGCCGCCCACAATTGATCTGCTTGTGCCTTCGTTGCGCCACCTAGGGCTTCAATCCATGCCCCATTTGCAAACGCATCCAATGGTAGAACAATCAAATCTCCAAGCGCTTCCCATTTGCTCGGAATTCCGTTTGTATGCGCTTCAGTTGCCGTTTTGTCCAACTCTTTCATCCATTCAACCACACAGGCTTGCAGTCGATCGTGAGGGTTCACCGATGGACCAATTGACTCGATTTCCGACATGGTCTGCTCGAATGGATGTGGGAACCGTTTTGTAAGATCATTGAGCGCTTCATCGCTCAATGGTGAGGACTGCGTGCAGGCAAAGCCAACCTGTCCTTCAGCGTGGTGCGAACGGCCGAGTGGGTCAAGAAAATGCAAAGCCTTCAGGGCGGCATGCAGGGCCGAGCCGTTTGCTTTTGAGGTCCAAACCACCACACCAATGTGCGTGATGATTTTGCCAGCATCCATAGACAGAACAGGGGGGGAACTCATATCAATGTCGCGTGCTAAGCGGCAATACATGAGCGAAGTGCGTCCTTGGTCAAACGTTCGACAGCAGACCCTTGCCCACCTCTTGATTGGGCTCATGGCGCTCTCCGTTCTCGCTCCATACGCAACCGCCGCAGGCATGACGTCGTGCGATAAGGATCCTGGTGCTGCTGTGGATGGCATCTGTGATACATACTCGGATTCTGACGATGGGACCCCCAATGTCCAAGATTGGATTGAGGGCACCTATGACTTCACCATGCTTGGTACAGAACAAATTTCCTTGGAATTGACGTGGGCCATCCATGAATTCGACCGCGATGCCCTCGGCTTTAATGACCCCTTCATTTCAAGCGCACTGGCCAACGATGGATTGGATGAAGACGACGGCGCTCCCGCTGATTTGATTCGAAATTTCTTCGACCAAGAAACAGCAGGGTCGGGTTCACCAACCGTAGGTGAAAAACTCAAAATCGAAATCAGCAATGCCATTGAAGACTCCCTTGAATCGAGTTTCGGTGACGTTGTGGTCACCACGGATTACGCCAATCAATTCGCTCAAGGCGGAACCACCACTGCGTGTTCCGTAGACCCAACAAGCGATTCTGCAGAGGAAGGAGCGTCTGAAAACAACGTGTTCCAACCTCCAATCTGCATTTCTACCTCAGCCGTCATCAACCTTGATCAGTCGACCTTTAACCTGCAACCAAACGCAGACCTCGACCTCGAAAGGGCCTACCAAGGCCTCATGGTGATGGGCACAGAAATCACCTCATCGTTCGATTTCGTGGCGCAAAAAGGCCATTTGGCGACCTACACGGTCAACCCGCCAAGTTACGCAACCATCGACCAAGTGGACGCAGCAGGGACGCTTGTCACCCACGGTGGTGCTTCGCCGTATGCCTCAGGTTCCTGGACTTTGGATCACAGAAGCGCCACAGAAACGGATGCAGACCTTACGCAAGGCGTTGAGTTGACGCTCAAGCACCGCAACCGCACCGACACCACCACCGTCCAGATTGAAAATGGATCAAAGGCGCTCGATTTGCACATCATTCTCGACTTGGAAGATGAATCAGCTGCAACCCTTGGGTTCACCGCAGGGATGCACTACCTTGATGCTCAAACCCTCGAGGATTGGGGGATTTCTCTGATGGATGTCGCCGAGAAGGCAACCGTTCCAGTGGTGACCTCCGATGGCATTCGGCTTGCTTATCATAACGGCCTTGTTGATTTGACAAACTTCACTTCACAATTCCCTGTTGATGTGATTGCGGAAGGCGTTTCCTCAACCGTTGCGGGCATCGATACCATCGAGATGGGTGAAATGATATGGATTTCACAAACATCAGGGATTGGTTCTATGCCTGCGGGTGGTCTCAACTATTCCCACACCACTGGATGTTCAGAGGTTGCGCCTGGTGGAGTTCAGTTGCATTATTGCCTGCAAGGAGAAACGGCCATGGATGACTCACACCCCGTCTATTTGCAAACGCTGAGCGCCCCATTCTCAATGCGCTTGTTGGATATCCTCGCTGAAAACAACGGCAATGAAGAGGTCGCTGAAGTCATCGATGTTCTTTCGGAAGACGATTTCGAGCGCGTGCTGAACGCCGGGCTCACCTTCGAAACGGTGCTTGACAGCAGTTACCTGTCCGCCATTGTGCCATCGAACCTTCCGCCTTCTGAATTGACCTTAGAAATCGTCCTCCCTTCATGGGTAAAGACCGCGGAAGGCAACGACCGATTGATCCTGAAAAGCACCATCGCAGGTGATGATGTCAACTCAATTTCATTCGCAGGAACCAACCCGTACGATTGGCGCCATGCGATTCGAGATGATTACCAAAATGTGAAGTGTCCAAGCACCAACAAAACGTGTGTTACAAGCGCAATTGAGATGGACGCTATGTCGTTCAACATCAATGAGTGGACGCAATCAATCGAGTTTGAGTTTGCCCTCGATGCCGATGTTTCGGTGTACAGAGTTGGTATTCCAGAAGATGTTCTTGAAGAACTCGACACCGGTGAACACAGCATCTCAATGGAAGCCCTTCCCTCTGATCTTGTTCGTCTCGGCCTTGACATCGCAAGCCGTTTGGACCAGCCATTGAATCGAACGTTTGACCTTGGGGAAATTTTCGAATCGTTCTGCCCAGATTTCAGCATCTGCAACGAAACCCTCACCTTCGAATTCACCGCTGATGGGCTGATGGAATTTGTCAAACGCATTGGTGAATTGTTCACCCAGTTCATACAGGAGGCAGCCAAGGAACTGAAGAACTCAGAGGACATTAATTTCAAGGAAATTGACATTAGCGATTTCGAAATCAAGACACGTCTCAAGGGCGTTGGCCCTCCGGACCTCACGGTGAGCGACGAGGAACCACTCAGCTTGACCCTTCAAATTCCAAAGGTGGAATTTGAACTCAAACTTGGTGGCGATTTCGGTAAAATCCGAGAAGGTGACACTTCGGGGATCCAACTGAGTTTGGTGACCGATACCATGCGCTCGACCTTCATCGAACCAATGGCGCTGCTGATGCAAGGCATCACCGGTATGCTGACCAACAGCATCGTGGCTTGGGACGGCGTCACCCTGCCTTCAGGTGCTGATTCCGATGAGGTCATCACGATGCCTTTGACCTTCGATAGCACCCTCAATGATGAATTCGAATTGGCGGTCAACGGGCCAATCACCATCATCATGCCGAGCGGTATCACCCTCGAAAAATTAGAATCATCTCAGGGCAACATCGTCGACACCATGCTGGACGGGCGTCAACACATCGTCTACACCATTCCCGCAGGTGATGTGGAGGACACCATTACCTTCCAACTTCACTTTTCTTGGCTCTACTTCTTGGTCCAATTCTGGAAGTACCCTGCGATTGTCCTGATCCTTCTCTTGCTGTTTATTCGCCGTCGAAGGAAGACAAAGAAGAAGAAAAAGGCACGCAAAGCAGCGGCTGCCTCACAGGCCAAACCAATGATTGGAAATGCCGAGTTCGCAGATCTATCCGGATTCCACAGTTCTGCTTTCCACGGTGAATTGGACGAGTTGAATGAATACAACAACGCCGCTCCACCGCCAGTGCCGCCATCGATCGAGAGCATCAACTCACAACCGTTTGAATTTGCTGAGGACCCACTGGCCGACCTTGGTGAAGAACGGTTTGATTGATCAGCCATGCAAGGCTTGGTAGATGCGTTCTGCCAAAGCAGGACCGATTCCAGGCACCGTCATGAGGTTGTCAGCAGATGCGTGCTGAATGCCTTGTCGTCCACCGAAGTGACGGAGTAAATTCTGCATCTTCTTGGCGCCTAATCCTTCCACCTGTTCCAAGGGGTCAGCCATCCGACTTCGCCCTCTCCGCTTTCTGTGGAAAGTGTTGACAAATCGATGCGCTTCATCCCTTGCGTGAACCAAGACGCGCCCTTTGCGATCCAAAATGATGGGTTCATGCCCGTTTCGATGAATGGTTTCCTCTCTCTTGGCTAAGGCTGCCAGTTCGAATTTCCCCAACACATCATGCTCTTTGAGCAAAGCAGTGATGGTCGAAAGATGTGTTTCACCTCCGTCGATCAGCAGCAAATCCGGCCAAGAGTCTTGACGCTTCAACCAGCGTTCAACGACTTCCTTCATCATTCGTAAGTCATCCATTGCCTCGGTTTTTACCGTGTAGGTTCGATATTCCTTCTTCGCAGGCCGGCCATTTCTCAGCGTCACGCTTGCACCAACCCGCTCATCACCAAGCAATTGCGCCATATCGAAGCAGACGATGTGATTGAGTTGAGGCATGCCAAGAACGGCAGCAGCATCGTTGGCAGCCCGCTGTTCCAATGAACCACTCGTAGCGTTGGCGAGGCGCGTCATTTGGATGTCGGCGTTTTGCCGAGCAAGGGTCAGCAAGGTCACCAAATCACCTCGCAGTGGCGTACGGACCTCAACCTTGGCGTCTCTTCTGCTGCACAACCACTCCTCGACACCGTCAAGCAGAGGGGTCGGGGTGAGCAACAGGCGAGGTGGGCGACGGTTGGCGTAGTGTTCCGCTACGAATTGAGCCACCGTTTCACCAAGGTCACCACGGTGAACCATTGGCCAGACTTCTTGTCCTTTGACAACCCCTTGGTCAGCGTGCATCACCACCACGGCAGCCATTTCACCCTGGGCGACAATTCCGATGGCATCACAATCGCGATAGACTTTGCTTGAGACAACGTGTTGGCCTGTCGTTGCACGAACAGCACGGATGGTGTCTCGATGGGCTGCAGCTTGCTCAAAATTCATGGCTTCTGCGGCTTCATCCATGTGGCCAGCTAATTCTTCCAGCAGCGCCGCCGCATCGCCGTTGAGGACGCGACGAGCGGTGTTGACCCGCTCGCTGTATCCAGTCGCATCGATGCACGGGCCGGCGCACAGGCCGATGTGCATGGAAAGGCACCCTTGCGGTAACAATTCCTTGCAGTCGCGAATACCAAATTGCCTCCTCAATAACTGCATCACTTGCTTTGCAGCGCCTGCGTTTGGAAAGGGCCCCCAACGTAGGCTCCCTTTTGGTGGATGCCTGGTGTACATGATGCGAGGGATTTCTTCCTTTGTCAGCACCAAATACGGATAGGATTTGTCGTCCTTGAGCATTGAATTGTAGCGAGGTTTGTGCTGACGAATCAACTGCCGCTCGAGGATCAGCGCCTCTTCGGGAGAATTGGTGACGATGCACTCAATGTCATCGGATCGTTTGACGAGTTCCGGAATCATTTGTCGGTCGGGACTCGATGCAAAATAGGAACGGATTCGCTCGTTCAACTTCGTTGCTTTTCCAACATAAAGCACACGACCTTGGCTTGTTTTGAACAGGTAGACACCTGGTCGCTTGGGGAAATCCACCGAAGCGAGGGTGACAGGCATATTCCATGGTTATCGCCGC
>CALKDX010000121.1 GCA_938084455.1 Candidatus Poseidoniaceae archaeon
ATGGTTGGAGGCGGGACCATTGAGCGATGAAAAAAGTCCCGGTTTCGAAAAACAACTCGCACTTCCTGACCCTTATGGCGAAGGGTTTGAGCATGCAGAGGATCCGCTTGAACACACCAAACAACAGTGGCGAAAGCTCGAGAAGCGACGGCTCATGATTGGTCAAATCGCAAGAAAGCCGTCGCTCATGCTTTGGCGTTCTCTCAACGGATTCTTCCTCTCCATGTTCGCTTTCACGAGTCTCCTCGAACCGTCTCTTATTGACTCAACAGGAGGTTGGATTCTCCTTCTCTTCATCCCCGTTTCGATTGCTATTGCGCCAAGCGTGATTGCCGGAGAATCGTCGTGGCAAGCCATGCAAGCGCGCATATCCCTTCGAGAACAGGGGGGTGTTGAAGTGGGTAAACGCCACGCATTGCGCGCCCAGCCTGGAATGGACCGAATCCTCGAAAGCCTACGAGATCAACGTCGAAACAATCTCATGGCTAGCATCCTTTCAGGTGGGACATTCGCTCTTTTGGTGTTCGCATCTGCCTTTGAAGCCAACTCTTTAGCATGGAACATGGCCTTACTTGTCGCCATGACTGGAGGGGTGGCGCAAACATTCCATTCGGTGTTCTCTTACGATTTTGTTCGCCAACAGGGGGATCCATTTCCCTCACTTGTTTTTCATGCTCCAACACACCATCCTACCCAACTCGGGAGCGTCCTTGGAGACCTTCTTGTGGCGCATTTAGATCCCGATCTTTCGCTTGAATGGGAAGAATGGCGCCACTCATTCAAGAAGGCATTAATCCCCGGGAATATTTCGAAGCAAGCCCTTGAACGCCTTCTCTACATCCTTCATCTCCAAATGGAGGGCGAAATTACAGAAGCGATGGCGCTTGAAGAATTCAAAACATTTCTTCTCGCCGATCGGATTGATGGCTTACTTCTCGAAGACACTCACCGTTTCAACTGGCGGAGCCTCCAACGCCTGATTGCTCATGCACGAGGATGGCAACCCGGGGCGTTTCTCCTATTGGACCGTCTACAATACGACCTGCTCTCTGGAGCCCCTCCATTGCTCCGAGCAGAGTGGAGGATGGATGTTGCATTGGACGAAACATGCTACGCGGGTGCAGGAAATCTGTTCATCGCCCTCAACAATCAAACATTCACAGAACGCCACGTTCGCGTTGAAGTGTTAACACCAAACGGAGAGCCAGAAACACGAGATCACCGCTTTGAATTGAGCCCTTGCCCGCCTCCACGTCAGGCGGTCAACCTCTCCCACCCATCAGAAGACGACGCACTTGATTGGATTCCTCGCTACCTCGAACGCGGCGTTGTGCTGTGGATTAGCGTTGCTTGGCCAAAAGAATTCACGGGTCCTGCCGATGTTCAAATCATCCTGAGAGATGACGATGGCGTGGTTCTTGAATCTCAGGTCGTGCGCACCGACGTTCGCCGCAGCGGGGGCAGCCAGACCAAACTGAGAGTTCGAAATCTGGCCCTTGCCCGCCGTAAAGGCGAGTTGGCTTTGCCTAAATTCTCAGTTTGAAGTCTTTTCAAATTCGCTACGCAGCGAACCGACATGACGGATGAATCCAACGTTGCGTGTGGCAGGAAAAGCAAGCCACCGAAGCGCGCACCTTATGGACGAGTCATGCTTGGCCAAGATTACCGGATGTGTGGTACATGGAAGCATGGGACATCATTGTAGTAGGCGACGGACCAGCAGCACTTCGTGCAGCGTCAGCAGCAGCCAAGCAAGGCGCATCCACATTGATGGTTGCAGTGAACGCCTTGGGCAGCACCACAGGCGCTGGCCGTGAAGGCCTCGCAGCATCAATCCAAGAATCAAACAACCGCGGACATCGAGAAGACACAATCCGAAATGGTGGATTTCTTTCTGACCAAGACATCGTCGCAACCAGAACGGCTGAAGCTGTCCGTACCCTCGATTTGCTCGAGCGTTGGGGCGTGAATTTCCGTCGAGATTCATCTGGCCTCCCTCATGTTTCAAAGGCCATTGGCCATGGAAAGCCAAGAGTGGCAGATTCCGGCGATGCAACTGGGCGAGAAGTGCAAAAAACCCTCGAAGAACAATGCATGCGCCATGGCGTTGTGCGGCGTGGCGACCACCTTCCTCTCGGGCTCATCCATTCAAATGAAACAGTCCACGGCCTCACGGTGGCCGACATGATCAACGGCAGAATCCTCTCGATCCAAGCCAAAGCAGTCATCCTAGCAGACGAGGGTTTTGAAGGAGTCTTTTCTCATGGTGCAATCGGTATTGGCATGGACTTGGCATTGCGTGCTGGACTCCCACTGCGAAACATGGAATTCTTCGACCATTCACCCTTGGGTATTGTCGACACACACATAGTTCTTCCAACCGGGTTGATGAACGCTGGAGCCACATTGCATGAAGCAAACGGCAGTGAATTAGACCTGGGCAACGGAAGCGTTGCTGAAGTTTGCGCAGCGGTCCAAGCGTCCTCCCAAGCGGTCCTCGACGCTCGCCATCTTGGCGATGCAACTGAATGGTGGGCAAGCACCTTCCGTTTGGTCGCACAGCGAACAGGAATCGATTTGTTGCGGCAAACTGTTGCGGTGGAATCTCGACCCGCACTTTCCATTGGCGGCATCACTGTTGATGAGCACGGCCGCGCCATCAATGGCGCATGGTCACGATGGTTCACTGGATTGTACGCTGCAGGTGGTGCTGCTTGCACTGGGTTCCATGGTGCACAAACCCTTCCCGGCAACCAACTCCTAGATGCTCTTGGCTCAGGCGCTGCAGCAGGTGAGCATGCTGGCTCTTGGGTTCAATCGCGCAGCCTCAGAGGATCCTCAATTGCTTTGGAGGAAGAAGCCAATGCCCAAGCAGATTTTACTGCTCTTAACGGTACAAACGATGGTCCAGTGGTCCGTGTCGGGGCCGTGGCAACCAAACTCAAGGATGCAGCAAGCAACGCACTCATCGGTCCAAGAGATGCACAATCCCTCGCCAACAGCATTGAATCACTTGAGGCGCTCAGCCTCATGGCGGAATCGATTCACCTCGATCAATCTTCACTGATCGCAAACACAAACCTCGTCGAGATTCTTCGAATTCAAGCAGGAATCAGACTGACAATCGCAGCTGCACAGAGCGCCCTAGCCCGTGAAGAGAGCCGCGGCCACCACCTTCGCAGCGACTTCCCAGAGGAAGACGAATCGTTCCTTCACCACACAACCGTTGACCAAACAGGAGCCACATCCACAATCGGTTTGCGTAAGGGTGCTGCAGGAAACTGGGTTCTCCCTCCACAATAAGCCAAAAACATCGCATTGACGGTGCATCACTGAAAAGGAGCACCTGTTGGGAAAGCCATGGCCGAGCCAACATTGTTCGAATCAATTGTGGCGGGGACAATCCCCTCTCATAAGGTCGCTGAAGGCGAAAAATGGTACGCATTTCTGGATATTTTCCCCCGTACGTCTGGCCATACACTGGTGGTTCCAAAAACGGGCGTTCAACATTTGAGCGATCTTTCAAAGGACGAGCGCGATGCATTGTTCGAGGGGGTAAGTGAGGTTCAGCGTCGACTTTCAAATCACTTTGAAACCAAGGATTTCACCGTCTGCATCCACGATGGCCCACTTGCAGGGCAAGAAGTGCCTCATGTCCATGTTCACGTGCTTCCTCGCCTTTTGTCCGACGGTGGGAAAACACTGCAAGCCATGTGGCCCCAAGTTCCGCCTATGGGGGGCGAAGTAAATCACACAGAACTCGAACTCATCGCCACATCCTTGAGGGGGGACTGATTTGAATTCAGAAGACGTCAATGAGGGTGCAACCGACCATCGTGGCGATGCATTGCCCGTTCTATCTAAATCAGCAACCAACATGAAAATGGACAGGTTGATGTCAACACCAATGCCGAGTTTTACGGGCTCAACCCCTGGTTCGTTTTTTTGGACGCATGCGGCTTGGTGGTTTGGGAAAAGAGTGCGAGCAGCTCAATTCAGGACCCGTGAAGTCACCGGGAGAGATACGCTTCCTACGGACCGAGGAAACTTATGTTGTGCTTGGCATACAAACGGACTGATTGACCCTCTCGCCATCGCCCTCAATCACCCTCGATTCTTCGTACTCGGTGCTCGCCATGACTTGGTCACCCGCCCATTGCTTAGTTGGTGGACTCGAAGAATGGCCGTTCAGCCGGTGGTCAGGAAAGCGGAACTTCTTCGGGGTGGATGTTCGGAAGAGGAAGCCACACAAATCAACGGACGAACCTTGCTTATGTTGGCAACAGGGATTTCCAATGGCTATGGATGCGTGCTCTTTCCTGAAGGGACCAGTCACAGCGACTCCTCCATGCTCCGTTTCCGCACGGGCCCAATGCGGACAGTGCTTGCGGCAGGCGCGATTGCAAAATCAAACAACCTCCCCCTTCCCGCCGTGATTCCGATCGGTCTTCACTTCCGCAATCGAGAATTGTTTAGAACCGATGAATGGGTCGAATACGGCGCACCCATCCAACTGCTTGACGAAGACATCCCAGATGCCCTCGTCGAGTCCGTCAGGGACGGCCAATGGAGCGAGCCACCTGCTGAAAACGTCATCTCCCTTCGCGATAAATTGCGTCTTGAATTGGTGCCGCTCACACCCAATACTTCAGACTGGGCTGAAAACGACGCGCTTCATTTGATGGGTCAAGTTGATGCACGCCGTTCGAAGACACCCCTCCGTTCATGGCGCGAAGAAGTCTTGGCTGCTCGCTCCTTACGCGACGCCCTTCAACCAGCCACATTGAACTACATGGAGACGGAAGTTCAGGCAATCGACCACTCAAGCTTAGCGCCAGCACGGGCTGTTTCAGCACTGCTCAAGGACAGAGGTCTGGACGGCCGAGATCTCAATGCAGATGGAACTGATTTGCGTTCCTTTAGCCCTGCACGAGGTGTCTCGGGCCTTATTCGCCTTCCCTTCTTTTTGCTGATGCTCCCGATCGCACTTTATGCACTTGGGGCTCAAATTGCAATGGGTCGTTTGCTTGGCGATTCAACCGATGAGGGGCTTGATGCGCGCACCTCCTACCACTTCCTCTCCGCTATGTTCGGTTCGCTAATGTTTTGGCCGATTTTGACATGTATTGTCGTTTGGCTCGCACTCAACAACACGACTGCGCTCCAAGACGTCGTTGGTTTTGATTGGACGCTGATGTATGGGGCGGGCTCTGGCGCTCGAACATTGGCCACGGCAACACTCGTTACCGCTTGCCCCTTTGTCTTCTGGCTAAGCGGAAGGTCGTTTGCTAAATTTTGGGACGATTGGAGCGATTTCAAGCGTGCAGTCGCCCGGATGCGAACAAGAGGAACGGCCCGTCAAAACATCCGTGGCGCTCTATCGACCCTCCATTCAGAAATGGACCAAATGACCCCCTGAGTCAAGGGTGCGGTTCAAACGAGAGTACTTCATCGGCCTATCATGGACCCCAAGGCTGTCATCGAACAGATTCAATCTTGGCTGAAGCAAGAAAAGCTCTCCATCAAGGTGCAGCAAGACATGCGCGCAGAGGCCCATTTCTTGATCAAATACCCAGCAGGTAACCAAGGGCACATGTTCGCCGTCGTGGTGCCAAAAGGCAGGGACCTCGTTGCCATTTCAAGCATGACTCGCGTGGACAAAGGCCAACAAAAAGAGATGGCTAAGCACATGGAGGAGGACCGTGAAGAATGGCTTGAATGGGTTCATGAGGGCCGATTGCAATTGATCCGCTCGACCGTCGATTGGGGCATTCATATGGGGCACAAAGGCAACGAAAAACCCGGCCCGCTCCAAGCGTTTAATGTCAGCCTTCCAATATGGTTCGACGGATTAACCAAAAATGAATTCATGCATTCTCTTCGCCGTCTTTGGCTCGCTAAACTTGGCGTGATTCATGAGATCAAGTATTCCTACGGGCCCGG
>CALKDX010000122.1 GCA_938084455.1 Candidatus Poseidoniaceae archaeon
TTGACCGTCACCACAAC
Source organism: Candidatus Poseidoniaceae archaeon (assembly GCA_938084455.1). Classification (GTDB taxonomy): domain Archaea; phylum Thermoplasmatota; class Poseidoniia; order Poseidoniales; family Poseidoniaceae; genus MGIIa-L1. The sequence goes on from CALKDX010000122.1 coordinate 18, forward strand.
TGCGCCCCAGCGTTCAGCAACAAAATCGATGGCGTTTCTACAGGCTTGATAGGCATGGTCGGGAACGAGAATTTCATCGCCTTCGTTGAACGTCAGTGAACGTAGAATGGTGTTGACTCCTGTGGTCGCATTTTCAACCAATGCCAAATCATCTGGATCACAATGGACAAAATCGGCTAATGCAGAGCGTGTGGTCTCCATGAAACCCATCGCTAAATCTTCGTAGAAACGCACCGGTTCATGTTCCAACTTTTGCTGCCAGGTTTGCTGTTCTTTTTGGATTTCAACGGGTGTTGCCCCGAACGAACCATGATTCAGAAAAACGCAGTTTTCATCGAGACTCCAATGGTGAGCCAATCCACTTCGCGTTGGATGGTGCATGAAATGGCCTAATGCAGGCACTTCATGAATGTTTGAATTCGACGACCTATCTTTTTGAGAACAACCCCAAGAAGAGGGACATTACCAAAAGGCCCATATGAATAGAATGAATGTGTTTATGGGCTCTTAGTGGGCCCTTCACAACGGTACCGACTAACAGGGCACACTGCAATCCCTTGTGAACGTAGTAATTGTGTACAAGGGTGTTTAGGACACTCCCTATGAAAATTTGGAATTCAATTATTAATTCCTTGCGCAGATGGTGCTATGTTGAGTTTTGATTATCCTAGAATAATCGAAAATAATACAATTTTCTGCTAGTCAACGAAATCCCTTCGCATCCGAACCCCAGCCGGACTCCTTGGAGTTGAAGGCACACCAAGAACATCAGCCCATAAGTTCGTGAGTTCACTAGAGTCCCTTACTTCTCCTCCAAAGTGAGGCATCCCAGTCACCCAAACATCTGAAGGCCTTCTCCCATCTCTGTTACTAAGGAAATCACCAAATTGTGCATCACATAACGTAATACATGATTTTTCCATTTCGGTAATCCTATTAGTTGCTCGGGCTGTCCCATGACGCGCTGTATAGCGAAGAAACCCGATTATAACGGCGCCTCCATCACGGTATTGTTGCAACACACCCTCCTCGTTTAGCATAGAAGTGTAGTGTGCAGCAACTTTGTGATTTTGAAAAGCCTCTTGTCTGAATGATTGACGTATGGCTTTACCAACATAACGAATTCGAGTCCAACCCTGCCGAGATCTGAATCCTAAGAAGTAAACGCCGCGCGAGTCCTCAGGCATCCCTGTACTTTCAAAGAACTCATCTAAATTTTCACGATGATTTTGCATATCTGGGAACTGAATTTGTGCTCCGTCTATCATTGGTACTCTAAACCAGCGAGTCACTTCAAACCCCATTACGCTCGCTGTTTCGAAAACACAGAAGGATACAGTCTTTTCGCAACCGGATTTCCGTGATATGTTGGGTGCCATGCCGGTGTATATCACCGTCATTAGACGTGAAGGCCCCTGTATACGAGGGGGCCAATGTGCTCGTATACGAGTACAACCGTACCGTTGTGGTTGTATACGGTTACAACGGGATCCATCAATGCGGTCCACTTCAAGCTCTTGTATCTGAACGATCCGCTACACGTGGGTTAACGCAACCCTCGTGCCCACCAGATAGACACTTACGCATATCGCTTAGAGCGGTGTCCGAACCTTCAGTCGTCTTGTTGCCCGTTGTTCAAGGCCCACTCAAACATGCCTTCGACTCGTGGTATGAGAGAATGACCTGCATCCGTCAATTGGTAAACGACCGTCATGGGGATGGTTGGAAGTTCCGTTCGAGACACGAGACCAAACTCCTCCAATTCACCAAGACGGCGGGAAAGGGTGGTGGCCGATGTGTCTACATTCGTCTTCAGTTCTGTGAATCGAATACCTTCTCCATGGAGGTTGAGAACGTGCATCACCTTGAGCATTTTTGAGCGTCCGAGCAAACCCAGGAGTTCATCCATGGCAACGCCCCCCTCCTCAAAGACCGAGGAGAAGGTGTCATCTTCCTTTTTTGAGACTGCCACTGTTCCAAGGAGAATACCGAGTAAGACAATCAAACTCAGGAGCCCTGCTATCATGATGTAGCGATCTTCAGATGATTGCGTATCGGTTTCAGTTTGGGCTTCATCACTTTCTCCCGTGTTGGTGATGCCACCGTCTTCGCGCTCGTCCACCATCGGCGGTGCACTCTCCGAATCTTGCTCCGTAGCGTTTTCACCGACTTCACCGACAGCTTCTTCCGACACTTCATCGCTGTTCTCCTCTTCGACAAATGGCGTGTATTCGTCGGTTCCATCTGGACAATCGAACTTGCCGTCGTCAACGAGGTCAACGGTGATCAATGTTCCGTCCATGCATTCCCATTCGGAAGGTGCCTGTTCTTGTTCCTCGTCGCCGTTCTCTTCTTGAGGATTCGTTTCCTCACTTTCATCGGTTTGGGTTTCGTTGACTTGGTCCTCGTTTTCTACGGGGTTTTCTTCCTCGCCATCATTCGGGGACGCATCGTCTTCATCAACGTCGCCACCGAACTCAAACAGGACGTCTGGTTGGCGGTACTGAAGCGGGATAAGCAAGGTATCAACGACCTGAATCATTCCATTGTCCTCAGGAATTGCCCAGCCTTGTGGAAGTTGATCGTTGAAAGGATAATCATCAACTCCGTTGTATTCATAACCATAGACTCGATTGTCAGCATCGATGACCGTCGACTCGCTGTTCACGAGGATGTCTTGGCAATCGTTCTCAACCTGTACCGTTTGGTTCCAGGTGCTGTAATCGTTGGGATCTTCGTAGTCCCCGTTGGCCATTGGCATCCAATCGAGGGAGTAAGGGCAAGAAAGGGCGAGACCCCACGGCCCAGCAAACGAGACGTGATACAACAAGATGTCTCGGAGTGAAGCGATATCTTCTTCAGTGTCGAAGAAATCAATGTCGAAGCCTGCTGCTTCAAATGCATCATTGGTCGGAGCGAAAATTGTCCAACCCATTTGTGGTGTGTTGCTGGGGCTCAAATCATCGATCAGTCCCGCAATATTCAATGCCTCCATGAGGATGGAAAAATCTCCAAACGTTTCGAAGTTTTCCAATACCGACAAATTTTCATCGAACTGATAAAGGCTGTCATCAATAATATCCTCTTCCTCCGATTCATTGTCACCTGCATCATTGCTGTCTTCGTCAAGCACAAACCACAGATCGTCATCTGTTTCGTATCTCGTAAACGTCAAACACTCCTCGGGATCTACGGTTGCGTTTCGCCACTCCAGTTCATCGTTTGCGTCAAGAACAGCGTACGTCGCACTGCCCATGCATACCTCAGGGCTGTTTGATTGATAGTAAATCGATGTGAGCGTGCCATTGCTTCCTGAAGGGATATGGTAAATTCCCTGGGTTCCGTAATAGTATCCTGTAGCCCTACACCCGGCATACATGACACCGACATACAAGTCATGCTCTTCAGAGAGTCCACCAGATCCATTGATGTTACAGTAGACTGCACCTATTTCCCAATTCATTAGGATGTCGTAGCTGTACACATCCACAGAGGTATCCATGGTGAAGGACAAGGTGTTGTTGGTCACGTTTCCAAATCCGATGGTGACTTCGGGAGTCATACCTGAGGAATTGTTGGTGGTGGTCCCGTTATCTGCAGATACGGCATGCGGTAAGGCGGTTCCCAATAGGAGCATGAGGGTCAAAACAAGCGTTCTCAATTTGTTCATAGATTTTCCATCTTGGTTTAGTACTTAAAGAGCAGTTTGGGAAGTTACAGGAGTGAAACCTTCCTGTAACGGAAGTGTAACCATGATTTTCTGGCTAAAAATGAACACATGCTCTAATCGACGTTCACAGGCACAGAGGAATGGTGCAAATGAATGCGCAGTTTCCCTTCCGTGTCCTGAATGTAGCAAAACGAGAACTCCACCTTGGCTTCTGTGCCGTCAGGCCTAGTGAAGAAGTAGTTCCCCATTGTCATGGCCGTTGTGCCATTGATGACCATCTCTTGATTTTCGAACCGTACATTGGTCCAATTTTGAATCGCAAAACCATTGTCTTCGGGGCAGGCTCCATTTTGGCCCACGAAGTAGGACATTGCACCTTCGAAGGTGGGGCGGAATTGTTGCTTCACAGCAAAGGTTGGCTTGAACAACACAGGCCCTATTCCATAGGCATAGAGAGTTTCAACATGGGTTCGTGCACGTTCGACATAGTCCATTCCGGCCTCATGGGCCGCGGCAATTTCTACGATTCCCTGTCCCCAGGCTTGTTGGGCTTTTTTTACATCTGCTGAGGTAACCATCTCGACACCATCCCTGAGATGCGCTTTCATCGGAACTTTATGAACAAAGTGCATCCGTTGTTCTGTCCTGCAACAGCCACAGCACCGCAGAACGATTTTTAATGGCTAGAGGAAGACAGGTGCCGTGGACACTTCCCAGTACCGAGTCTCAAACCCGGAAACTTTTGCTTTGTCTGATGCAGCAGCAGATCCTCCGACAGGGTTTGACAAAGAGCAATCAAAGCGCGTTTTGAAGAAGAACACAAAGCAATTGCAATCGCTCCAAAAATTGATGTGGGCTGAACGAAAACAGCGGCTTCTTGTCGTGCTCCAAGCCATTGATGCTGGTGGCAAGGATGGTACCATCCGGTCGGTGTTTGGCTTATTGAATCCTCAAGGCGTCAAAGTGAAATCTTTCAAACGCCCAACCAAGATCGAACTCGCTCACGATTACCTGTGGCGCGTCCACCCCCACGTGCCCGGAAACGGAGAAATTGTCGTCTTCAACCGCAGTCATTACGAGGACGTGTTGGTGGTCAAAGTGCACGGCTATGCTCCAGATGAGGCAATTGAAAAGCGCTACAGCCACATCAGATCTTTCGAACAAATGCTGGTCGATGAGGGCACTACGGTTGTCAAAATTTACCTTCACATTTCCAAAGACGAGCAAAAGAAGCGCTTTGAGAGCCGATTGCATACCCCCGAGAAACAATGGAAGTTCAACAAAGACGACCTCAAGGAAAGGGCCTATTGGGACCAGTACCAGGGCGCCTTCGAAACAATGTTGAAAGAAACCAGCACCGAAGATGCACCATGGTATGTGGTGCCGGCGAACAACAAAAAATACCGCAATGAGGTCATATCGACCCTCATTCTGGAGACATTGGAATCCCTTGACATGGCTTGGCCTGAAGCGGCTGAGGGCATTGAAGATGTTCGCATCGAGTGAGGCTTTCCACCTCTGATCTTCAAGCGCTTTAATCACCTATTCGCTTGGCTTGTGTTTTCGTCTTATTTTTTCCATATACGGTCCGAAAATCCATCATATATCACCCGATACCTTAAATCAAACGCCGTTTTAAGGCCATACATGACCCTTGCACCGACGGATTACGACTATGGAGTAGAATCGAATTACACCTTCGCCACAGAAATTACATGCGCTAACGATGAAGCACGCGCCATGTTTGTGGAAGGTTACGGCCACATGCTGAACTACAACCACGAACAAGCCATTGCCTGCTTTAGCAAGGTTGCTGAACTCGATGACACCTGCGCTATGGCATGGTGGGGCATCGCATACTGTGTCTCTTCAAATTACAACTGGGCACCCGGACTTGGCTCTGGTCACGATTCAATCCAAACTGCAGTCTCCCTCAAGGATGGCTGCACAGAATTGGAACAAGATTTGATTGACGCTCTTGCAACACGTCACTCTGCAGAAGCACGTGACGCAGCAGATCCAAGCGTTCTCAACATGGGGAACTCCCCAGAACTCAACGTTGCCTTCGCTGAAGCAATGGCGCCGTTGTATGAGAAGTACAGCGGAAACTTGGACGTCACTTCGATTTACGTTGAGGCTCTGATGAACCTCAAGGCATGGCAACTGTGGGACAAGAACACAGCCACCGGCGAGATCACTCCAGCGGATGACAACACCTTGTTGCTTGTCAAGATTATGGAAGATGCCTTCGAAGGCAGTGAGGAAGCAAAGGTCCACCCTGCGCTGTGCCACTTGTACTGCCACGCTTTGGAATTGTCACCTTTCCCAGAAAAGGCACTCCCAGCAGCAGATGTTCTTCGCAACCTCATGCCAGGTCTAGGCCACCTAGTCCACATGCCTTCGCACATTGATGCATGGGTCGGGCAATGGAAGGAAGCCGTGGAATGCAACATTGCAGCGGTTGAAGCTGATGACCGATACGTCGAACTCACCGGCAATGAATCTCAGTTCTACAAGTTCTACCGAATGCACAACCACCACTTCATCGTCTGGTGTGCTATGTTCGAAGGGCAATACGAAACCGCTCTCAAGTACGCTCGCAAAGCCGTTGATACTCTGCCTGCAGGCGACGAAAACTCCGGTGTACAATTCATGCTTGCCGGCATCATCCCAATGGGTGCAATCTTCCTCGAATCCTACGTCACCATGCCGTGGCACGTCATGATTCGATTCGGTAAGTGGGACGAGATTCTGGCTGAACCAATGTACGACGACAAGGATGTCTTCCCTGCCACAATCGCCACTCAGCACTACGCCCGTGGTGTGGCTTACGCTTCCAAGGGAATGGTCCCAGAAGCTGAAGCAGAACAAGTCTTGTTCAACGAGGCACTCAAGAATCCAGCCCTTGCTGGCCGTGTGCTCCACAACAACCTGATGTACCAAGATCCAAGCGAAGGTCCGTGCATTTTGCTCGTCAACGCAGCAGTGCTTGAGGGTGAAATCGAATACCGCCGGCAATACCTTGCTAAGGAACGTGGCGAAGCATCCGACTTCACCGCTGCTTTTGATCACATCCGCCGTGGTGTTGACCTCTCGCTCAACCTTGCTTACAACGAACCTTGGGGCCAGATGCAACCTGTTCGTCACATCCTCGGTGCTCTTCTCTTTGAGCAGGGACACATCGAAGAAGCAGAAGCCGTTTACCGCGAAGACATCAAACTCTGGAAGGACAACATGTGGGGCCTCTTGGGCCTCAAACTCTGCCTTGAAGCCCGAGGCGACGCACCTGAGGAACTCGCTCAAGTGACCGCTTTGTTCGAAGAGCGATCTTCTCGAGCGGACATGGTGCCAAGCGTGACCTGCTTCTGTGCTCAAGTTGACGACGAGCCAAGTTGCTGCGATTGAACCTTGAGTGAACCAACGACCAGCGAAGATACTACACTCTTCATATGAGGAGTGTAAATGGCTCCACCATGGAACCAAGCGATGAGCAAGCCGGAGCATGGACAGAAGCTTTTGATTCTGGCAAGTTCATTCGCAAGTCGAGTGAATTTAGGGACCTCATTCAACCCGGTGGAACCTTCGATGTGGAGCCTCATCGTTACCATCTGTATGTATCGCATGCGTGCCCGTGGGCTCATCGGACGTTGATTACCAGAACCTTGCTTGGACTCGAAGACAAGGTGAGTGTTGACGTGGTCGATTGGAGAATGAACCAGGATGGGTCATGGTCCTTCAACCCGGAAGAAGAAGGCGCAACCGCCGACACCGTGAACGGTGAGGCAAGCCTCGAGGGGATCTACAACCGTGCGTTTTCTGGTTGGAACGAGGGTCCAAGAATTGGAACTGTGCCGGTGCTTTGGGATCGAACACACGCAACCATCGTCAACAACGAGAGCCGTGAAATCGTACGAATGTTCGATGAATTTTCCAAAGCCGGACTTGGAAACGGCCGGAGCCTCTGCCCCGAGGAACTGAAAACGGACATCGATGCCATGATTGACGCCAACTATGAATCGGTCAACAACGGTGTGTACAAAACAGGTTTCGCCCGAACTCAAGTGGCTTACGATGAAGCCGTGACGGCGTTATTTGAGCGACTTGACGAACTGGAACTTCACCTTGAAGGTCGGGATTGGTTGGTTGGTGAGGAAAAAGGCGTTCTTACCGAGGCTGACATCTGTTTGTTCCCCACGCTTGCGCGGTTTGATTTGGTGTACGTCGTCCACTTCAAGTGCAACCTTCGTAGGATCATCGATTATCCGAACCTTCAGGCATTTGTTGAGCGAATGATTGACCAGGAGGGGGTCCGAGAAACTTGCCATTGGCATCACATGAAGGCGCATTACTTCTGGTCGCACCAGAACATCAACACGTTCCGAATCATCCCACTTGGTCCACTTGAAGGTGCTCACACGCGCTGAAGAAGAGGTGCGGGGAGCAGGATTCTCACCTTTGTTCCCTTGCGTGAACGGGGTTCTCACCTGCAAGACTGAAAGAGGTGCGGGGAGCAGGATTCGAACCTGCGAACCAATAAGGAATGGGACCTAAACCCACCGCCGTTGACCAAGCTGGGCGACCCCCGCGCAAACTGATGGCGGTGCATCTTAGATTTGAAACAAACGCTTCAAGCCGTTGCATCAAAGCCAACGGATTTGACCGCTTCAATCAGGCTTGAAACGCTGACTTCGGGGGATGTGAGAACGTTTCCCGTGTTGTCTTCATGAGAGACAAGCACGTTGACAACGCCCGGTGTGGCCTTCAACGCACGTGTAACGCGCCCCGAGCAGCAACCGCAGGTCATGCCCGTGATGGAGAGTGTGTGAATCGTTTGGCTCATGGTTTTGGCATGGACCCGATGATATTCAATCTATCGAAAGGAATCGGCACACGCAAATCCCTTCCGCATGCTCTTCTTGTTACGGAGCGCGCTCTTGAATTTCATTCGCGAATGGGCTTCCATCCTCGTAACAGGAGGGAATTACCGATGACGCTCACGGATGAAAGCGACATTGCTGCCGCAGCAAATGCTGGTGGGAGCAACCATCCAGTCGATGTGAGCAAGAAGCCCATGGCAAGCGGGATTCCAATCAGGTTGTAGGTAAACGCCCATCCAAGGTTTGTGTGAATCCTTCGCATGGTGGCTTTTCCAAGTTGAATTGAAGAGACGGCGTCAATAAGATCGTCTCGAAGGAGGATGAAATCAGCTGCGTCAAGAGCAATGTCCGAACCAGCTCCCATCGCTATTCCCACATCAGCCATGGACAGAGCGGCCGCATCGTTGATGCCGTCACCGACCATTGCAACTGTTCGCCCTTCTGCTTGGAGCCGTTGAATGTGGCTTGCCTTTTCATCGGGTTTAACTCCGGCCAGCACGGTCGTAATCCCAATTTCATTGGCCGTTACCAGCGCCGCATCTTCTCGATCCCCGGTGAGCATGATGACATCGAGGTTCATCTGCTTGGCCAGCTTTACAGCCCGAGCTGATGAGGTGCGAATGCGATCGCTTGCTTCAATCCATCCGAGCAATCGAAGTCCGTGGCTCACAAGCACAAGCGTCACCCCTTTACGAGCAGCAGCATCCATGCGAGTTTGCAGTTCAGCAGAGACATTCACTCCGATTTCTGCCATGAGATCTAGATTGCCAACACCGGCCAAGGTCCCATCAATATCTCCAACTAAACCCATTCCTGCGAGCGTTTGTACATCGCTGACGCTCGGCCGAACAGCAGTGACGTTGGACCACGAAGTGTGGATGGCATCAGCAAGTGGGTGTGTTGATTCCAATTCAAGCGCAGAGGCAATTCCGAGGATTTCTTTCACTTCGGTATCGATCAGTTCGATGTGACTCACTCTTGGTTTTCCTGCCGTGACGGTGCCCGTTTTGTCGACGACGAGCGTGTCTGTTTTGTGGGCTTGCTCCAACGCTTCGATGCCCTTGATGAGCAGCCCGTGCTTGGCACCAACCCCAGTTCCAACAATGAGGGCGGTTGGCGTGGCTAGGCCTAAGGCGCACGGGCATGCAATCACCAGCGTTGATACCATGACAAGGATGGCTAATTCTCCAGACGTGTCGAACGGATTGTGACCTGCCGATGCATCAGAAAGCCACCAGAAGGCCCCTGCTATGATGGCGAGAAGGATCACAACTGGTACGAAGACAGCCGCAATGTTGTCGACCTGACGTTGGATTGGAGCTTTGCCCATTTGTGCCTCTTCAACCAGAGCGATGATGTCGTCAAGCAGCGTATCTCCGGCCGAGTTGGTCACTCGAATGAGCACGCTTCCGTCGAGGACAATTGTTCCAGCCATGACCTCAGACCCGACTTTTTTCCGCACAGGATAGGGCTCCCCTGTCATCATCGATTCATCGATGCTGACGCTGTTTTCCACAACGGTCCCGTCAAGAGGAATCGTTTCTCCAACCAAGACCTTCAACAGCGAGCCTGGTGAAACAGCATGAATGCCAATCTTCTGTGTGTGCCCGAGTTCTTCGTCCGTTATGATCCGAGCAGTCTTCGGTTGCAACGCCATCAATCCATGAACAGCTTGCGTTGCTTTCACCTTGGCAACAGCCTCCATCCAATTGCCCAGTAATACGAAGGCGATGATGAACACGACCCCATCGAAGAAGACGTGATTGGCTTGCAAGAGGAGGTTTGGTGGGTTGGCTAAGGTTGGGGCAATCACAACGCTCACCGACCATAAAAAAGCGACGGTTGTTCCCAAATGAATGAGGACATCCATGTTTGCTCGACCGGACCGAAGAGAAATCCACGCTCCTTTGTGAATCGCCCAACCGGCCCATAGATACACCGGGATGCATGCAAACATTGCAAGGTAAAAGCGAACTTCTATCCCGTATTCTTGGCCGAGGTTATTGGCAAACATCGACAACCAAAGGGTTGGCAATGCGAGGAGCAATGAAAGCAATGTTTTGTTTCGGAGCGCACGAATTTCATCATTACCGATGGCGCTGTCTTGCTGTTCTTCGCGAACAGATGCTACAAACCCTGCACCTTCGATTGCTTTGATGACGTTCGCGATGGTGTCGGAGGATGCCTTCTGGTTCAGGCTTAACCGTCCACGATGCAATGGAAGGTTCACAGTAAGTTCTGCCACGCCTTCCACGGCCTGTGCTACTCGTTCAACAGAGGCAACACATGCTGCACAACTCATGCCCGCAATGTTCAGAGGAATTGGTTTGGACATGACTTCACGACCTCAGTTGGAACAGGAAACAGGATCGCAGTCCACGATGTTCCAATCACCCGAATCCATGGTGAGGCATCCGCACCCACAGGTGCACATCCAGCCGATTTGATTCCAGCCCTTGCCGCCTTCCGCTCTGGTGTAGATTCGCTTCATCTTGCAGGAACACTCGCAAGTTTGAGCCCTCACTCTGGCCATGGGTCTTGGTTTATTGTAGTCAATATAAACCCATTGTTTTGGCTTGATTACTTGAGCGGAGCCAAATCAAGCAATCCTGCCCAGATGTCCAAACCGCGCAATCGGCAGGGGAACACTTGGCCTAACTGGACCACTGGTGGATGTTCTCCGTTGTGGTCCGGCTCTGCAGGCACCACGCTCAATCCGTGATCATCGACCAAGAGTCTACGCTTTCCACCCAGTTGGCGAACATGCATTCTGCCGTGAATTGAACCATCATCGGCAAGGTCCAAAAACACCCAAACGCCACGCAACCCGGTGACTCTTGCTTTGTAGGTCATGTCCCCCTCTATGTGTGACGCCTCGCTTGATTGCTCACCTATGACGCCTCCTCGAAGCAAATGGATGTGATAGGCGTTGGCGACAAGTTCCCACTCCAGTCGCTTTGCAGCATGACCCCGTTCGGAGCAGTGTTCCGCTAATGCTGCCGTTTCTTCTTCGTCGTGCACCCAATCGAGGCCGCGGAGGTGTGCTTTCAATTGGCGGTGAGCCATCATATCAGGATACCTGCGGATGGGGGAAGTAAAGTGCACATAGGCATCTAAATTCAAGCCGAAATGGCCCAAGTTTTCCGAACTGTATTTTGCTCGCTGCATTAATTGGAACAGACCCTGGTCGACCACCCTGCGCACAGGTCCTTTGAGTTGTGATGCCTTTTCTTGTGCGTTCTCGAGCGCATCAAGAATCGATTGGCGCGCCTCAGGGTCGAGGACGTTTGCGAGGTAAGTGTCAACATCTTCAGGCGTGTCTTCGACCGGTTCTTGAAGCCCGGAAAGATCGATATCGCCTCCTGCCCATGCACCTAGAAGGTTGCTCAGTTCACTGGTCTCAGACTGCCCATGGGTCCTTGTTGAAGGTCGAGGGAGCACAATGTCGACACCAAGAGATTCCAACTTTGCGTTGAGTTCCTCGACCTCAGGTGCATCAGGCGGGGTGTGGCATCGCCAAGGGAGAGGGGCGCCCAGTTTACCCAGGAAGTGACCGATTGCTGAATTGGTTGCGACCATGAATGACTCAATCATTCGCGTGGCCTCATTCGGCCATTTGACTTCGACACGAATGGCTTCATCACCATGGAGGCGTGGCCGAAGCTCAGCGTTTTGGATGTTAAGGCGCAATTCCTTTTTTTGCCAAGCAGCCGCAAGTTGGAACATCGATTCGAACTCTTTCTTTCCGATTGCATCTTCGTAGGCGAGGTTGTGCTTGACGTTGATGACGGCTTCAAACGCCTCGGTCGAGGTCACTTCATGCTCTGAGTTGAGGTGCATGGCTACGACCATGGAAAACCGGTCCACATTTGCTCGTAACGAACACAGTTCGTCTGCTAGCTTTGGTGGTAACATAGGTAAAACTGCATGCGGGAGGTAGACCGATGTTGCCCGGTTCCTTGCCGCAGCATCAAGCGTTGTGTCTGGGCGGACGTAGTGTGCGACATCGGCGATAGCGACCCAAAGGGTTCGCTTCCCTTCTGCTTCTACTAAGCAGACTGCGTCGTCGAAATCCTTCGCATCATGAGGGTCTATGGTGACAAAGGGAAGGTGTCGTAAATCGGTCCTGCCTTCCGCCACGGCTGCATCACCATTCACTTCCGATAAGGCCTCAGCAGCATCGATCAAACGCTCATTGTACCTGGATGGAAAAGGATTGAATCCAGCTTTGCGTTTGTTTTCAAGGCGATGATGCATGAGGCTTCTTGCGGTGTGGTGATTGGATTGAAGAAGGAGCAAAGCCATGCTCGGCTCTGCTTCATGAAACCGAAGACCGGACCGACGCTTGGCGATGAAGCGTGCTTCCTTCACCAAATCAAAGGAGCCCCACGCATGGAGCACTTCTCCCTCACTGAGCGAAAACGTCTCAGGGTAGTCCTCACCAGCAAGGTGGGCCATCCACACGCTCTCGAGGAGGGTGTAGCGGTCGGCATCAGATTCTGAAACATACCGCCCCTCCTCGCCGCTGATTGTGTCGCCCCGTTTGAGGGCTGGAAGGCCGGTGAGTGGTGGCGATCCCTCGGCGCAGTGGAGCGATGTGAACGCCTGCCAATCACGGACGTTAGTTTCGATAGTTTCCACGCTTTTTGGGCTTCTAAGGGTCACTTCTTTGTCCGAAACGGTGACAAACCTCTCACCTTTACTGCGTCCAGTTGCTATGCTTTGGTCGAGGTCGCTTCTGAACGAACGCTCGGCCTTTGCATCAAGTTTGAACCGTTGAACCAGTTGTTCTTTTTCGGTGAGGTAGGCTGCAATTGAAGCACCATCCCAATGACGTTGCCAAAGGGATTCATCTTCACCAAAATGACCCGCTAATCGCCTCCACAAGCGTTCATCAGGTGGGCTTTGAGGACCTTTGTTCCGCTTTTGATTGTGGCGGTTTTTGCCACGCTTTTGCGGTCTAGACATGCCTCACAACCCCTTGTCTCGTAATGCCTCAAGGGCTTTGATTTGGGCTTTGGTCAAGCCTTCAAGTTCTGGTAAGACAAATTCGAGTTCAAGGTCACCGCCATCATAGCCGGCACCCGGTACTTTTCGTCGATCTCCTATGTGAGTTTCAGGGGCTACTGAGAGGCGGATGGATTTACCAGATGGCAATTTCACCTTGACTTTCCCCCCGAGCATCAATGTGCTGTAGGGCACCTGTACTTCTTGCACCAGGGTGGATTGGTCCCAACGGCGCCCCTCTCCAAATTGAATTCGTACACTGAGCAACACATCGCCGGGCTCCCCATCGGGATGGTCGTGGCCTTGGCCGCGTAACCGGGTTACTGTACCGTGCTTCACACCTGGTTTGATGGTGGTTTGAAGGGTGACTGAAGTGGCTTCCATTGCACCGGATTGATTCGGTTTCAACCGTTTGAAAGTGAAGGGGAATTTCCCGCCTTGCTCTGCTTGTTTTGGAGTGATGTTGAGGCCGACGTTAATGTCAGAACCTTTCTGCCGAGACTGGGGGCGCTGGCGCTGTTGTCGGCCGCCCATACCGCCCATGCCACCAAACGACTGTGCACCGCCGCCTCCGAACATTTGTCTGAGCATGTCGTCCATTCCTGCGCCACCGCGTGGACCTCCTCCACCTCCGAACATGCTCGACATTCGCTGCTGCTGTTCGTATTCATTGCGTTCTTTGGCTGTGCCAATGGTGTCATAAGCCTCTTGAATTTCCTTAAATTTGGCTTCTGCAGCAGCATCATCCGGGTTTCGATCAGGGTGGTACTGTCGAGCCTTTTTGCGGAAAGCACGCTTGATTTCAGCGTCGCCAGCATCCCTGCTCACGCCTAACAGACTGTAGGGGTCTTTCTGTGCCATCCGGTTTGGCTTCAACGCCCCTCCCACATCAACCCTCGCCTGAGTGAATCAGGTTGAAAAGCAGCCAATGAAAGCGCGCCGTGTCGCGTCGGAGTGGTTATATTGACCATGTTGGTGGCATGGAAAGCCGAGGTCGTACCATGTCTGGTGAAAACGCTGAAAAACGCTCCTTTGAAGACAAAGTTCAGGACCGCCAAGATTGGATTGAATCCCAATTTAGGCGTATTTCCCGTGGCTCTTGGGCTCGAATTATTCGAATGGCCCGAAAGCCAACTCCTCAAGAATTCAAGCAAACTTGCATCATCTGTGGGATTGGCATGTTCGTGCTCGGTGGCATTGGGTTTGCAATGCTTGTCCTCATGGACAACTTCCTGCCGTGGCTGCTCCAAGATGTCATTGGCATCGGAAACTGATAGGAGAGATTTGAGATGGTTAACGCATTTGTCGCATTTGTACGTTTCGAAGAGAAGTTGCTTTTGCTTCGCCGCAATAAGCAAGACCCAGATTTTGCCGCCTTATGGGATGGCGTCTGGGGCGTGGGAGATACTCCAGAGGAAGTTCTCACTCGTGTTTCAGAATCCACAGGTATTCCAGTTGAATCCTTGCACTATCAAGGGGCCGGCATCGACCGTGGAATCGATATGGGCCGCAGCCTCGTTGACGTCATGCCAGTGTTGGTTGTCGCAAGCACAGATGAAGTGACCCCAATGGGCCGATACACCGAAGCGGAATGGATTGATCCGGGAACCCTTCAAGATTACAACTGCATCTTCTCGAACCTCGATATGGAAAACAACACCACTCTTTTCGGTGAGATGTATGGATCCGTTGGCTCCTTCCTCTACATCGTCAAGACAGCGATTGGTTCCGAACAACGGGTTGCCAACGAAATGTACGCTCGATTGCACGGCAGTGGTTCCCTTACCTCCCTTCAAGGCGAGATTATGTCTGTTCTTCACCCAACTGGAATGCGTGGTTACCTCTTTGTTGAGTCGAGCGCACTTCACCACGTTGAGAAGTTGATCGGTCGCTCTGGTGGCCGAGATCCTGCAGCCCGCCGTGGCCTCAATCAAACGCCGCTCAAGAACGCCAAGACCGTGTTGCCTGGAGCCGCACCACTCGGCGATATTCTCCCCTACCTTGAACCAAAGGCTGTCACCTCTGGAATCGAAGTTGGATGCATCGTCGAAATCGTCACTGGCGCTTTCAAGGGCGAGAAGGCTCGTGTTCTGAGCGTTGCAGAATCAAAGGAAGAGGTCAGCATGGAGTTGTACGAACAACCCATTCCAATGACCTTGAACATGCGTGGCGACCACGTTCGAGTCGTGGAGCGTGTGGAGTGATTTTCACCGGGCCAGACGGCCAGCACCCTTCGCACAGCGCGATTAAATAGGGGTGTTTTGTCGGCTGAATGCCCACAGCAGTGAGTAATGGAGATGAAGACTATGCCAAAACCATGGACATCCGAACTCATCAAGAAAGCCCTGGGCGTCAAGAAGTGCAACGGTAGCATGGAAGCTGCTGTTGAGGATCTCTCTCTTGAGAAGGCAATGGACGTCGCCCGTGATAAGAACGGGCAAGGACACCTAACCGGTGCTGATTTGAAAGCACAAACAAAAGAAATCATTGGAACATGCGTTTCAATGCGAGTCAAAATCGACGGTCACTGGGCAAATGACGCCCTCGCCATCATTAACAAAGGAGAATGGGACGAGCGGTTTAACTGAGACTCACGGACCGTGGTAGAGGCGTCGTAGAGCGCTTCGCTGACCACAGGGGTGAACAAAAATGGAAGAAAAAATAACACAAGCAATATCGGACGCACTTGAACATGCGCCCAAGCGTAAGTTTGTCGAGTCCGTGGATATTGCATTCACGATCAAGGACGTCGACTTGAAAAACCCAAACAACCGTATCAAGGAAGAAATCCGTCTTCCTTCTGGACGCGGTCGTGAACTCAAAATCGCAATGTTCGCCGCAGGCGAAGCAGCCACTAAAGCAAAGGCAGCAGGCATTCACGTCATCACCCCTCAAGAAATTGAGGACCTTGGTGGCAACAAAGGAAAGGCAAAGAAAATCGCAAACGCTTACGATTTCTTCCTCTCCGAAGTCCCTCACATGGGTCTCATCGGCCGATACCTCGGTGTCGTGCTTGGTCCACGTGGCAAGATGCCTCGCCCAGTCCCTCCAACACTCGATCCTGCTATTATCGCTGCTGGCCTTCAATCCACAGTTGTGGTCAAGTCTGGTGACAGAATGACATTCCAAATTTCCTTTGGAACTGCAAAGCAATCCCAAGAAGAACTCAACGCCAACGCTATGGAAGTCTACAACCGTGTGATTTCCAAGCTTGAGCGCGGTGTTGGAAACATTCGTTCTCTTTACATCAAGACAACCATGGGTCCATCTCAGATGGTCGAGGTGATCAATTGATTCCTAAGGTCGTTTCTTGGAAGAAAGACACGGTCAAGGACCTTGTGTCGCTCCTCAACAGCGGTGAGACCATCGCTGTAATCGATATTCACGGCGTTCCTGCCGGTGCCATGCTCGGTATGCGAGCACAACTGCGCAGCGACATGAACATTCAAGTCGCAAAGAAGCAATTGATGCGACTTGCGTGGGAACAAGTTGGCTACGATGCAGAAAACATCGAAACAATGTTTGACGGAGCTGTGCAACCTGCGCTCGTCTCCTCGGCTAATTTGAACTCATTCGAACTCTTCACAGAACTCAAGAAGACCGAAGCCGGCCGAGCAGCAAAAGAAGGGGACATCGCTCCTCATCAAATCGTTGTTGAAAAGATGGACACTGGTATGCCACCAGGACCAATAGTTGGTGACCTCAACTCAGTTGGAATCCCTGCTAAGATCATGGGCGGCTCAGTTCAAATCCAGAAGCGCACTGTCGTGCTTGAAGCCGGCGATGTCTTCGAAGGCGAAATGGGTATGATGCTCTCGAAGATTGGAATTAATCCAATCGTCACAGGTCTCCGACTCTGTGGAACCCTCGAAGGCGGCACATTGTTCGCACCATCGACCCTCGACATCGATTACGAGCAATTCGAGACCGACCTGGTCAGTTACGCCGCAGGCGCATTCAACCTTGCTTGCAACATCACGTGGTTTACCAGCCAAACCATGCCAACCATTCTTGCAAAGGCCAGCCGAGAGGCAATGGCCGTTGCATTGGAAGCTGCAATCGCTACTGCAGACACCATGCCACATCTCGTTGGACGAGCCCACAACAGCGCTATGGCTGTTGCTGGACAACTTGACAGCGACGCACTC
>CALKDX010000123.1 GCA_938084455.1 Candidatus Poseidoniaceae archaeon
CCTCAAACCATCGAGAGCCTACAAACGCTCAAGGAAACCAAAACACCGTTTGTCATCGCTGGGAATAAAGTCGATCGCATCCATGGCTGGCGCACAACACATGGACGTTCGTTCATGGAGTCGTTCAAAGACCAGCGCGAAGATGTTCAGTCCTTGTTTGAAGACCGGTATTGGAAATTAGTGAGCCAGTTTTCAGAACATGGATTCAACATTGAACGCTACGACCAGATCAGGGACTTCCGCCAAAATGTTGCCCTTGTGCCGATGTCGGCCAAAGACGGTGAAGGCCTTCAAGACCTTCTCGCCGTTACTGTTGGACTGGCTGAACGCTTCCTTGAAGACCGCTTAACCGACACGCTTGGCACGCCCGAGGGGACTGTTTTGGAAATGAGGGACGAGGTTGGCATGGGCAAAACCATCGATGTCATCCTTTACCGTGGGGAGCTCAAAATTGGAGACACCATCATGGTCGCAGCAAACGATGGACCATTTTCAACCCACATCAAAGGACTCAAACGTCCAAAAGGCATGTCTGAAATGCGAGATGCTGGGAAGCGCTGGGTTAATTTCGACAAAGTCGAGGCCGCCTGTGGAGTCAAAATTGTCGCTCCAAAGCTCGAGAACACCATTGCTGGAACCACACTCTACAGAGCCAACACCGAAGAAGAGCGAGAGCATGCCGAAACCGCCATTCGCCAAGAATGGCGTGCCATCTTCGACACGATGCCGATCATGTGCTCAAAGTGCAGCGAAGTGTTCCCACGTACAGATTTCAAAGAGCACACTCGTAAGGGAGCATGCAGAGGTGCAGAAGAAGAACGCAAGGGTGTGGTCATCAAAGCAGACACTGTAGGAGGACTGGAAGCACTTGGATTCGAACTCGCAAAACTGAAAATTCCAGTGCGGCAAGCAACGGTGGGTCCTGTGAACAAACGGGATATCCTCATGGCGCAATCCGCACAAGACCCGCTCAACAAAGTGATCCTTGGGTTTTCAGTCAAAGGAAACTCCGAGGTTGCTGAGGCATTGGGCGCTGAGGATGCAGAAATCAAGTTCTTTTCGGGCAGCATCATCTATCACATTCTCGATGCTTACGAAGCGTGGCGAGAAGAAACCGCTGAGCAGATGGCGGCAGCATTACGAGAATCACTGGTCTATCCGGGCCGACTCCTCTACCTCAAGGACCACACATTCCGGGCAAAGGGCCCAGCGATTGTCGGTATGCGCGTCGTAGGTGGAAGGGTTCACGTCGGTCAGCGCTTGATGAAAATGGACGGAACCCCTGTTGGCCAAATCAAGAGTCTACGCACCCGTGCTTCAGAAGATGTGAAGGAAGCGAACCAAGGCGACGAGGTCGCTGTTGCCATCAATGGACCAACGGTGGGACGCCACATTGAGGAATTGGATGAATTCTATGTTGATGTCCCCGAATCTCACGCTAAACGACTAAAGAAAATTGATCTCAACCCTGTCGAACAAGAGATTTTGGACGAGTTAATCCGCTTGCACCGCAAAGAAAACCATTTCTGGGGACGATGAACTTCCACCATTCTGCAAGCACTGCGTTGATGGGTTGTTGACTTCTACCCCCCTCACATTCATATATGGAAGGGTGCGGTTCGCAACTTGTCCTTGGAGGCCTTACTATGGAAGCAGGATTCTCAGCCGCACCCGCAATGGGTCAAAACCCCGGAACTCAAGATTTGATTGGTACAGTTTCTGCCATCTCCAACAGCCTCATGAACGAAGTGAGCAAGGTCATCATCGGTAAAAATGAAAACCTCCGCAGGGTCACTGTCGGAATCCTATCAAACGGTAATATGCTCCTCGAAGATTTCCCCGGGTTGGCAAAGACGTTGCTTGCGAACACATTCGCTCAAGCCCTTGGATGCAAGTTCAAGCGTGTTCAATTCACCCCTGACTTGTTGCCCTCCGACATTATGGGGACATACATGTACGATCAAAAAGCAGGCGAATTCAAACTTCGAGCCGGTCCATTGTTTTCTAACATTCTTTTGGCGGACGAAATCAACCGTGCACCACCGAAGACTCAAGCAGCTCTCTTGGAAGCAATGGAAGAAAAGCAAGTGACAATTGAAGGGATCACTCACAAGTTACCCGCCCCGTTCGTTGTGATTGCAACACAGAACCCAATCGAGCAAGAAGGAACATATCCCCTTCCTGAGG
The DNA here is from genome assembly GCA_938084455.1 of Candidatus Poseidoniaceae archaeon. Lineage (GTDB taxonomy): Archaea > Thermoplasmatota > Poseidoniia > Poseidoniales > Poseidoniaceae > MGIIa-L1. Next base: position 2,188 of record CALKDX010000123.1, read on the forward strand.
CTCAGATGGACCGATTCCTGATGAAGATGAGCATGGGCTACCCGGACCGTGCTGAAGAGAAGGCAATTCTTGCTCGCCGAAAGTTGCGAGGAAAGGACGGTCACGATGTTCTCCAAGTGACCTCGCCAAAGAAGGTCGTTGCCATGCAAAAAGCACTTGAAACCGTTCATGTTGACCCCGCTATTCTCTCTTACATTGTTGAAATTGTCCAACGAACCCGTGAAGATCACAGGGTGACCAACGGTGCATCACCTCGTGCATCCCAATCGCTGTTCAAGACCGGACGTGCGGCAGCAGCCATCGCCGGTCGAAACTATGTCATCCCTGATGACATCAAAGGCATCGCATTGCAAGTGATTTCTCACAGAATCAATATGAAACCTGAGGCAAAGATTCGAGGAATCACCGGTATGCACATTGTCCGCAAGATTCTCTCGGAAGTCCCAGTCCCAGTGATTCAACCTGCTTGATGATTGGACCTCCGTGGTTGCATTCAAAGAGGAGAACCTCTTTTCCTAACATGTCCGAGGAGGTGAATTGATGAATCCGTACAAAATGGTCGTAGCGGTTGCAAACCAGAAAGGTGGGTGTGCAAAAACAACAACTGCAGTCAACCTCGCCGCGGCGCTTGCCAAGGGATCACCACGTCAAGGATTACCTAAGGCCAAGGTGTTGCTGATTGATTTAGATCCGCAAGGCAACTGCGCAACCTCGTTTGGGGTTGAGAAGAAGAATGTCAAGAAAACCTCCTATGACCTGCTCACCAATGACTCAGGAGAAGAATTGCCCCTCATGGAGGAGTACTTGATTGGCCCTGAAGAATTGACTCGTTCCATGCAAGAAGCCTGGAGCATGCGAAACAACAACAAAAAAGCCCCAGATAACGTTTCTGTCGGCCATCTCTGGTTGCTTCCAAGTGACATCCATCTCTCCGGTGCAGAAATCGAATTAAGCCACAAAATTGGTCGAGAAACTCGACTTCGTGAAGCGCTTATGCCAATCATCGACGAATTCGATTACATCATCATCGACACGCCCCCCTCGTTGGGCCTGCTGTCCATCAATGCCATGTGTGCAGCAAATTGGGTTATGGTCCCCGTTCAAGCAGAATACTACGCCCTTGAAGGATTCAGCATGCTGATGAATTCCATCAAAATGATTCAACGTAGGATCAACCGTAACCTGAAGATTTTCGGCATTGCAATGACGATGGTTGATGCTCGTTCAAAACTCAGTCGGCACGTCTGTGATGAAGTGAACAAGAAGATGCCAAATAAATTGTTCAAAACGACAATTCGGCGTTTGGTTAAGGTTGCAGAAGCCCCATGGAGCGGCGCTCCAACCGTCCTACTCAACAAACCTACAAATTCTGGAGCTGGTGCTGGGTCCCTCGAATATTGGACCCTAGCAAAGGAATTCCACAAGAGAGTGCAAGAAATGCGTCGTGAGTTTGGTGTCAATGAAGAACCGAGGCTTTTGAGACAGCGAAAGAACCGATAAAGAACCTCCCCGAGGTCTTGATTTCACTCAAAAAAGGCCACTTTCAGCAAACCTTCCTTCGCGGGGGTTAAGTAGCCCAAAGAACGCACTCGCGAGCAAGGGATTGCAATGACTGGTGAAGGAATGACCTCTGTGAGCGTGAGTTACGAAGTTCGAAGACAATTGAACACCATGCGCAGCACAAGCGGGCATAAGAGCGTGAATGAGTTGCTTCTCGACATGGTTCGTGCGCATAAAATTGCGAAAATGAACGGTGAAATTGAAACGCTTCGAGACCGCATGAAAGCCGTGGCTGATGTTGAGGTCGAACATTTGGTTGACCGATTGAACCTCGCTCCTTTCAAGGTGTGATCCCATGATGGAATGGCGCCCCCTTGGTTACGAATTTGATGCCCGTAATTTAGTTCGGGCCTTGTTCAGTGAGAACACCGAAGAGGGGAAACTTTTGGTTGCAGCAGCCTGTGGGCATGTCGAAATTTTTGCTCGTTCAACAGCCTGGAACGGCGTTTTGTGGCTGATCATGAACACCCTAAAGCAAGAAGGAAAGCCTGTCTACACCGGTGATGAATTGGGCGCTCTTCGCGAATCACTGCCCATTGTTTGGCGCTGATTGATTTACGAAACTGCTTGACAAAGGATGTCGAGCGCCTCGCTTCACTGCAACCCAGCGCACTGTATCGTAGACTGCTTTTGCACGTGTGTACTTGAGCAACGCCCGAATCTTGTCTTTTTTTGAACCATTTTCCTTGCGCTCGAGGTACCGGAGGTGTTGTAATTTCATTTCAGATTCGACTTCTCTGAAGAGATCTTCAATTTCAGATTTTTTGCGGTTGTACAACCGAGTGTTTTCCGACCAGGGGTCATGTTGGCGAAGTTTGGACATATTCATGCGAGCCAATGGGGCCCATGCAACAAGGATGGCCTTGTTGCTTTATTGAGGCCTCCTTAGTTTACTTATTCTTATCGAGCCACTCTTGGCCATACCATTTCCATTGGTCCATCGTCCAACCTTCTGGCAGTCCAGAATCGGGTATTGGAGGGGCTGCTGCAGGAGCGGCTTGTTCCGTTGTAGCAGCGGCTTCAGGAGATGATTGGTTGGGTGACTGGATGCCTGCAATGGCTTCAATGCTGTCCTCTTCGCCGTAAAGGGCGCCAGCATCAATCACTTCACTTGTTTCTTCTTGATCAGACAGGTCTTCATCCTTGACGCTGAAATCAAGGTTGGCGATGTCATCGTCCCAAGCTGAATCAGACTCCACGCCACCTTGGGCTGAAAGTCCTGCAGTTCCCTCAAGTGCTTCTGCGGAGGCAGATCGTGATTTGTTATCAGGAACAAATGCAGTACCGTAGAGTTTGATGTTTGCTTTCTCTTTTCTCTTCTTGCTGAGTGCAGCGACAACCACAATAACAAGGGTGAGAATTCCGAATGCTGCGCCACCAACGGCTATGACTTGTTTGACCGTGGAAGAATCAACATCGCCACCTGAATCAAGCAGTCCTGCATTCTTGCTCGTGTTCCATGCTGAGTAGGAATAATCGCTTTCATTTACTCCTTTATCCCGAGCGAGGTACGCTTGGTAATCACCGTCCCTCCATCCCATGCAAGCATCGGTCACGTCATCGAAATTCAGCATACAGTGATCTTTTTCTGTCTGCACAAGAGGGCGTGTATCATCGTAATCGGAATTTGACCCTACGCCGTCTTTATCACCATCAAAGTACTCATCTGGATTGGTTTCCATCCCAATGGATTCTGTACGATCAACCCAGCCATCACCGTCAAGGTCTTCGCATCCATTCGAGGGAACCTCGATGAAGCCAACTGGAGAGGTTGCGTTCGCAAGCCAGGCTTTGGTTGAATTTCCAAATTCCCACGGGCAAGCATCGGGCAACAAACCGGTCGTGTTGTCTCCAAAACCATCGCCGTCTTGGTCACGCCATTGCGTGGATTGGGAAGGAAGGGCGTCGGCTCCTTGCTCAATGCCGAAGTTCCCGTCGGGGTTCGAGTACCCGTCAAGGTCTGTGTCTGTGCACCCAAAGCGGTCGTGTTTTGAAAATCCATTTTGGTTTGGGCATGCATCGGGCATCAGGCCATCTGGATTGCTGCCGTAGCCGTCGAGGTCTTCATCTGCCCATTGGGTTGGTTCGTCAGGGAACATGTCGCCGTTCTGACCCTGCATGTTGTCACCGTAACCGTCTCCGTCCCGGTCTTGCCACTGGTCTGCATTATTCGGGAATAGATCCCCTTCTGTACCGGCAGGATTGTCGCCATGACCATCACCATCAACATCGACATATTGAGTCCCATCGTTTGGAAATTGATCGCCCATGACTCCATTGATGTTATCGCCATAGCCGTCCATATCTGCATCCGACCATTGTGTGAGTTCAAGAGGGAAAGCATCGTTTGAGTCCGTTACTCCATCCCCGTCGGTGTCGAGGTCGTACAACCGGACCTTTGAGGAGGAAAGGAAAGATGTCACAATGTACACCTCACCGGTAAACGGTGTTGATGAACCAATGACAGAGCCCTGAGAAGTGTACGTTTCCCCCTCGCTGAATGTCGCACCGTCAATCATCGTGAGTTTCCCATTTTGGGTGCCAGCAATGTATGTGCTGTTGTCCACTTCCTCTAGGTGCACAATCGATGAACCATGGCTCAATGATAGCGTTTCAACAGCCCAAGAATTGGTGTTGTATCGGTACACTGCCCCATTCGCTGCACCAACAATAAGGTGGCCATCGTGATCTTGAATCAGGGCATTGACAATGCCACCAGGTTCGCTCAAAGTGGTCAATAGGGTGCCGCCGTTGTCAGAAATATGTACTTTTGAATCATAGCCCCCGAGAGCAATTCGTCCGTCATCGAGCACAAGGAAGGAATTGAATCCGCTTTGAACGGGGGGTGAATATGTTCCCGTTGCACCCTCAGAACTGTATTCTTCGGCTCGTCGACGACCAGCAAAATGAGCAAGCCACAAATCGCCCTCTGTGTCCCAGTCCATATCGTTGACTGGATCTGTCGTTGAGAGGTTTCTGTTGGCAATTTGCAAGTCCATATGAACAACGTAGACACCTGCATCATGGGCCACAGCGGTCAAGATTTGGGCATCATCGAGCCGAGCCGAGTTTGCACTCACATTGAGATCGAGGCTCCAAAGCGGCACGAGAATACCATTGCTGAACGAGTTCACGCTCAAGTTTCCTTCAACATCAACCGTGAGGATGGTGCCGTCGTTCATGGCTTCCCAGTGCACCAATTTTGCCGCTGTCTGATGCGTATAACCAGCATCAATCAGTTCCACCTCGTTGGCGACAACTGTAGGGGCAAAAGCCACCAATGGAAGCATGGTAAAGGCAATGAACAGTACGAGCAACCGGTTCATGGCTCAAGCCAATCCCTCTATCATTATCAATGAGCCGATGTTTGGCTTCACGTCGAGAAGAGGGCAATCATGCCTCGTCTTTCTCTTCTTCATCCTCGTCTTTGCTGACTGATTTCACATTCAATGGTGTCAATCTACGGACGGGAGTGAGCGTTGCTGTGGAGGTTTTACCCTCTTCAGCAGTTGCTCCTCGGGAAATGTTCGGTGGCGCACCACGTGCCTTCTTCGGCGTTAATTGCGGAAGGACTGGCTTGAGGGTGGTTGTCGCGACCGGTTTCACAGCGTCCACTGGCGACAGGACCGCCGTGATTGGACGCATTGTTGCCGTTTCCACTGGTGCTTGATCGACCACATTGGTTTCTTCAATAGCGACTGGTTCGACAGCAGGTTCAATCGATTCGACTTCCTCTGCAACCGCTGCTTCGAGTTCTTCAGTTGGCGCAGCAAGTGGTGCTTCCTCGACAACCTCTGAGGTTTGAGAAGGCGGCAATGGAACATCATCAAGCTGTGGCGTTGCCGTTGGTTGGACCAAGGTCTTGACCGGTTGCAACGGCTTTCGGACAACCTTGGGTTGAACAGGTTGCACTAGCGAAGGAGCGCCTGCACCAAGTGGGGCCTTGATTGGCTTCACTAAAGGAGCGCCTGGCATGGTCAATGGCTTAGAACTGGTTGCCGGGGCTCGCATTCCAGCGAGGCCCATTCGAGGTTGTTGCGGTGCTTGCCCACCAAGCATGCCTCGCATAGGACGGCCTGCTGCTGCTCCAAGGGCGTCTGGACGAGCCCCGAGTGCGGAAGGATCCATGCTGGCAGGGGCTTGACCTGGAGCGCTTTGCCCAGAGATGGATTGCATCCACATCTGGCGCTTTTCTGCACGGGTGTCTGTGGATTGAAGTTCTCGGAACTCTGCTTCACGGGACCGATAGGTTTCTTCCTCTTGGTCCACTTCACCTTGCACTTGCCTGGTAACTGCTTCTCGCATCTTATCTTCTGCCATTTCCTTGAAGGCATCCATCTTTTCTGTCAAACCTTGCAGCCGGTTTCTGATTTCTGCACGCTTGAGGCCGAGTTGTGCTTCAATTTCCGCACGAATGTGTGCTTCACGCTTACGAACGTCGATGAGAGCCTTGTTCCGCATAATCTCTTCACGCTTGTCGAGTTGTCGTTCAAGTTGCACTGCAACTTCCTCTTCCTTGCGTTCTCGGAATGCGTTGAGCCGCTCTTCCATATCCACTTCGAGTTCGAGAGAAGTCTCTTCCTTCAACAAATCCAAGTCGGTTTCAAAGGTCAGGCGTTCATTGCGGAGGCCTGCATCCACTTCGGACATGATCGCCTTTCGAGCCGATGCTTCACGGGATTGGAATTCAAGTTCGAGCCGTTCCGACCAATCGGTCTTCTTCGCATCGTATTGGGTTTCGAGTTGTTCGCGGAGTTCTGCCTCTCGCTCATATCGGAACCGAGCAAGTCTGTTCTGAATCTCTGCTTCACGCGTGCTGCGGTAAGAAGTAAATTCTTCATCCATACGCTGTTCAAGTTCAACTTCAACATCGGCTTTGAGGGTGCGTGAAATATCATCCACTGCCTTCGAGAAGGTGATGTCATACTTCTCGCGCAACCGTGACTTTCGTTCTGCTAGCCTTTCAGAGTGTCGTGCTTGGAGTTGTTGTTCGATTTCAACACGCAATTCATCGCGGCGCCGAGCAATAGCAAGTTCGACATCTTCTCGCATTCGTTCTTCGAGATCGTCAGTTTCTTGGCGAAGCCGACCTTCAAGTTCAGACTGGAGTTGTTCTGCAATGTCTTCCTCTAAGCGGAGGCTTCGGCGTTCATACTCTGCTTTGAGACGTGCTTCACGTTGCTTCAAGCGGGTTCGAAGTTGCTGTTCAAGACGGGTTCTGATTCCCCGGCGGAGTTGCTCTTCACGTTCAGCAAGGCGTGCGTTGTGACCCTCTTCTAATCTGGAAATCTCATTTGATTCCATTTCTGTAAAGCGCTTTTCCATCTCGGCGTGGATGTCTGCTTCGATGCCTCGGATGCGGTGCTGGAGGTGTTGATTGAATTCGAGTGAAAGGCGCTCTTTTTGGATGTCCAGTCGCTGACGGTGTTCATCATGCAACTGAGCTTCAATTTGTGCCTTGAGTTGGGTGCGATGTTCTTCAAGGCGCCTGTCTTGTTCGACTTCAAACTGGTCACGCATTGCTTCCAGTTGACGGTTCAAACGGAGATCTAGTTCGCCTCGCATTCGAGATTCTTCTCGCGCCAATGCGTCTCTTTCGAGCATGCTGAGGTCCTGTTCCATCGCTTCTCGCATTTCTTTTTCGAGTTGGTCAAGGGTCAATTCATGCTGGACTGCAAGATCTGCAGCGAGGGCTTCTTGCATAGCTGAAACACGTTCAGCAATGGCCTGCTGACGGAGCCGCCGCTCTCGTCGGAGGTCGGCTCTAAGACGCTCTTCTTGACGGAACCTAGCGGAGGTCATTGTGGCTTGGTCGAGCGATGAGGTCGGGGTTGAAGTGAATTGGGAACGAAGCGCTGATAGAGCCACTTTGTCAGCGTTTTCACGCTTCTTCCGTGCTGCATCGAGTGCCTCAGTACTCTTGCTTGCGCTCGGTAACATCGTATCCCATCCACTGTTTCATGCACTTCTCATCATAGATAAGGAGCGCGACGAGGCCGGGGCGCGACAAGGCGTTTTGGAGGGTGAAATTCCGTGGCCAAAGTTGTGGCTTTTGAGTCATGAAAAATCTGCTTTCATGAGCAAGGGATTCAAAATTTGACATTGAACGCCGTGTCGCAGGCTGGACAATCAATGCGTCGAGCACCTGGCTTTCGCTTCATTCGCAACTGGCGTTCACAACCCGGGCATGTGATCTCCACCTTGGGAATATGCGGTGTGAGGGTGAAATGGTGCATGCAGGAGGCACACTTGAGGTGGGCAGGACGCTTATCGACTCCAACAATGAGAACTTTGCCGCATTCTGGACAACCGACTTTTTCTTCTTTCCATTTCTTGCGAGTGACTGGGTGATCGATTCGAACATTCGCGGAACAAAGGGTGCATTGCACCTCACCAAGAGCGCTTGGCAACAGGCCCTCGCATTTTGGGCAACTGAGCGCAGGTGGGGCCACACGAGATTCAACTGTTGACTCTTCGCTCATGGTATCGCCTCTTAGTCTTCGCTTTTGATTTATTGCTCTGGGTAGGCTCAGCGCTTCTTAGCGATGAGCACAATGCTCTCAGGAAGGAAATTCCATGGCAAATCCAACGGAATTCCATGTTGTTGGGCCAACAGTTCAAGCATTTTCTTCGCACCAACTTGATCCCGTGACCCATCGAGGGTAATCACTCGAACATCGCCACCGTGCTGGACTGCATCGTGCAGACCGTCAGGAAGTGGTTCAGACGATGCTTGGATGGGGGGAGATGCTGTTGGGGGTTGAACACTTGGTGAGGCATGAAGCAATTCTGGAAGTTCAACCTGCGCTGCCTTTCGCCACCATCGTGCTCGACCTTGATCCCGATGATTTTCAATCAAACCCAGCGATGCGAGTTTCTTCATGTGGTGATAGAGGTTGTATCGATCGACGCCTAATTGACGCTCAATCTGGACCGTGCTCAATTCATTGGAGTGGGTGAGAGCGAGGTAGATGGCGCGCCTTGTTGGATGAGCAAGTGCGGTTGTGACTGGGTCTGCTCGTACTCTGGCCATGCGCTCACCATGAAGGAAGAGGCCACTCTATGGTTTGAAGATGTCGCGTAAAATCAAGGTCAAGACGTGAACCGGCTCCTAAGCATACCGAAGGCTTCGCTCGTGTCTCTCCACAGGGAAACAACGATGTTTTTCAACAACGAAAGGGCACCATCCGAACCTGCAAGTCTAGCCCCGTTGAGGATCACGAGAATGACTGAAGCTTCGTGAATGAGAACACCAACCCATAGTTGATCATACATTTGGCCGATGACAGCCGCAACGAGTGCCAATGTAATGCCCACAGAAATCACAAAGTTACCGATTAAAATCCGTTGTGCCCGCCGAGCGAGATCGATGAGTTCCGTTAGCATTTGAGGGTCATCGCCGGGAATCAATACGTCCGCTGCTTCGAGATTGACGGTTTCTCCGCTCCCTACAGCAACACCGACATCTGCAACAGCAAGCGCCGCAGCATCGTTGAATCCATCACCAACCATCATCGTGACGTGTGTTTTCGACCGGCCGCGAACCCATTCGACTTTTTCTTCTGGAGAAAGACCGCCGTGAGCTGATGCTTCAGGAAGGCCGACGCTTTTCGCAAAAGCTGTGACTGCTGCTTGGTTGTCACCAGACAGAATTTCGACGTTGATGTTTCGTTGGAATAAGGCAGGGATAAGGTGGTGGCTTCCGTCGCGTGTATCGTCATGGATGAAGGTGAACAAGGCCAATGCGTTGCCATCGCGAGCAAGCAGACTGGCACCATGTCCCTTCGCTTCAGCGGATGAATAAGCATCCTTCAACTCGTTTGGAACTTCGACCCCTAAGTCTTCAGCCCGATCATAACGAATGAAAGCCACCTCTTTACCGCCAACCTTCCCACGCACTCCTGCCTCAATATCGGCCAAGACATTGACTTTTGTTGGCTCAAGCCCTTGGTTTCGAACATAGTCCATCACTGTCAATGCATACGGGTGGGAGGAACGGGCTTCAAGTCCCGCGGCAAGGCGGAGCGCAGGGTCCTTTTTACGGCCTTTAGCGAACACAACCTCGCCAATCCGAGGCTTTCCTGAGGTGAGGGTTCCTGTTTTATCGAGCAAAATGTGTTCAACCTTTGATAACCGCTCAATGACGTCTCCACCGCGGGCGATTGCACCAATGTGAGCAGAGCGTGCCAAAGCGGCTGCGTGAGGAACCGGAGTCGCAAGTAAAAGAGCGCACGGGCAGGCAACAACCCAGAGCAGAAGAATGATTTTCCAATCCTCTGGGAACATAGTCCACCAAATGACAAAGGCTCCGAACAAAACAACAGGGACCCAAATGGCTGTGAAACGCTCGATGATGTTGTGCAGGCGTGGTGGTTCTTCACGGAACGTATGAACTGCATCGATTAGACCAGAAAGGCGGGTGTCGTCACCCACAGCAGTGACTTCGATGACCACTGGCCCTCGAGCGAGGACCAGGCCCGCTTGTATCTCATCGCCTTCAGCAATCTCAACCGGAACTGATTCTCCGGTCAACGGTGCTTTATCGAGGGCTCCATACCCTTCAACGATTATTCCATCTGCTGGAATCAATTCTCCACTTCGAATTTCGAGTCGATCGCCCTTACGGACCAATTCGATTGGCACTTCCTCATAGGCTGCATTGGGGTCTGGGAGTGCACAGCCATCTGCACCAATGAGGGGAGCAGGGGCAGCCATTGTAAGCGAAAATGCTCCGGCTTTGACGGCTGATTCAATGCCTACTGCTGATGGAGTGGAAGCACCTGTGAGTTTTCGGGCCTTGCGCGGTAAGCGGTCAAGTCCGCCTTGCATAGCTTTGCGTGCTTGCAAGAGCGCATCCCCTTCGAGATGGGCGGTGAACGCTACCAAAATAGCGACAATCAACGCTTCTTCCCACATGCCCAAGATGGCAGCGCCAATGACGGCAAGACTTGTCAGCACTTGGAATCCCATTTGCCGATTGGCAAGACTTGCTAATGCTTCTTTGAACATCTGCATTCCTCCAATCAGCAAACCAGGTAAGGCAATGATACCAAGAACATAATGAGGCCATCCTAAGAGTTCACCCAAAATCACAAGGGCGAGAAGAGGTAAGGCAATCCCTCCACCGATCAAACGCCACTGATCGGGACGAATTCGATTGGATTGAGCAGGAACGAGATTGACCTTCATTCCGGATATGTGTTCCAATGCCCGATTGCGCTTTTCAAACAATTCAGGCGTGGCATCTGGAGCCAACTGGAGGATAACCCGGTCATCGTCGTTGATTTCCACATCAAGAACACCGGGCTGTTGGCGGAACAATTTGGTTAATTTTCGCCGATCGATTCCATTTCGGCGAGCGATGGTTGTTGCTTTCGCTCCCGCCAATTCAAGATAATCAACGTCTGGTGCGTGACCAAGGGAACGAAGAACCGAAGAGACCTCGGCCACATGGCCGTACTCAAGGTCGATTTTGAAACGGACCGTCCCTGCTGTTGCAGAGACATGGATGTCGTTCGCTTGGTGTAAGGTGTCCAAAGCCCGCGTGGCCTTACTGGCGCAATCGGGACAGTCCATTCCAAGCAATGGCCAGCCGAGTTCGTAAGTCCCCGTCGCTTGTTGGACCACAGAGGTGTCGACAAGTTCGGCTGTAAGGGTGGGGGGGGCGACATCCGCTTTTGGAGCGATTTTCTTTGGTTTTTTCTTTTTTTGAGGGGTTGGTTTTGATTTCACAACCTTGGCTGCGGGTTCATCTTCCTCAAGGGAGAGAAAGAATTCGTCTTCCGCCCCCTCGACCATATAGAGGGGTTAAGCCCTACACAAATAATGCCTACCCTTTGAGACCTACAATATGCTCAGCCATATTCACGAAGAACGCCAATCTTTACGCCAACTTCCTACTTCGCAAGGTTATGCAGTGGCTCCCCCAAGGTTGGCGTCCAAAGGTCGTGGCGGTCGATATTGATGGAACCCTTACCGATGGAAATAAACAACTCGACACTGGTGCAATCAAAGCGCTACGGAGGTTAGAAGACGCTGGAATACCTGTCGTTTTAGCGACGGGAAACGTTCGGGCCATCACCTATGGTTTGTGGAGGTTTCTCAAACTCTCTGGACCTATATGCTGCGAAAACGGTGGTGTTCTGTGGCACAAAGCCTGGGGGGGACCAATTGTGAGAGCTGATGGAAAAGAAGCAAAGATGGCGGCAGAATGGCTCTCGACCCAAATCGAAGGCCTTGATTCTGCAGGGATTGAAACCAACACTTGGCGGGAAAGTGAGTGGTGTCTGTTTCCTGATGAAGATCTCGAAGCAGTTCAACAATGCATTGCTGGAAGTCAATGGTCCCATTTGTCTGTAGTCCGCACTGGATTTGCAATTCACCTCATGGAGCCACACTTGTCAAAAGGAACCGGTTTGGAGGTCATGTTCGAAAAGATGGGCTGGGCTGCTGAAGATGTGTTGTGCGTTGGTGATGCTCCAAACGATCTTCCTATGTTTGAATTCGCCCACTGGTCGATAGCGGTGGGTGGTGCTTTTGAACAAGTCAAGGAGGCCGCTGACGTGGTTTCGCCCCATCCGCATGGTGCAACATTCACTCCTCTCGTTGATGCGATTTTAGCAAAACAGTGAGGGTTTTTTGCCCATTTGAAAAAACACCCCTTGATATATCCACAGGATTGCTTAAGCAGCATGGCACTCGAATGCAACATTGACGCGAAAGGAAAAGTAGCCCGCCTCACAGGCGGTATAGCCGCCGTTGCTGGAGGAGCATTGTTGCTCGGCGTCGTTGCGAGTGGAACAATAAGCGGTTCATTTTGGTGGATTGCTTCTGTTGGCGCTCTCGCAGGAGGCGCTTTCTCGATCTTTGAAGCCCGCGCAGGTTGGTGTGTCGTACGGGCGATGGGCATCAAAACGCCTTTGTGAGTCGCTGAAGCATGTCAATCGGCGGTCTCCGTTCCGAAAAAAACAATCCTCGGAAAAGGACCCTCTTTTTCGAACAATATCTAACGTCGTGTATCATCTAAGGATTGGAGTGCCGGGGGCAGGATTCGAACCTGCGAAGCTTTACGCAGAGGATCTTGAGTCCACCCCCTTTGACCGCTCGGGAACCCCGGCTTGTGTCCCACGCTCGGACCTCCTGTTCTTGACTATTGCTCTTCATCAAAGTGGTCGAGATCTTTGGGCCTTGGCGGGGGGAGATTCTGAGTGAATAGAACGGCATCCACCTGTTTTCGGGTGTACTCTGCCATCTTTTCTTGGCGCCGGTACACGCTAAAGGCCAAAACCCCCGCAGCAAGAATGACGACCAGCACTGCAAATCCAAGGCTGTTTAGGCCGCCCCTGCTCGAATCTGGTTGAGCCTGAACCTCACCCATTGGTAAAGGAATATTTCCTGTCACATCAACAAGAACAACACTCAGTCCTAATCGCCCTGTCGTCCATGGTTCTAGACTCCATGTGTGTTCCGCCCACGAGCCTGGCACGAGTTCAGATGTGTTTGATTCCAAAATTCGACCCTCTGCGTCGACAAGATGAACTGTAACGCTCCCATTGACAAGACCTTCATTGGCCACTCGAACAAAAATGGAGATGTTTTCCCCAACAATCGGCCTATAAGGAGTCACGACAATGTTGTCAAACCGTGGCTCGAAAGCGACCCAACGGAAGGCGGGTGATAATGGGATACTGCTCGTTCCAAACCCGGAAACTTCCCTTCCTGCGAGATCTGAAGCTGAAAACCAAACCGATAAGCGATCAGTTCGTTCAAGAACAACTGAACCATTTGGACGCATATCCACTGTTCCTGAGTAGGTGTTGGTTGTTCCAGTGCCTGCAGATAGAGGAACTTCTGCGCTTCCTTCACTGCCTTCAATGGGTTGCCCCAGCCGCAAAAAGGTCCAGTGCATAGTGACTGGATGCTGACCGAGACCCTCTTGATCGCTGAGGATAACAATGATGTCTTGAGTGCTCAGCATGTCAGAGTCAACAATGGCCAACGTTCCCGGAGGCACAGTGAATTGAGGTGAATACCGATCGATTGTAAAATTAAACCGTTCATCATGCTGAATAAAATCATTGTCAACAATCACATCAATGAAGCCCAAATTGTGCTTAATGATCGTTTCATTGAGCTGAATGGATTGGTTTCCAATGCCAAACTGGTCCACTGCGAAGTTCGATGAAGTGGACCGTTCCCCATCTGAAAGCACGATGTCAAAAGAAATTTGATTCGGCGTGTATTCTGCCGCGATGTTTGTTCCGGCGTGAACGAGTTCAACACTCAGGTGAAGGACATCGTTGAGATGAACCCAGAAATGATGCCCCTCGGTTGAGCCGATTGGCAAGGTCAAGTCCTCGAAAACAAGGGGTTTCAATTCAAGTGCATAGGAAGTATTCCATGAAAACACGGTGAGTTTTGAAAGCCCAACACCAAGATCTTGGCCTTCATCGAAGACTTTCAATGATGGAATGGCTTCCTCTAGAAGTGGACTTTGGTGCAGTGACCATGCCAGCCGGAAGGCGATAGAGACACTCCATTCTTGCGCTATGCCCAGTTTTGTAACCGTGACGACCGGTGCAGTTTCAAAGCACGATTCGTCAAAAAATGTCTGTTCGAACCTCGGGCGATGCTCGATGAAGCACGTGGTGCTTTGATCACGGCCTAAAAGAGACAGTTCAATCTTATCAAGCGAGTTGATGCCGTTGCCATCGGTGATGATGAAGGAGAAATGATGCTTGTGGCCCAGCAATAATTTGCCGTCCAATGCGTCAAAATCGAGGGTTGAAGTTTCAATTAAAGTGTCATATCTTTCTTGAACGAGAATGGTTGCTAAATCAGTCGATTCCCCAAATGCACCGCCACCTTGTAGTGCATTTCCTGCCAAGTCGGTCGCTTCAATAACCACGCTGGCTCTCCCGGAGGACGCACCACCGGTGATGTCACTCCAAGAGAGAAGAGGTAGATCTACGACCGCCTCGGTTAAGCCAATGTTGAAGCTAATCGTTTGAACAGAATATTCTTCTTGATCCATGATTCCATCGAAATTCACATCATCTTTTGACTCAAGCCAAGTATGGAACAGCAATGTGTTCGCTAAGCCTTCTTGATCTTCAAGCGTCAAACGAAGAGCAACATCTTGGCCTTTCATCCAAATGTGATTATTTGCTGGAGCAACCCCTCCGGGGTCAAGAGCGAGCAATGAAACGGTGTTCGGAGCAACTCGGTCAAACAGGAACGGTACATCGCTGGAGCGACCGGTGAAATCGAGGCTTGTTTCAGCAGAGGCGTTGATAGGACCTCGCCGTTCGAGGTGCGGCGAAACGAGAATACGGGTGCTTGATGGAACGTTGTCCATCATTGAAGGGGTCTCAACTTCAATCGAGAATTCGCCATTTTCGTCCACTTCAGCAAACCAAGACGACGACCATTCGACAGGCTCACCTGGCCATTCATGAGGGCCTCCACTGATGTTGATTGGTGGTACGGCTACTGCATCGATACGGACATTGGCCTCATGCTCACCAATGTAGGATTGGGCGACCCCTTGGAAACGAACAGCACCTGTTGCAAGCATCTTTTGGCTTGCGTTCAAATGGAATGGCCATTGAAGGTTTGACCAATCATTGAGGTTGCGTTGTTGATCATCAGTGAGTGTGAACTCCACAACTTCCAAATCATTTTCAATTTCATTGAACGCAGTTTGCCGTAGCGTATGGGCGGGCCCGGTGGTGAGCCCTTCAGTGTCTGTTGCAGCCACCAGAACATGAACATCGTCGATGTCATCAAACGCCCATGTGCTCGTCATCGACCATGTTGCATTGCAGACATTCAGGGCACACGAGATGGATGATGACCCTGAAATCAAGTGAGCATACGCCACGCCCCCTATTTGCCTGAACTGGGGGGTTGTGTCGACATCGACAACTTGCAGGTGAATCACGGCATCGGATGTGTGTCGAGTCGGAGAGAGCATGAAATCGATCGCTGTGAGGTCTGGAGCGTCGAGAGAAGGTTGGTTTGGATCGCCGCGCCAATGTTGAGTGTGGTACACTACGGTTTGACCGGGTAACCAGCGTTGATGAGCGATTGGGGATATTGAATCGACCAAAACTGGTTGGCTTGTCGCTGACAAGTTGGCAGCAATTGAGCCTGACTCGGTTGTGACATGCAAGGGAAGGACAACGGACGCCGAGGCATTTTGCGCCTTGAACGCGTCCATCACTTCGTTGAGTGTTTCCTGAGGGATGGTGTGGGTGATGCGTTGAAGCGACGGCACGATGACTGCATCGCTAAACGAGACGCTAAAATTCCCACTCAGGGTGACCGAAAGACTGCATGAGGCAAGCCCTGTTGAATCCGGTTGAGCCAAAGGCACGCATGTTGCTAAATGGCTGATTCGACGATGGAGTGATGAATCGTTCGGAGCCAGGGTGAGGCTTGGACCGCCTTGAGCGATTTCAATGATTCCTGTTGCCCCCTCCCCCTCCATGTTCACTAAGAATTGCACTTGATTGGTCATCAAAGCAGGTGTGAAGGGGTTGCTGGTCGGCATCAGCCAGGTCAAATCTGCAGTTTGTGTTCCGTTTTGGACCATGGTGATTGAATTGTTCAACGAGGGGTGAACACCGCTTTGGCTGCCAACCAAACGATCGAAACCACGCAGAAGACCAAAACTGGAACTGGCCGACTGAATGGGCCATTCGTACAGCATGGTGTGCGCATCGCCAAGGGTGAAGGTTGGAGCGGTTGGCTCGAGCGCGCAATGGGGCTCAAACGTGAAGCCATGTGACGCCGAGTTTGGACTCCATGTGAGCGCAAGGGGGGTTTCGAATTGAGGCGTCGAGCGTTGAATCAATTCCCTTCGAAGCACAGGTGTGTCAAGTTCTGCATAGGTCCAGCGATCAAGGGACAAACCAGCATGAGTGGCTGAGAGGTTATCGCCATACGATTGAAGCACCATGGATTGGAAAGGACACACTGCGGTGAAATCCCAAAGAAGGGATGCTGAGGAAGTGGCGGCTAGCCGACCATCGGAATCGACAATTAAGCCGTTCAGCCCGACGCCTGAAAAGGGAGCGTAACGGTGATGATAGGCGTCATAATAGCCAACAGAACCGACCGTCAAGCGTTCAACCGAAGGGGTGCGAAGTGCATCCTCGGAGATGAAATGAGTGCGTATTTTCAATGAAGGGTACTGATGTGGATTCAGGGCCAATTCAACCGGCAAGGTTCGATTTTCATACCCAGCAAGAACGCTCCCATTGCCATCGAGAACATCAAATCGAACGGTTGTGTTTTCCGGCTCGGAAACAAATCCGTCCAGTGAACCCCAGCCAAACACTGGATGTGGAGTCAAAAGATTGGAGGTCCATTCCCCTTCGGTTTCATAGACATCGATTTCAATGCCTGCATCGTCAATATACCACCCGTCCAATTCAATGAGTTGATCAGAAAAGAAGGTAAAGCGGGCGCGAACATCTTGGCCTGATAAATTCGACAAATCGAATGTTTTCAGGTCAAACCCCCTGTTGACATTGTGGCAACCACCAACCACCGTTGAACCATCAAAAATACCTTCACCGAACAGTGGTGAATTGCTGTTCACGGTTGAAATTTGGTCGTGAAACCCATTCAGTGTGGGCGGAAGGAACCACCAACTTTGTCCACCATCGGTCGAGATTGACACAGCTCCCCCGTCCCAACTGGCTTCGGTGCACACCCAACTTCGGAACGTGAGCCTTGAGGTTGAGTTGATTGGGAGGGTGTACTCTGGCGTGTAAAGGTGGGTGAGCATGTTGTTCCGGTATTCATCATCGAGGTAGATTCCTGCGCCATTGTTGCCCGAATGCCATGCACCCGGACCAAATCCAGATGTGTTCGAAGTCACGCCAACCTCCCAACGACGATTGGATGTGGCCTCCAATGACCAACCTGCTGGAAGTTCAAATCCTTCCTCGAAATCCTCAGTCAGTGCTGTTGGTCCATTGTTCCCCATGGTTTCGTTCCATTGCCACTCATTTGGTGCAGTTCCGTCATAGGTCAGCCAACCATCTGAAGACCCATTCTGTTGAGCAGGCTGGCCTGTGAAATTGGCAAGGAGTGTCTTTGCTTGATTGGATGCGCCTCGGTTTGTCCATACACTGATGTCGTCGATTGCAATCCCTTCCCAACCGCTTGAAGCGGTGCCTCCGAAGTTGATTTGCCCATTCGTCTGAACCCAAAATCTCAGATGAACGGTGCTGGCGTTTTGAGGGCTAGAAGTCGTCCACGGCAGGGTGAAGAGAACAGGACACCACCGATTGTTTGAATCCGGACCATTGAAGAACACACCGTTGCACAAAGCGCCGTTGTTTGGATGGCCGGGGTGGTTTGAGATTGGGCTGTATGTGCTTCCGTTGTCAAACGAGATCCATACGGTGAGGTGATCGTTTGAGCCACCTTCGAGGTCCCAGTTCGAGGACAGTTCGAGTTCGACCGACTGGCCCGTGTGATTTGAAAAATCAAGCGAAAGAGCGAGTTGCCCTTCTGCGTTAGGAAGATAATTTCCCGAAAGGTTCCCGTGGAACCAAGATCCAGGTTCATCGCCTTGGTTCTGAAGCAACAATTCATCGACAAACCAACCACCCCGTGCGGAGGATGAGGTTCCGGTTGCAAAACAAAACCTCACCTCAATTGATTCTTGGATGGATGAGAGGTATGCATCGAGGGTAAATGTGGCATGAGCCCAATGAGCATCGATGCCATTCCACACTGCTGCTGGTGCGGAAGGGTTGGTCGAAGTTGCGTTGTAGCCGTTGATTGGAGCAGCGCTCACCCATGCTCCTGAACTGTCTTTGACTTCCACCCAAGCAGCATCGTCGTTGTTAAGGGCCAACCAGTGTCTGAATGCTAATGTGTAATTGTTGACAAAATTTGGCGTGGGGTATGCGGGGGAACGGATGCATCCTGACATGTTTGCACCTAAGTCGCCGATGCCACGCGTTGAGAGTGCACTCACCGTTTGAGAAGCCCCATTTTGATTGGTTGGCCCTGAGCCGTTGGTAGGCAAGATCATGCCTGATTGTGTGACCAATGGTTGTAAACTCGGTTGAACGATAGCCCATGCTTCATGATCATCACCGGTGCCCATCCAACCCGAAGCGGTTCGAACCGTCGACTCGAAGTCGGTGATGGTCCCGAGCGAAGCGTCGGTGGCAAGCGTGAGTTGCCCTCCATGACCGATGCCATTGGTATCGACGTGGGTTCCATTCCATTGAGTGAGTGAGTGGATTCCTAGATTGCTTCCGTTTGAAGCATTCGAGGTC
>CALKDX010000124.1 GCA_938084455.1 Candidatus Poseidoniaceae archaeon
TTCAAAGGGTGCTCTTCCTTTGGATGTCTGCTTTGCTCGTTGGCTGATGAGCTTCCAAGCGGTTTTATCTCCAATGCCCGGAATCGCTTCGAGTTGCTTTTGGGTCATCACCCTGTGATTGAGGTTGGTTTCAACGCCAGTGATGGACCGTGCACCATGACCTGTGATCACGATGTTCGATTGAGTTTCCAAAGGAATGTGGTATTCGACTCCTATCAAGATAGGATAAGCGCCGATTTGACGGCCGAACGTGATGCCTGCTTTTCCTCGGGATGCCTCCGCAGTGTGCGCTTCTCCAAGATGGGCTGGAAGCCTTGTTCGTCCGTCATGTGTCTCCCAATGCACATCAGATAGGATTGCACCCACGGGAAACAATTCCTCAAGCAGGGGTCCGTCTATGGTGTCCCGTACATTGGTTTTGAAGGAACTAAACTGTTCGGGGGGGATGTCTTGGAAACCTTCACCTTCGACCTGCCGAATGTTGATGCGGCGCAATAGTAAACCTTCTCGGCGAATGTCATGGAGCAAATCGAGGTTCATTTGGTAGGTTTCCTTTGATTCTCCATTGAGCCCTGCGATGAAGTTGAGGCCAGGCAGTAACTTGGGCAGGCCACGCTCTCCTCGAACGCGACCGTGCTTGTTGATCAAGCGTATCGCTGATTTGAGTTGCTCTGGATCGCAATTGAGCCAGTTTGCTTCGTGGACACTTGGGTCAGCTGATTCAAGGCCAAATGAAAGCACAGCGCCGTCTGAGAGTGTTTCCACGAGCGTCTTGGTGATTTCCTCTGACGGTTCGAGGTTTTCTGCTATGATTGAAGGGTTTCCATTGTCAGTGTGGAGGACACCAAGCCGTTCGTCTTCACGAAGTCCGTGCAAAAGTTGAGCAATTGGTTCTGGATTTGGCACTGGATATTCGAGTTCTCGAACTCCATCTGCCATGTAGGTGTAAGTGTCTGTCATGCCTCCAAGGCGAACATGGTGGACGCCAGCATCATGAGCCAGGCGCACTTCTTTGATGATGTCCTCTGGCGTTCGCCAAATGGGAATCCCCTTTTTGGGTTCAATGCAAAATTTGCACCCTCGCTTGTAACGTACGCACCCTTGGTACACCTCCACTTCGTATGTGAGCGGTCCTGGCTTTTGCTCGTTTCCAAGATCTGGATGTTCAGTGACCGCTTTACTTGAAGCTCCAGCCTGTGCCCACTCTGTCCATTGTTCAGCAGTGCGGCGCTGGTGTGACCACGCCCCGGTGTGAAGGTAAGAATGAAGCGTTGCATCTGTGTCTTGAAGCGCCAAGAACAGATTTGCTCGAAGCGGAGACCAACCTTGCTGCTTCCATCCACGAATCGCCCAACCACCGAACAAGGCAGGTGTTGCTGAGGGAAGGTTTCGGATGATTTCACGGGTTTCTTTGAGGGAAATGGGTGTACCCCGGAGGTAGCGGCCTGGTACCACTGCCCCTGCAATGCATGCAAGTCCAGCAGCCCTCGCTAGGCGCTGGTGCGCAGCCTCTTCGCCATGCTCACGAATGTACATCCGCCAAGCGTCGATAGTCGTGTACTCATAGGCGATGTTTGCTCGCTCCAACACTCCACAGAGGTAACGAATGTGAAAACCGACATAGGGCGGAACGCCGAAGGCTGCAGGCTCATCTTCGTAGCCATCAATGACGAGCCAAGCGGGTTCATGCGACTCGGCCATAGTGACCAACCCACGCTAAGTGGTCTTCAATCCTTCTTGGGGCGGCGGCGAGGTCGGCGCTTCTTGCTGTCTTCTTCCTCTTCGCGCATGGCTTGAAGTTCACGGTTGGTTTTTCCACCGGATTGGCCAGGTTTTCCACCCTTTCCGCCTTTCTTGCCACCTTGTGAGACATCGACCTTGATCTTCCGACCGAGCAGTTCAGTGCCGTTGAGTTTTGCAACAATTGCTTCGCCTTGATCCATTTCCTTCACGAATGCGAAGGCGAATCCTTTGGGCTTTCCAGCGTTGTCGGTTGCCATTACGAGTTCAGTGATGGTCGCAACGCCCTCAAACAGTGCCTTGAGTTGGTCTTCAGTGGCTTTGAACGGGAGGTTACCAACATAGAGTTTGAGTCCTTCAGGGTCCTTTCGCTTCTCGCGCTTGCCCTTCTTATCATCGCTGTCTGCATCACGAACACCGATGCGTCGCCCGTTGATCTTGTGCTTGTCCAACTTGGCAATTGCAGCATCAGCGTGTGCTTTTTCGCTGTAGGTGACGAATCCGAAGCCACGGTTTACGCCGTTGTCATCGGTGAGGACAATGCAATCCGTCATGTCGCCGTGCTCAGCAAAGAGCGCTCTGAGTTCTTCAGTGCCGACTTCCCGGGGGAGTCCTCCAACGAACAATCGGCAACCAGGTGCGTTGCGTGGGCGTCGACCTTGGCCGCCGCCTTCGCCTTCGAATCGGAAGTAGGTTCGTTCTCGTCCATCTTCGCGAACATCAGCTGCAATGAATGTAGCTCGCCCTGCTGGCCCTTTACCAAACATGGCTTCAGCGGCAGCGCCCCAGCGCTTTCCAGCGTTGTTGAGGGTGCTTGCGCCCTGTTCGAGTTCAGCCCATCCAGCACCGTAGTTGTCGGCAAGGGCGCGATAGGATTGGAATCCACATGAAGGGCATTGAACGTTCCAATCACCATCGAGGTGTGGAAGCAAGGTGTCGCCACATGGAGGGCAAATGGCATGGAGCACACCGCAGTCATCTCGGTCCCTGAAGGAAATTCGGAGCACTGGTGAGGTTTCCTTCACTTCGGCTCTGCACACATCACGACGTCGGACAGCGTCTGCAGTTTGATGCATGTAGCGATCCACGATGTTCGTGACATGGAACTGACCGTAGAGGTGCTCGGGCAGCACACTTCCGGGCTTCCCTTCGATGCAGATGACCTGTGCCTCTCCGTTCTTTTCGTTGAGTTTAACAATTTCACAAAGCACAGTGTCCCCAATTTCAGGAGTGACTACGGCCTTTGCGGCCGTAACGGTGCCGATGCCATCGTTGATCGAAAACGCGCCAATTGCAGTGGCCACAATGCGACCATCGACTTCAATTGTTCCTTCTCCAGCCTCGCATTCTGCGGTGCTTGATACATTCATTCCTGGGGTGACGAGGCTCGGCGTCATGTGATTCATTCCTTTGCAAACATGGCCTGAGGTAGGTCGCATGCCGTTTCGCGTGATTGAAGGGGTGGGCCGTCCCCTTTTCAACCCCTCATACGAGGGTTCAGGCCTGTTCATTTTCGTCTTCGATTAATTTGGCATCACCGGGTCGGTGGAATCGCCAGCATCGAATTGGAGTTGTTGCCCTGCCTTTGCTGTGATGGGCATAGGTGGGTGGTAATCTGAATTCTGTTTCTAACATCACCTCGCCGTCATAACCGTGTTCCTTCGCCATTGCAATCAAATGACGTGCTTTGGCGCTATGAAGCACGTGAACGGCTGTTGCACCCAACGAGAAGGCGAATTCAAGCAGTGGGCGATCTGCCTTCGCGCTTTGTACGCCCCAAGGCGGGTTCATGATCACCAAATCGATTGGTTGTTGGATTTCAATTTGTTCAGGTCCAATCATCGCATGGACCGTTGTCGCCGAACCAGCGACTCGTTTGTCAATGTTCGAGGCGTTGGCCTCTGCGATGGCGTGTGCGGATGAATCGCCTTCGATGAGGGTCACATGTTCAGCCCCAAGCAAAAGGGTTGCAAGGCCGAGAATTCCGTTGCCAGCAGCTAGGTCGACAATGTGCTTGCCCTGCACATCGTCGACTTGGTCCACACCGAGCATCCAGTAAGCAGCAAGGTCACCCTCTGTAGCGTATTGTTCAAGTTCAACTCGAAGACAAGGGTGAGGCTTGAGCTTTGACAATTCAATAGCCAAATGCTTCGGCCGCATTCAACTCACCAGCGTGGCGGTTGTTGTTGGAATTGGTTGTTTGCTGCGTATTGCTGTTGGGCTGCTTGCATTTGCAAACGCATGTAATGAATTTGTTCTGCTTCTTGGCGAAGGCGAAGAAGAAGTTGTTCGCCAGGTTGCTGATTTCCACAAAACCTGCAGAAGCGAATGCCGTCTTGGTGCTGTTGTCCGCAGTTGATACAGAATCCCATGGTGGTGCCTCCAATGTGGTGTCAGGTCGAGCGGTATTGAATCTTGTCATTCCATCGTCGCTAACTGAAGGAAGACGGGCCATGTTTCGAACCCGACGGCAGTAGCGCGTTCGTTGATTTCTTCCCAACGTGGATCATCCATCATTTCATTGGGTTCCACGCCAGCCGCCAGTAAGCCGTTGACGAGTTCTCTGAATTCGATTTCGATATCCGACATTTGCTCTCCCTGCTCTTCTTCAATCGCCGGCATAGGGACATTTTCTTTGTTCTCCTTGGGGCTCATGACAGGTGCTGGTGTTTCAACAACCTGCGGGGCAGTTGGTTCCTGCGCGCTGCCCGATGGAAGCGGTACGAAGACGTGCTCTGGCGCAGGGGGGCTTGTTGGCAGGGGTGTATGCTCAAGGTTTGCTTCACCGTCTTCATTGGGTGAAGCATGAGGTTCAGCCTCCTCGGCTATGCCAGCGATGAGGTCGGTTGAAAAAGCGTCCATCATGGCGTCCATGCTTTCTTCTTTGGCGGGTGCAGGTGCAGGTGCTGGCATCTCTTCAGCGGTGGCTTGACTGATGGTTTGCTTTTTCTCCAAACGGCCAACTCCGAGCACTTCTGCCTGCTGACGGGCCAATTCTGCCGCTTGCCGCCTTGGCAGACTTACGAAACACTTCCCTGGAATGCTTTGAGGCGGGAAGGGGAGGTAGTAGCGTCCAAGAGCATCGAGGGATGGGTGTCGAAAGCACATGATGCGCTGAGTCTCAAAACCGCGTTGTGCTGGATTGTCCACCGAATAGGGCAGAGCAGTCACTTCAACAGAACTGCGGAGCCATCCTTCATTGGTGACGAGGTGCTGCATCCAAGGGCCCATGTCAGGGGTTGCTAAGTCGACGAATTGAAACGAAGCACTTCGTGGGTCAAAGCCTTGATCTTCGAGCAAATGAGCCCCTGCACGGGGGCGGTGGAACACGGTTAAGACAGGTTGTCCATGTTCAATCATATCGCCGTGCAATTCGAGTAACTTTCGTTCTTTACGAGGGCACATGAGCATCACGGTCATGCGGCTTGAGGCAGGGTCCCAGATCTCACCCCAGCGTGCATCTGCCTCATTCTTGAGTTGACCAAGGGTCATGTCCGGAATCATTGCGGTAATACCCATGCTCGCACCACTTGCTTGGGGGTGATGGACGCATTTATGCCTACTGCTGTTTCGGGAGCCTTTGTTCGACGTAGGCCTGCTCTGCCAACAACATGGTACCGCCTGCAGCGCCACGGATTGTGTTGTGTGAATAGGCTGAAAATTCAACGGTGGTCGAATCCAGCATGCGAACCGGGCCAATCACCACGCTCATTCCAGCTTTCAAATCATGAGTTGGGTCTGGGTCTGAAATGAAGTGTTCTCCGTTTCCCCAAAGGTGCGCCTCTGGGTCGATGCTTGTCACCCGCTGCAAAGAGCGCAGTGGCGCACTTGGGCATTCTAGGAGGGCTTGAGTAAAATTGTGAGCGTCCAAGGCTACGTTCACCTCGCTGAGGGTCACTGGTTCAGCAAAAGTCACTTGAGCAAAGATTTGATGACCATTCATTCTTGTCACACGGCGGCATTCCACCTCAACTTCGAAACTCGCTGACAGCACGTGAAGCAGTTCAGCAGTCGTCTTCTCCGCTTCACCAGGGATTTCGCTCGGGTGGTCGCCATCCTGTGCAGATTGACTTTGAAGTAAGGAGTAGCCTGCACCTGACAGTGCTTGTTCGCTCCTCATTCGTACATTGGTTATGGAAAAGGCATGGTGGAGTGCAGCTGTTGGTACGGCGAGCGGAATCAATGTGCAATTTGTTGCGCACGCTAACCCGTAGCCATCGCTTCCAAAATCGGCTAGATGTTCAGGATTAATGTCTGAGATCACCAACGGGACACCATCGCACCGTCGGAAAGCGCTTGAATTCGAAAACACAGCAATGCCTGCTAAGGCAAGGTTTCTCTCGAGCGGGTCTGCAACCTCCGCAGGTACACAAGAAAAAGCCACAGTGATGCCTTTTTGGTTGAGGTGGGCAATGAGATTGTCATCTTCTGCATCAAGAACCTTGAGGTTGGGTAATTGTGGCCTGTCCTGTTCAAGGCCCCATGGAATTGAGTCAAGCGAAGCACCTGCTGTACGTTTGCTCCCGATCACCGCACTGAGGCAGAACCATGGATGGTTCGCAAGACGCTGTTGCATGCGTTGAGCAACCAATCCGGACGCACCTAGGACTGCGGTGTGGTGGCGTCCCATGCTTTAGCCTCCCTCTTGCCTGTTTTGAGGCTTGTTCATTGTTCGATGCTCAAGTTCCCTTCCCCTTCAACAGAATGGGGCGGAGTTTTGAAAATTCTACGAACAAGCAATTTTCTCAAAATGTTCCAACCGTCCTTCACCGAACCGAGCTTTGCTTCCCCTAAGCGTTTGGAATATCGAATGGGGATATGAGTAATTTCAAGGTGTTCCAAAACGCATGATGTGTACATCTCTGCCTCGATTTCAAAGCGCATTGAATTCAATTTCAACGTCCTGATTGAGCGTCGGGTGAACGCCCAATATCCGGAACATAAATCATGCATTGGTACGCCATAAAGGGCCACAGCACACCATGTTAACAAGTGGTTTCCAAAGTAATTGACACGGGTCATCGCATCGGGGTCCATCGCACCTTTTAGCCGGTCTCCGACCGCCACATCTGCTTTTTCTAAAGCCTTCAACATGCGAATCATTTCCTCTGGATGATAGGTTCCATCGGCATCCAACATCACCAATGCATCATCGCCGCTTTGTAAGAAAGCCGAGAATCCCTGGCGCATAGCCACTCCTTTGCCCCTTCCATGTTGACGCATCGTCTTACAGTTGAGTTGTCTTGCGATTTCGATGGTACCATCGTCGCTTCCACCATCGACAACAAGAATGGAAACCATCCATCCCGAGGCACGGAGTTGTTCGATGGGAATCCTCGGGACCACCTCTGCGATTCCCTCGGCCTCGTCCAAGGTGGGAAGGAGCACCGTAACGCTCTTCATAGCATGAGGAATCGCTTTGATGTTTTCATCGCTTCGCTCAAAAACCCCGTTTAGACCCTGAATTCCAGCCAATGCATGCGCAGCCCAGTGCGGTCAAGCAGGGCGTCACCTCGGCCGGAGAATCCGATTGGATTGATCCAACGCCGATTCGAAGAACTGTCAGCATCCCAAACAAAATCGAGTGTTTGTGTTCCTTCGCTCAAGTTTACGTTTTCAATGCAGGCAGAATGCCAGCCTGAATTGAGGTCGTTGAAAGTTTCATTTTGCTGGTCAAGCGTGATTGTAACCCCTTCGAGGCTCCCAACCGCTTCAAACACCATGCACAACCGGCCGGCAGGCATCGTTTGATCTTGGAACTTGAATGAAAGTGATGCGTCAACTGATTCGATCATAAAAGGACGATCGTTGCCGAGTTCGAACGGATCCCTGAATCGATGGTCTGCCCACGGGTCTATTCTCGTGATGCACCCCCTCTTGCACGATTCTTCGTCGAAGGAAGTAAACTGATGCACCTCGCTTTGACCAGACGCATCGAAGGCCCAAAGCGCACTGCCGTGGTGTTCGACAAGCATCGACCAATGCGATGAGCGAGCAAGATACCAACCGACGGTACCGAGCGGGGAAGACACAGCATGAGTGATGTTGAGCGCCTTGATCGCCTCGTGGTGATCACCAAACACTGCAGAGGTGGCTTCCGGTTGAATCGAGGATTCAAGTTGGACCAAGCCAAGGGTTGGTAAACTGGTAAATTGGATGTGGTTTGGGGCATCCAAAACATAGCCCCATTGAGCGTTTTCGGAGAACACAATGCTCCCGTCTGGCAACCCTTCGATCGCTTCCATAAGGTCGATATCGCCCTGTCCAATGGGTCGCAATTCATCATGCTCACTCACTTGGATTAACAGCAAATTGCCGATGATGATTCCAAGGATGACGCTTGCCATGAG
>CALKDX010000125.1 GCA_938084455.1 Candidatus Poseidoniaceae archaeon
TTAATCGCAAGCATGTTGTCAGTGGTATTGTCGTTGTACATTTACTTCATTGGTGACGATCAAATGTTGGGTGTCTTTGTTGGCCTTTGGGCCCCGACACTCATCTTGGCAACCAAAGAGTTCCAAGTGCTGTTGGACGGATCGTCTGGCGAGTGATTCAATCTGCGCGCAGGACAATTCATGAGCCATAGCGCCATGATGAAACACCATCATAGCTTATGAAATTGCTAAATTGCTGGGTTCATTCGCCCTTTGAGCGGATCATGATTTTGCCCTTCATATCAAAAATCCAGCCCATTTCTTTCGTGATGGTCTCAATTTTTGTCTTGATGCCCTTCGTACGATAACCTGCTTTTTGTAATGATTCGTTGAATTCAAAATAGCGTACTTCCTTGGCAATAATATCAATTAAGTGTTTCTTTAGTTCTGGCAATTGTATATTTTTTAGCCGTTTCTTTTTGTTTGACAAATCTGTACTCTCAGATTCTTGCTTATTTGTTCCACCCTCGTTTTTGTTCTTGTTTTCTAAAGTGGCTATTTTTTTCCGCAGGTGATTAACAAGAGCGCTTTCCCCTTTTTTTTTCTTCTTTTGATGTTCCTCAATCGGATAGTTCTGTAACATGGCGTCCACAGGCTCCATTTGCTTGTTAAACAAAAATTGCGACAAGAGTTTCCAAGATATGCCAACTTCTTCTTCAAAATAATCTCTAAAGGTACTTGTTTCGTCATTCCATTTCCACACTCGTGGTTCTAGAATTTCATTTACTGCTTGGATCCAATCGGCTTTTAGATCTTCCAAATCTTCCGTACTGGGACTCCATTCGTGCTTGTCCTTCATTTGAAAAACATCTCTTCCTTTGTTAAGGTTTGAGATATGTATGACAGCTCGATTATTTCTTTTTTTGTCGTGAGAAGTTGAGCCAGTTACAAAATAATATGCTTCCTTTGGATTAAAGAGGAAGGCTGGCCGTTGCATACTAGCCTGTTGAATGTTGAAATTTCGCAGCATTTGCTTTGCATCAAAAGAACAAACACCGTGAGCATCCAAGGTCAATGCATCAATTTCACAAACACGAATGAAAGCGAGTTTCTCGTCTTCATCATCGCACTCCTCGACTCGCTTAATTTCCAAAGAAATCAATTCTTCTAAAGGCGTGTTAACGCTAAGTCCTAGCGCCTCGCATCTCCTTCGAAATGGCCCTGTCATGTGCTCTAATTCGGGATGTAGAAGGAAATCGTTATGTTGCTTCTTGAGTAAATTTTTGAAACTCATTTCACGTAGTTCCGAAGATGGTTGGATGATGCTCACTCCTTGGAACACCTCATCACAGTTCCATGCTTTAGAGATTTCATTCACCATCATCAACTCCAACGGCACCCCGTTTGGGACTGTGTTTTGAAAGAATTCTATGTCCCATTCTTCGCCATTTGAACCCTTCAATTCAATACCATCTGGCCGTCGATTGACGACCTCTCCTCCCTTTGCGTGAAACCTTTCAACAAACTTGTCACTTTGTATGCTGATTGGGCGGTATCTTTTTCGGTTTTTGAAATCTTCTCGAGTAAAGGATTTCAATTTAGAGTTCATTGACTGACGTTCTTCATCAGTAAACTTCTCAATGTAGGTGGAATCCATTACCATAGAATAGAACTCTTGTTTTGAACGAATCTCCTCTAATGCCATGGACACATGTATTGGGAAACCGGCAAGCCAAGAACGATCAACAATTGATAGTAAACGACCTTCTGTCTTTTTCACTCCATCCTTACTAAATTCCAAAAACCCTCCATTATCAAGAGTGTAGGTTTGCTTCCAGCGATTATCGTCATGCAGAAGGACATCTATTTTCAGTAATTTCGCCCCGGGCAGAAGGTCGAATTTGCATTCATGCTCTGGATAATCACGTTCAATAGTTTCCAAAATTTCACGGATTCCTAAGTCATTCATCATTATTTTAACCAATTCTGGTGCTTCAGATCCTACACCCGGCATGTATCCCTTTGGCGGAGTATGGGGGAACTCAAACGGTTGGTGGAGGTCGGAAAACAAGTCGAGTAAGGCGTCACCTCCCTCGAGCCACTTTTCCAAAAAAGGCCTTCCTCGTTCTATTTTGGCTTGACCCTGTATGTCAGCCTCGATTTGTACGACAACATCTGGCTGGTGCGATTGAATTGCCATTGCTTGGACGATATTGGAAGATTGGGTAGGAGCTGCAAAAAAAGCTAGAAGTGATTTCATTCTTCTTCACTCTCCATCTCAAAAGGCATGTTCACATTTTTCAACCAATTTTCAATAATTGGGTCTTCTATGTTGTGTTCTATCGAGTGCCGTCCAAACAGCTCAATTAACTGCAATATACCAGCAACAGATTTCTTTCGCTGTCCAGAACTTACAGGCTTTTTCCAGTCAATCTGAATCTTTCCAAAATATGAAAGTTCAATATTGGTAATGATATTGCTTTTGAAGATAATTTCGCCAGCCGTATCATCCAAAGCCAATGATGTGTTGCTTTTTTCCCTGATCAGACTGTAGCCTTGTAACTTGAAGAATTGATCTAAATCCAACTTATACTCGTCAATAGATTTCTCGATATGTCCACTGACTATGAATTTTCCAGAATGGAATTTCATCAGGGATCTGTAATTTAATTTTGATACAAGAATTGCTAAATGGGGGACTGTGCCTGAATAAAATAGGATTACGTCTTCTTCGACAGGCTTGAATCGATCCAAATCTCTTTCAAACTCCACCGAAAACCTTTCCATTGAATTAACAGATTCCAATCCCTGAATAGCAACAACTTCCATCTTACAATCAGAAATCTCATTAAGTTTCGCGCAAATTAAAATTGTTTGTTCGAAAATTTCCTGATATGTGTATATTTTTACCTTACTCCATTCGTTAGACAGAACGGCTTTTATCCACAAAAAAGGTGATTTCCCGCACAGAAGGTGAAGTTGCATCGATTCGCTTCACCTGTGCAAGTTTAAACACTTTTTGTTCATGAAATTTGTCTGGTCTTTACCCCGCCATTGGCAGATGCTTCACTGAAGGTGCGATTCCTAGATCCTCTGGGAAGAACATCGTAGCTTCTGGAATTGGGATTGGTGAAATCTCTCTTCCCACAAGAGCCACGCGGCTTGGGCGTGAATCTGAAAGCACTTCCCTGTTCGTCAACGGGGCAATCTTGTTGGAGAAATCCATGATGTCGTCATGGCTTGGCATGTTTTCGATGCTCAAGTTTTCCCGGCTGTGCCCAACGAACACATAGCCCTTGTTTTCAATGAAATCCGGGTCGGCTCGGTTGTCCAATGCAGCAAATTGCTCAATGTGTTTGTCTGACATGTTGACGCCTTTCATGAGGGTGTGTCGAGCGACGATTCGAGTGTCGAGTGATGGCAAGAGATCGATGGTTTCCTCGAACTTATCCCATGCGTGTGTGTTCCACTTTGGCTTGCACACCGCATCGAAGACCTCCTTGTTCGGTGCATCGACAGAGACATACAATTGGGTTGGCAATGTGTCCAACTTCTCAATCACCTTTGGCAGCGTTCCGTTGGTGACGAGCATTGTCGTCATGCCGTGCTTATGGCACAAGTCCATGTATTCTGAAAGCCGGGTGTAGAGCGTTGGTTCTCCATTGAGTGAAATGGCAACGTGCTTTGGATTCTGAGCGTCCAGCCACTTTTCTCGAGGCACCTTGGGGTTACCGCCGAAGCCCGACAACAAACGACGCTGAGCTCGTACTGATTCGTAAAGCAACTCAAGCGGATCCTGATCGGTCAACTCGAGTGTGTCCATGTGCGGTTCTCGCCAACAGTAAGTGCAAGCGAGGTTGCACTGGTCAACAACAGGTGACATTTGCATGCAGTTGTGGCTTGCAACGCCGTAGAATTTACCCTTGTAGCACTGACGATCACGGAGCAATGATTCCTTGGTCCAGTGACACGTTTTGACACCGCCATGCTCGCCAACAATGTGGTAGCGCTGCTTCTGCAGTTTGGCTTTCAGTTGGGGGTCCATGCCTACCATAGGGATCACTCCAGAGTCCTGATTCCACTGTTGGGCAAGGCCCGGTTGGGAACGGCTCGGATGCCCGGGCCTCGTAGCGCCTTGGTATCAAGGGCTCGCTCAGCGGTTGAGGATCGGCAAGAAGGCGTTGGCCGCTTTCTCACAGGCGTTAGCCACATCGTCAAGTCGCTGCAACACCCGGTACATGTGCATGGCTGCAAGCGGTGCATCTTCCCCGTTTGTGAAGACATAGGCTGCTGCCAATGCTTCGACACCATCGGCCTCGTGCTCCTTAAGGTTCACTTCTCGAATGAGGTCGGCAAGCTTTGTTTCTGCAGCCTTCGTTTGTCCACTGATGGTGAAGTCACGGAGCGCTTCCACAGCGTCTTCGTACTTTGCCACCGTTTCGCTGACAGCCTTCGCCATTTCCTTGAGGTTGGCCTTTGCTTGCTCGTCATCAAACAGCGGGCGGAAGGCCAACTGCTCAGCGACGTTCTGTGCATAGTCTGCAATGCGATCTTGTCGAGTCACCATGTAGAGGAAGTCGTCAAGCGACAACTGCACGCCCATGCGCATGTCGTTGAGGGCTAAGCGGCGCACCTCAGTCTTGACATTGTCCGCCACGAGTTCCGCTTCAATGGTGGCCTGGATGGCTTCAGAGGCATCCTCGCCATCGCAAGCCGTGTTGACGGCCTCAAGCATGTGCTCAACGGTCTTCTCAACTGCTTGGGCGTGCTCGTGGAACAATTCGAATGGAGTGGTGGAGTGTCCATCGCCACCCACATCGGAAAGGGCATCTTCGACATGGACCTCGCCACCGCTCTTCCAGATTGCATACCCTACCGCAATGAAGGACAGTGGAAGCAGGACGATCATGTTGAGCGACTCGCCACCCGAGGCGACGAACAGCACAATTGCACCGAAAGCAGCCGCAGGAACGCTGGCAACCCACGAGGCGGCAATCTTTCCGAAGACACGGAAGTCAACCGCCTTGGCACCACCTGCCAGGCCAACCCCAACCACAGCACCAACGAGGGTGTGGGTGGTCGAAACGGGGACGGCCAAGAACGGCATAGAGAACACGAGAATGGTTGTTGCAGCACCGAATTCAGCAGCAAAACCACGGGTTGGTGTGATGTCGGTGATCTTCTTTCCGATGGTTTCCATAACACGCCATCCCCATGTCATCACACCGATGGCAATACCGGCTGATCCGAGGAGGATGAGCCAGAGTGGGATGTCTGCTTTAGCGGCGAGTTCACCCGTGTCGCTGCTCAGCACTTGCCAAACTGCGGCCATAGGGCCGATGGCATTGGAACGGTCGTTTGCTCCGTGGGCGAAAGCAACGTATGCTGCAGTGATGATTTGAAGCCATACAAAGATGCGCTCAACACCACGGAATCCACGCTTTTCTTCATTGATGTCAATGCGTCGAAGGACCATGTAAAGCGCAATGCTTGCCACTGCTCCGATGAAGGCTGCGAGCAGGATGGAGTTGATTGGAATCCAAGCATTGTCCGCCCAAGGGTCGAACACACCGTCTTCTTTGACGGGAAGCCAGTCGTACTTGTTTTCAATCCAGCCTTCTGAAGCAGCTCTGGAAATGAACCCTTTGAGCGCCTTGAATTGAAGAGCAAGGCCGAGGACAAAGAAGGTCGGGAACGCAAGCACTGGTGCGAGCCAACGTGATCGGTCGATTGGGTTTTCACTTTCTAGAATCAACTTCTTGATGATCATGAAGGAGAAGAAACCGATGAGTCCCCCCATGAGTGGGCTTGCGACCCAAGACATCACGACTTTTTGAACAACTCCCCAATCGATGAGCGACGTGTTGTGTTTGACTTCAAGAATCAGTCCAACACCGAGAATACCACCGATGATGGAGTGGGTGGTGGACACTGGCAGGCCCATTCGAGTTGCGATGGTGAGCCAGGTTGCGGCTGCCATCATTGCAGCAATGAAACCAAATGCGATGTCTTGGGAAAGCACAGCATCTACGGTGCCATCAGCAAAGTCGACGGTGAGAATACCCTTGCGTACCGTATCAGTTACAGCATCTCCAGCAAAGAAAGCGCCACAGAATTCAAAGATAGCAGCGATGATCACTGCTTGCTTTAGGGTGAGGGCTCGCGACCCTACAGAGGTCCCCATTGCATTCGCTACGTCGTTTGCACCAATGTTCCAAGCCATGTAAGCGCAGACAACGAGTGCTAATCCAATCAAGACAACCGTGATGGGTTCCATGTGGCTTCCTACCTTAATTCAGTATATATCCAAAACCATGTATATTCTATATAGGTGTATTTAGGGCAGGAGACGATAGCATGTCGTTAGGCCCGGGCGAAAATGAAGTTCGTAAACTCCAATCGACCGGCGGTAGCACGTTTACCGTGAGTTTGCCAAAACCTTGGGTGGTGGCACAAGGCCTCAACGCTCGCGACTCACTGCGCGTCGATTGGCGGCCAAGTGGCGCGTTGAAGGTCACTCCACTGGACGCACAAATTCGTGTTTCTCAAAGGGCCTATTTTTCAACCAAAAAGCTCCCTGACAATAGCCTCCATGATCACTTGATGGGTGCCTATATATCTGGATCTGACGAGATTCATATTGAGCACCAACCGTCTGAACAGAAGGCAGTAAGCGTCCAAGTCCGCCGATTCCTACGCAGCACGCGTGGGTTTGAAATCATGGAAGAACAACCCGCAAAGACGGAAATTCGATGCTTAATGAATGCTGGAGACATGCCATTGCATGCAAGCCTCAATCGAATGTACCTTCAAGTGACTTCATTGGCGAGGGACATTTTGAGTGTGTTTGACGGGGAAGATCGTGAATACATCACGGATGCAGAGGAACGGGAAAACGAAGTGGACGCCTTGCTCTATCTGATTGAACGGCAGGTACGAATCCTTCTCGATTCGCATTTGGTCGCCACTCAACTCAACTTAACACGAACTCAAGCATTGGAATACGCCAACCTTGCACGCTCACTCGAACGCATGATGGACCATGCCTTCAGCATCGCCACGCTGGTGCTTGAACATCCAAAACTCACCAAGAACATGATTGAAATGACGCCGCTTGAGCAACTTCCTGAATGGCAGTCAAGTTTGAAGGAACTGATGATCAATATCCGCACACGCGATTCAACACGGATTGAAGCAGCAAGACACGACCTCAAGAAATGTCAACATCGGCTCATCGATCACGAACAGAACCTGCTGAAAAATTACCGCTCTAACGAATGGATGGCGTTCGACTTACGCCTCTCGGAGTCGGTTCGACGCTTATGCGCTTACGCCAGAGATTTTGGTGAAATTCTTCTCAATATGAAGGTGTTCAGTGAACTGCAACGCTAAACTCAATAGGTGTTTAAATTAATACTTGCTTTTGTTTTTGCACCTATGTGTTGGCAATTTTACCACTGATTGATATAGGGCCGGTTCCAAATATACACTGAAGACAAACGAACTTCAGGGGGAACACGCATGGACATTGAATTGGAAACCTACGTAGACGGAATAATGGAACAACAGCTGCATCGAAGCGGGATCTTCGGCAATCTATTGGATGGCATCATCCACGCGATTGCTGACTACCGAGCCACACCAAACGCTCGGGGCATCTTTCACAACGATGGGGGGCAACTCTGATGGACACCTACCTCGAATCATACGTTGACGCTGTGATGGCCGAACAGGAACTCACCAATGGCATCTTCAAAATCTCCCTGCTTCGGAAGCTTGGACAGTTTTTCGGCCGCCAGTGAACACAAAGGAACTTAAAACTCGGCTTCATACTTGAAGCATGAACAGATGGGAGCCTCATCTCCTTGGGCTTTTTGCTCCAGCGATGACGGTGGTTTGCCTGGCGCTTGGATCGTGGTGGATGGGTCTTACCATCCTCACCGTTCTTGTCTTTTACCCACTCATCGATGCGATGGTTGGCACAAGCGAAGAAACTGATCCGCTACAAGAAGGCCGAGCCCACAACATCATTGTTCATCTTCATGGGGTCATGGTGCCGATCATTGTCATTGCGCTTCTCGTGAGGGTCTCAATGGACGGGTTGACTGGCTATGTATGGCTTGGTGTCGTTTCGACCGGGCTTGCAACCGGTGGCTCTGGCATCGTTGCGGCTCATGAACTCGGCCATCGTCGTTTGCGCTCACCAAGCTGGTGGCTGGCGCGCTTGGACCTCCTGAGCGTTCTCTATCTGCATTTTACCGTCGAACACAACCACACGCATCATCGCCATTGGGCGCGGCCGGTTGACCCCACATCCTCTCCATGGGGGCGCAGCGTCTACGGTCATTTTCTTCGCACGGTTCCTCTCCAACTTCGAGGTGCATGGCGCGCCCGACCAAGGGATACTTTTCGCTCGTTGTTGCTCGAAGCAGTGGTTTTATCGGGCCTGTATGCCTACAATCCTGCGTTCTTCGTTGCCTTCGTTTCACAAGCATTGATTGCAATCTTCCTTGTTGAGTTCGTCAATTACCTGCAACACCACGGTTTGTCCCGTGGGTCTGATGAGCGCGCAAACGCCACCCACGCCTGGGAGAGCCGTCACCGTTGGTCCCGGTGGACCTTACTGGAACTTCCCCTCCACCCTTCCCACCACCTCAAGGCGAGCACGCCGTATCATCGACTCGACACTCATGATGAAGCCCCACAACTTCCCTTCGGATATTATGTGATGTTCTGGGCGGCCTTGGTCCCACCGATCTTCCAACGTGTGATGCGGAAATCAGCCTCGAAAACCACGTCTCGGTGAAGTGTGAAGGTTGTGATTTACCCATCAACAGGGGTGTCGAGGTACATATTCCTCAAGTACTTGAAGAATTGACCGGTGTACATGGCGCAAGGAACTGTCAAGTGGTTTAACCAAGTAAAAGGATTCGGATTTATTGAAATTGAGGGCGGCGACGACCTGTTCGTTCACATCTCTGAAGTGACCGGAGAGATCACCGACGGTGACACCGTCACATTCGAAATCGGTGAGAGTCCAAAGGGACCTAACGCCGTTGGCGTGAGCAAAGTCGAGTGAGCATATCGCCACTTCGTGGCATCTCAATTGATTTGATTCTTACACGTTCTCGCGAAGCCTTGTAAATTTGTGAATCGTTGCGTGGGGCGATAGCCCCATGACATGATTTGATATAGCAAAAGATGGTGATGCTGCTTACTGTTGGGTGATGTCATGCTTAGAGTCAGCGAGTTAACAAAGACCTTCGGTTCAGGATCAAACAAGCTGCAAGTCCTCAAGGGCGTGGACATGGAAATCAAACAAGGTGAAATGGTTGCCTTGATGGGTCCTTCAGGCTCTGGGAAATCAACGCTGCTCAACATCATTGGTGGCCTTCTGTCCGGTGATTCTGGCACCATCCAGTTAGGAGACAAATCCTATGGCACAAAAAGCCCGGCAAATGTGGTCGATGTCCGAAGAGAATCAGTCGGCTGGATCTTCCAAGATTTCCACCTTCTCGACAACCTCACTGCCGTCGACAATGTGGCCATTGCCCTTGAACTATCGGGCCTGTCCTCCAGAGAAGCAGACGAAGCGGCTAAAATCGCACTTTCAAAAGTTGGACTCGCGGACCGTATGCACCACGTACCAGACCAACTTTCTGGTGGACAGCAGCAACGGGTTGCCATCGCACGAGCCATTGCAGGAAACCGACCAGTTCTGCTTGCCGATGAACCAAC
>CALKDX010000126.1 GCA_938084455.1 Candidatus Poseidoniaceae archaeon
TCGTGGGACAAAGGACCCGTTTCAATGTAAGCGGAGAAAAAAACGCTCATGTTTACCGTAGCATTGATTGCATGCTGAACTGGTGGGCTTGAAATGGTGAACACCTCGACGGGACCTGCACCTGCATTGACGGAAAAACCACCAACTGCGTTGTCGGTTCGCCCGCGCTGCAGCACGGCTTCTTCAACATCAAGGCCTTCGACAAACAGGCGTTCCATCTCGTCAATTTCCCAGTCGACGTATCCGGGCTCGTAGACAGCGTCACGTGCGGCGCTCGCATAGCCACCCATGGTCATGCAGACAAGCAGCGCAAGCAAAGCCACGGCTGCCAAGCGTTTGCGCATGTATGGACCAATCGGTTTTGGTTCATGAAGCCGATGGCCCAGTGTGAGTGAAACCATCGGGGCTTAGAAAGAAGAATTGATGAAGAAACTCATCAGCATAAAACCAAAGGTGATTGAGATGCCATTCACCCCGCCCTTGGTCAAGAACCCACGGTTCTCGAGCACAGCACCAAGAAGGCTGTCCATTTGGCAACCAAGCCAACCAATCACAAGCACAGCCAGGCTCAGCATAAGCCCGTCTTCAATGACAAGGGCGTCGGTTGTGAGGTACCATGCAGGGAATGCAAGCAATCCAATCAATGCTGAACCAGCGAGTGCAGCCTTTTGTCCACTTGGAGAAAAGCCGCCGTTCAACCCTGCTTCACACCGCTTGAAGGTGGTGATCATTCGCACATTGTCATCGAGGCATCCAATTTCGCTTGCGAATGTATCAGAGGCTGCAACGGCTACTGCGGCACTAAACATCCACAAGCCCGTTTCCCAATCACCGGTAAAGTAGGCATACACCGCAACAAGACCGGGTAAACCACCGTTGGCAATGACATTACCATAACTTCTGTGACCATCTTCCGATTCAGACATGCCACGTTGCAATTTCTCTTCAAATCGCCATTTTGTAGCCTTATGAGCAGACAAGAGGAATCCAAGCAGAATCAACAACCATGTCCAATGGCCCAATCCACCAACGACAAGCCCGAGAATCGCTGCTGCTAATACACCAGATCTGTCAAGCATTTTGGCTCGGGTTGAGACGGTAGCGAGCCCGAGAATGATGAGGCCAGTGACAACAAGGTTGCCCTGATTCAAACCACCAGTGAGCACATCCATCAGGTTCCCTCTTTTCTGTGGGTGGCCCAAGCCCCTCAAAGGTGCTTCCCCTTTGAATCAGGGTGAAAACTGGTTTTTTAGAGGTGTTAAATTCGGCTATCGAGCAAAACTGATGCCAAGATTCGTCTTGAAATCAACCAAAGAGAAGCAATCAACACCACAATCCATCCAAGGATCAAAAACACCTGAACAGCGACATGCAGGCTATCTGTCAAGACCATCAGCGCCCAGGAACTTCCGTTCCACATCGCGTGGCCAAAAATCGCTAGAGCAAGACCAGCAATAGGCGTGGTTGGCAATTGCAAACCCTGCTCATAGGGAGAACATAACCACCGAGGAATCATCACCGGAGGTTTTGGTGCATTTGATGCGGAAACCACTTCACCTGTTTTCTTGTCAACAAGCATCCACTGCTTGACTTCTTGTGTGGTTGCTCTGGGCTCAAGCGAAATCAACGGGGCAGGACGCCTCAAGGTGAGGTGGCAGCCAATGGCATAGCCGGAGATTCCAGTCCATACCCCATGGCCCGGAATGCTTCCGATGCCACGAAGGATCGAGGTGAACCCGAAGCTGATTGAACTCGCTTCGAGGGCTCCAAAGGTACCCAATATGTAGGTCATGTTTTCCAACAAAGCGAACCCAAGACCGACTGTAAAGCCAATTTGGAACCCCCTTCGTGGTGAGTCAATGAAGCGTGCCAATGCCAAAACTGCTGCTGCTTTGCATATCTCTTCACCAACCGGCGCGCTGACCATGAGGATCAAACCGTAACCAAGGGAAGTTTCGCTCGCCATGCTGAGGCCCAATGCATCGATGATGATTGGTGATATGTTGCTGTTGATCATGATTGCAGGAACGGTGGATAACATGCCAGCAATGAGCATCCATTCAGCAAGGCGACGAGAAGTCTGAAGTCCAAAATAATGAGTGAGGGTGGCCCACCAAGCAAACACTGGAGTGGAGAAACCAATCAAAAAGGCAGGGAGCACAATCAACACGAACACAACCGCTGTCAGAGGTGTAAAGCCGAAGATGAGAAGCGGGAATAAGCAAATGCTGGAGGCGGCAACACCGCCAAAAAAGAGCAACCACAACGCCTTCCTTGAGGGCATTTCAAGCGGTGCAGAATCATGTACGATGTGATGAACTGCTTGAATGGGCTGCGTGGAATGCAGCACGTCTTCAACCCCCATCTTGAACACCGTTCCTCCTTGAGGATGAGGTACAGCACGAACCAAATGAGTTAATTTCGGTCGACGCAAAAAAGCCATGAGGGCTAAAACCGGGATGGAGCAGAGCGAGGTGCCGATGATCATCCAGGGATTCGTTGGCCCCAATGTGCCATTAAAATCAGCATCAAGTAAACCTGCGAGGTACAGTGGGGCCATGTTTGTGATTAGAAACAAAAGCCCGACAAGGCCCAACATGGCGCGAACCGTGCTCCAAGGCCGAGAGGTGTGGGCAAGCACAAGGTCGGAAGGTGCCGGCGATAACGGTATGACCGGTATGCCTTGCATGATAGAAGCAAAGGTAGCCATGCTTTCAATGCTTACCCAACGAGGGTCCCGCTCAGTTCGCCCATCACTCGTCACTAAAACAAATCAGCAGTCGGCTCAAAGCACTCATCATTGCGGGGTTGGCGCTCGAATCCCCCCCACAAGAAACCACCGGCGGGAGGCCATGGAAAAAACACGCCTTCATCAATGAAAATCAATTTCTCGTAGGTATGGGATGGATGGAATCGTTCTTCGCACCTCGGAAAGATCACCGGGGTTGGTCGACTCCAAGCGAAGCAGCAAGGCTGTTTTTCCTGTTGACCATGCTAAGCGTTGGGTTTTGGGCATGGGTCAACACATCCGGCAACATCGTGATGTGGATTGGTTTGACGTTCCTCGTGGCCACACCGTTGCTGAGCATCGGTTGGTGGTTGATTTCAATGGTGAGCGCCCGCTATCCTGCCAAAGTGCTGACAGAAGCGGTGAACAACGTCCAACGATGACGGCGGTTAAAAAACATCATCAGTCAGCCAAAGGCTGATGATTTTTGATGCCGGCGTACCCGCAGACGCTGAGTAAGACGCCTCGTCGCCCAACCTTTCTAAAGCGAGTTTGTAAACTTCCTGATATTGCATTTGTATGCTCTTTGAGCGTAACTCTGACCATATTTTTTGCATCTCCATCCGAATGGATTGTTTGGAATTAGAATCATGCTTATCGAACTCATCAGCTAAGTTTTGGAATGAGTCCAACGTCCCGTTTCTCATAGATTTAAATGTGCCAAATACGTGGTACGGCGACCTATCTAACTGTTCGAATCCGGTAAATATTTTTGTGATTTTTTGGATGTATGCCGGCTCAATGTTTTTCTCTACTTTGTCAAATTTGAATGCTGCTAATTCAGGCGAAAGCAAAATCAACGTGTCTTCCAATATGGTGTTTTTAGATGTATTAGAATGGTGTAAGCCCATAGAACACAGTTTTCTGTTCAACAATGGTCTTACTGTCAAGAGTGATCTTCCTCTTGAACTCGCGTTTTGTAAAGCACATTTGTATGCCAAATAGTGCCAACCCATCGACCCTTTGTTTGAATACGGCACCCCTATTGCGGCAAGTGCATGCTTGATTTCTCTCCTGAGTTGTAAATATTTATACGGTTTCTTTCGAAAACCAATGCGAAAAAGGTCTGTTTTGTTGAAGGTTCCCTTCACAATTTCGGCCCCATGGCCCCCCATTTCAATTACCGCCGGATTGTCCCAGTATGATGAATACATGTAAGTCATGTCAAATAATCCCAAATTAGATAGTGCCCAATGCCCGTATTTTTTGGTGATGCCTACTGGCTTACAGCCAGTACGTACTTGAATCTCTTTTGTATTGTCTTCAATATTAAAAGTAAATTGGAATTGATTTGCCATTGACTGAACTATAGAATAATCCGATTTGCGGGATAGATGCTCATTAGAACGAATGTTTACGTTATTGAGAGATCTATCATTCGATTGTAATGCGGCTAAGACTACTCTGGAGTCCAAACCTCCCGATAGGCCCAGTTTCAATTCTATATTTGGAATTGACTGTAATGTTGATACCATCCGCAGAACTTGCTGACAGGCATCTCTTATTTGCCGAAAATACGGTTGGCTATTTTTGGGAAAAACGGCCTTGTAATTAGGCACATCTACATTGTACCATAGAGAATCATTTTTTCCCTGTTCAATGGTGACATTGATCTTACTAGCAGGCGGTAAATATCGAATGCCTTTCACGATTGTGTATGTTGACATAATAGCGCTTGAGAGGCCATGAGTCCACGAACGGGTTGCGTTTACCTTTTTACAGATCTTGTTCGTGTAACCCATCATTTTCTTTAGATTTGTTAAAGTGAGCAGGGAATCGCTTGCAACGAATACTTTCGCCATTTGGAGGTAGAGGATTGGATAGAGACCAAAGCAATCGTGTCGTAATGAAAAACTATCACCTCCCCACATGGCGTGAATAAAGGCGCCCTCCTTCAGATGAAGTTGCTCAATTTTGAATTTATTTTGTATCTGATTGAATCCTTCTTGTCCTAAACATATCGAAGAATCTTCGTGATTTGTAATCCACCCGTTAAAAAAATGGGTGATTCGATCTCTATCATTAATGTCTGAAACGGTTTTTGCCATAACAAGGACAGATGTTCCTTTGGAGAGTGGGAATATCTTCATCTCTTCGCTGTTAAAACATGACAGTTGCTCATAATTTCTTGAAATCCTTTCGAGGTCGCGATTGTTTCCAACTGCTGTGAGGAATGTGCCCACGGGATCACCTAAGCAATCACTCACTAAGGAAGCCATAGCCCCATTCGTGTGGAGGAGCAAAAGTTTCCTTAATCGAACGAGGGGACACCCAGCGAAGCAAGTTGAGGGGTGAGCCTGCCTTGTCGTTTGTCCCGCTTCCACGAGCACCACCAAACGGTTGCTGTCCAACGACGGCTCCTGTTGGCTTGTCGTTGATGTAGAAGTTACCAGAGGCGTAGCGGAGGGCTTTCATTGCAGTGAGCACGTCTTCTCGCTTGGTTGCGAAAATAGATCCTGTCAATGCGTATTCTGAGGTGCCATCACATGTCGCGAGCACAGCTTCGAACTCGTCATCAGGGTAGACGTGAATGGATAAGACTGGACCAAAGATTTCCTCAGCCATTGATTCGTAGTGCGCATCGCTGCAGACAATGGTCGTTGGCTCAATGAAGTAACCCTTGGAACCATCGTAGCCGCCGCCGGTCACAATTTCACAACCCGGGTCTGCCTTAGCTCGGTCAATGTATCCGCAGATGTTGTCAAAGGATTTCTTGTCGATCACAGCTGACATGAAGTTGGTGAAGTCACGCGGGTCACCAATAGTGATCTTTGCTACTTCTGCACAATACTCGTCCTTGATGCGCCCCCAAACGGATGCTGGGATGTAAGCACGGCTCGCTGCGCTGCACTTTTGGCCTTGGAACTCAAAGGAGCCTCTCAGAAGAGCAACAACCAATGCGCGCTCATCGCAATCGGGGTGAGCGACGATGAAGTCCTTGCCGCCAGTTTCGCCAACCACACGAGGGTATGAACGGTAGGTTTCGAGGTTGTTGGCCACATCTCGCCACATCTTGCGGAACAC
>CALKDX010000127.1 GCA_938084455.1 Candidatus Poseidoniaceae archaeon
CATGTCTTGGACTGGACGTTGTCAGAAGAAGAACAGCATTGGATTTCACGCAACGATGATGAATTCAAATTTCACCTTGACCGTTACAAGTATCCAAACCGCTACGAAGACGTTGACGAAATCCAGCAACGCACCCTTGCATCGGCTTACCTCATGGATTTGGATGAACGACTCGGGAGTGAGGCCTCGCTCAGTGAGGCTTTGAGCGACGCCTTGTTCCCTTTTGTCAGGCAATTTGCCAATCACGATCGGGATTGGTTTGACGTTCAGCCTTGGGGCAATGTGCTTGTATGGTTGGCAAAGAACCTCGAGAGTGAGGCGTTCAAACGGTGCATGAAGAAGCATAAACAGTGGTCCGAAGGGT
Source organism: Candidatus Poseidoniaceae archaeon (assembly GCA_938084455.1). Classification (GTDB taxonomy): domain Archaea; phylum Thermoplasmatota; class Poseidoniia; order Poseidoniales; family Poseidoniaceae; genus MGIIa-L1. Next base: position 365 of record CALKDX010000127.1, read on the forward strand.
TCGATGTGTTGCTTTACCCTTGATACAATTGACCCCGCTTAATTTTAGATACACTATGTAGATAAACCGGTTGCCACATTATCAGGTTCATGCGTTCTTTCGCTGAAATATTGTTGTGGACATTACCCGACACCTCCCCCTCGGAACGTGAAGACTACATTCGTATTCGCCAAGCAGATGCACCAGAAGAGACTCTCCAGACTGATTTTCCGATATGGTTTAGCGTAATTTTGAATTGCTACATTGGCACTGGACTGTTTACTGCAAATGATGGTTTGATCATGAAATTCCTATTTTTAGTAAGTGTTGCGCTCCTCAGTCTCCTCCTTACTTCTGCAGTTGGGTTAATCATTCGCGATTATGTTTGTTTCAAAGTTGGGTTTAATGTGACAAATAGCTATGAGTTGAGACCAAGGAACGGCAGGTCTGCCAGTTACGTAGCACAAAATTGGCCAGGTGGGTCCAAGCATATAGAAACGATTCGAAAAAAAAGGGCTCCTGGTTTGTATTTTGGTTGGGTTGACAATCCAAAAGATCCAACGCACATCAGAATAGAAAAACTTCAACGGGAGAATGGCGCATACTTCAGAAAGCAATCCAGGGCCTGGCAGGCATTACAGATAAAGTGCAACCTAATCGGCATGTTTCTGACGGCATCCCTTCTTTTGTTTGCAAATGCTGTGTCAGGTTGATATTTTCCTCTAAGTATGCCCCACGTGCGGGCGCGATTATGTTACTTTCCGCGCTTGCGCGGACACTTAGGGGCCCAAGAAACGCTGTGCTGAGCGAAAGTTTTTTATGGGAGGTCCGCTTATGGTGAGATGTACCGGAACAGGTGAGCAAGTATGAGGGAACCAAAATTCAACATTCTATTTTCGTTGATGCGGACCCTCCGTCATCGCAGTTAGTGCGACTGATCTGGGTTTGGCAGTGAACACTGCTGATGCAACCACAGAAAGGGCGTTATCGCTCTTTTCCAACATTGCATTTGCGTTTTCGCTGTTTGAAAGCAGCATGGAGGTATGGTGTAGTGGATAGCATCAGGGGCTTCGGATCCCTGGACCCCGGTTCGAATCCGGGTACCTCTGCCTGCTTTGACCCAAGGGCATACAAAAAATCCAAGAAAAACAATAGAAAAAAACAACAAAGGAATTGATACAATGAAAAACAACGAAAAGAAGATGATTTTGAACAGAAATGGAGATTGGTTCGTTGAACACGGATACACTCATCCGAACGACATCATCGACCACAATGGAAATCTCGACAACATGGAGGGCTTTTTCGGTATTTTTGCCGCATACAATCAGCACCACCTCGATATGGGGACACAATGGGACACATGGCCTGATTGGGAGCTGTGCTTAACGTCACTCGAAAATGGCTACCATTTTCTTGAAGAGGCTTCAGAGCTGGCTAAAGCAGAGATGAACCATTGGCTTATGGTCGCCCAACATGTCCATGATTCACCATACATCGCTGTTGATGGCTACACCATCAGTGTTCAAGGTCAACATGAAACAATGTTCTCATTTGATGTATCGCTTGACTTGAGATGTTGGATTGAACCTGGCTCGATGGCAGAACACGATGAGTGGCTTGAGGCAGGTACGAGGCCAGAAAGCGGAAACAGGATGGTGGGCAGAAGAAACAGACTGCATGCATCGAAACACCTTATCGGTCATTCCTTGGGGTCCTACTGGACTGTTCCTGAGCATGTTCCATTTTTGGGTGGAACAACGACACATCACATGCATGATGCCATCTTTTGTCTTGAGCCGATGCACGAATCATTGCCCCTGGCCATGCAATCTCTGCTTAGATTGTGCAGGGAAGATTCTGGTGTTTGGGTGATTCAAGCAAAAGCGGACTTTTTCGCTCAGATCAAAAATGAATGGTGGGAAAAGAATTGGCCTCAAGGCATACCAGAGGACCTTGATTGCCAGTACTCCAAGCAGGATTGGAAGGAAATTAAGGCCGAATGGGCCGTTAAAACTCAACAAAGATACGATCAGGTGATGAACAATGAATGACAACACAAAGAGGATGATTTTGAACAGAAATGGAGATTGGTTCGTTGAACACGGATACACTCATCCGAACGACATCATCGACCACAATGCGAACCTGCAGTTGCCTGAGAAGTTCATTCAGATTTTCTCAGCCTACAACCAACATAACATTGCAGAAAGCAAGGATTGGGACACATGGCCAGAATGGGAATTGGTGTTGACCTCGCTCGACGACCACTTGACGTTTGGAGAACCCGAAACGGACCCACCGGAGCTGGTGGCGGAAAGGGAGCATTGGCTTGCATTGATGCAGTTCATGCACGGTTCTTCAGCGATTGCTATTGATGGCTACACCATCACGGTGACGGGAAATTACGGCCACACCTTCAGATTCGACATGTGCATTGAATACGGCGATTGGGTCACCCCTGGCTCGCTTGTCAAGCACTATGAGAAGACGGTGGGCAAAGGTTTGGAGCAACTTGGCCCACCCTGGCAACCCAATGTCCTTCACTTCTTCATGAAGGGCATTGTTGAGCATTCGCTCGGTGCGTTTTGGACCTGTCCAGACCACGTGCCAGTCTACGGGGGGAAACCAACAAGGCAAGCCACCGAAGTTGACTTTTGCATTGAGCAAAAGCAAGACCAATGCTTCGCCCTTGCCATGCTTTCTATGCTGCATCTTTGCATTGAAGACACGCACATTTGGAAGATGGGGTTTGAGCACGATCTAGCGCAAAGAGAATACATCAAAGAAATCGAAGAAGAATGGCCATCTGGAAGGCCACATCAAGACAGAGAATACCTATGAGGTGAATAAAATGGAAAAGAATAACGGAAGAAAAAACAGCAAACACAACACAATCGACATGACCATGCTGATGCAATTGCTTGCACTGCATTTGAAACTACAGATTGAACTGACCTCCTACGAACTTGAATCGGTGAGGGATTGGAACACAAGACACGAAAAGGGTGAAAGGGATGGTGACGGAAACGGCATCGCTCACTTCGATGAGGACACCTCCTGTTTCGGTGAAGACTTCACAAAGGAGTGGATTTGAACATGG
>CALKDX010000128.1 GCA_938084455.1 Candidatus Poseidoniaceae archaeon
CAATGTGAAAAGAATGAGGGCCGAGACAAAGGCTGTTCGTTTGTGTTTTGGAAGGACACCAGTGGGCGCTGGTTTGATCGAGTGACTGCAGCGCGTCTGCTGGAACAAAAAGAATTAACCGACCTGCATGGCTTTTTCAGCCGTTCAGGTGAAGGCTACGTCGCCACTGTAAAACTAACAGATGAAGGCCGTGTGGAATTTGTTGGCGGAGGTCAATCGTCCACTGATGAAAACGATGAAGAATTGTGCCCCTGCCCGTCATGCGATCATGGCACAATAAGAATTGGGCAAACAATGTACGCATGTGACCATGCAGAATGTAAGTTTAGAGGATTATCGAAGGAGATGTGCAAGCGACTCATCACACCCGATGAAGCAAAGGTCATTATGACCAAAGGAAAATCGGATTTGTTAGAGGACTTTACCTCAAAACGTGGCCGTCCGTTCAAAGCATTCCTCGTTATTGAAAACACTCGAGTCAAATTTGACTTCCCACCACGAGAGGCTGCGGCAGATGCAAAGCGCTTCCCAGTCGTGCCGGGGGTCGTTGCTGTGTGCCCTGTCACAAAGGTGAACATCGTAGAAACTGAAACTCATTACCAGCCCGAAGAGGGCTCCACCGGATGTAAATTGCAGATTGCTCGAGAAATATCCAAGCGTGAAATCACAAGAGAGGAAGCAAAGATTCTGATCGAGAAAAGAGAATTGGGACCCTTTGATGATTTCAAAGCCAAAAAGACTGGAAAAGATTTCACTTCCAGCCTCTACATTAAGAAAAACGAAAGCATTGGCTATAAATTCGCTAAGCGCTGAGGCTTTGCAACCAGCCCTCGTGCATCTTAATTCAAGCGAAGATTCATGGGTGCGGCTTTGGTCATAGGTCCATGCTCGCTACTGAGTGGGACGTCATTATCGTCGGTGCCGGGCCAACTGGGGGAAGAACCGCCACGCATCTTGCCTCACTTGGTCATTCAGTTCTCATGCTGGAAGAGCATACGGAAATTGGACGACCCTTCCAGTGTGCTGGACTTGTGACGCCAAAGGCAATGCACGAAGTTGAACTCTATGATTCGGTTCTGCAAGAGATCGATGGAGCTAAAATCCACGGCCCAGATGGGACATTGGTCCCCGTAGGAACCGAAGGAAAACTTCGAACCTATGTTGTGTGCCGAAAACAATTCGATCAAGGTGTAGTGCAACAAGCGATGCAAGCAGGCGCTACGCTCTCACTCAATTCCACACCCGAAGACGCATCAGCCGATGACCAGTGCGTTTCAGTGCGGGTGAACATCGACGGAAAACCGATAGAAATGAGCACTAAATTGCTCATTGGATGCGATGGGGCTCACAGTTGGACTCGCAGACATTTCAAGATGGGAAGGCCAAATGAAATGATGATTGGTTTCCAGACAGAGGTCTTTGGTTATGAGGGCAATCCAAGGTGGCTCGAAATGTTCAGTGGCTCTGCAATAGCGCCCGGATTTTTTGCATGGGTCATTCCTTCTGGATTCGGTAGTCACCGAATTGGTGTCTGGTCGACGCCCGACAGACTCGGTGGCAAAAGCGTTGAGCAGTGTTATGACGATTTACTCAATCACGAGTTATGGAAAGACCGTTTTGCCTCCATCACCGAGACAGCACGCTACTGTGGCCCAATCCCTAGTGGCATGATCAAAAAAACTGTGTCGAATCGAGTGATGTTGTTGGGGGATGCTGCAGGTATGGCAAAACCGACAACCGGTGGCGGCATTGGCCCTGGTTTCAGGCAAATAAAAGGCATCTTAGCGCCACTTTCAGCAGCGATCAAGGAGGATGCCCTTAATGAAAAACAACTCCAAAAAATCACATCAAAACACTTCAATGCAATGAAAAAAGACCAAGATAAAGCTCGAGCGCTGCGCAATTTACTCGTATCAGACACAACCGATGCTGAGTTGAATAAGCACTTCGTTAACTTCGCTCGAGAAGATGTGCTTGAGTTGATCAACGAAATTGGCGACATTGAAAAGCCGGTACCACTCGGTCTCGCCCTCATCAAGAAGGTCCCTGCTTTCCGAAGGTTAGCACTCAAAGCTGGAACTCGTTTGATGTTCCGTTAGGTGAAGCAAATGGGGCAAATAAAACTGGAACAAAGGGTACGATACCCTCCATTTGAACCAGGAAGGTTTGAACCAAGTGAATTACCAATTGCAACCCAAACAACAACGGTCGTTCGTGATGTTTCACCAAAAGAGATTGTAGGTTCGATGGAGAAAATCACGCCTAGTTTCTGCCTTGGGAATGAAAAAAGTTGGTTGATTGAGCAAAGGTATGTCTACCAGGGAGAAGTCTTTGACGATGCCAACATCGAACGTCCTACCTCGTTTCTCGAACCGAGAAAAATCCCTCGAATCGTCAAACTGCATCGTCAGGGTTGGTACTTGACGCCAAATCCGATTCATCGAGCCGTTCGAAGGTTCATGTCATTTTCAGTGATGGTGTTGTTGCTCGGCCTTGGCTATCTTTCAATCGAACCACTCCTTGACGCCATGGGTATCCCAGGTGTTGGAACCGGCACCGTTCGTATAGGATTGCTGGATTATCCAGCGCTCACTCTGATCATTGTACCTCTTCTATTGGCACCGCTGTTGTTTAGGGCAGGAGCGAATTTCTTTGACCTTGTCAACCAGCGTTCGTTCTTACGTTCAGCACCCGAAGACCCTGTCATCACTATGAGGACACCAGTGGCAGGAAAGCCACTTAACGTAGAGATTGATTTCCCAGAACGCAGAGAGAACTGGTCCAACATCGAAGTGATGTGGCGTGTTGGCGTGCTTCCGCCTGCTCGTGAAGAGGTCTTTCAGTCGCTCGGTCGCTCCCATCAATCGCAGCCTCCACCGGGTCTGACAACGGCCCTACCGCATCATTGGGAAGATGGTCTCGATGATGGCACAGGTGGTGGGGAAGAATCGCCAATGGAGCATCACGAAGTCAAGGGTGGTCTGTTCCTTCGGCCAATGCGGGTTATGGAATTTGGTGGCAGGGTACCATGGTCATCATCGCAAATGGTGCTTGAGGCACCAGACAAGGCTTGGCCAGGGACTGTGTCAACGCCGTTGATTCGGATTCATTGGGAACTTCTGATCCGAATCGAACGTCCGAGGGGAGGTTCCTTGATGTTTGTCCAACCCATCGCAGTTGCTCATCCAACCCTCCCGGTTCGCATTGAATCACTCCCTACGAACGATGGTCGGACAGAATCTGACGAATTGTGAAATCAACACATTCAAAGACGGCCAACTGTACTGAGTGGTATGAATCGTTCAGTGCCATGTGCAGTGCTGCTCGTCGCCCTCCTGTGCTTCGCCGGATGTTTGGGTGCTGTGGAAATTGATGAACCGGTATCGGAAGTCGAACCAAAAATAGCTGAGAATCTTACTTTTGAGTGGGCTAATGTCGTTGAAACCGTTGAACTTGATGGAACCCCGATCATACTCCAGGTGTCGTTCAAGGGCGAGGGTTGGGAGGCTACCCCGACCGTTCTCGATCCTTCTTTCAACACCATCGCTGCCTATGGATGGACGGTGAGTCCGCTCGGCTATACGCTTGAATTTCTTCCCTCAATGTTGGGCAACTACACTGTGACAATCAAGGTCGTTACCGCACCCACATACACCTCCGACATGGCGTATATCCCACTCACTCACGCCATTGAGGTCATACCACCTGTCGAAGATGCCCCCGTCATCCAAGCTCCAGCCACCGAACTTTTGGAACAACCAAACCTCCTCTGGTACCAAGGAACGGTGACACACGATGCAATTGCATCGTGCTCGTTAACCTACGCTATATCCGATGGCACTTCTGGTTCCATCGGAATCAATGCAGATGGTACGTGGAAAATCATGCTTGATTTCACAGAGATTGAATCCTCCATGGTGATCACAACTACGGCTGCATGTGGTGAATATACAACACTCACGGACACCATTCTTACCAATGTCATTCTTGAGGGTGGAGGCTCTGACGAAGACGGCGATAGCATTCTGGACATCAACGATCGTTGTCCTAATGGTATTGGCGAGGATGAAGGATGGAAATCTAACCTCAACAGCGACAAGGATGAAGATGGGTGTCGAGATAACGATGAAGATGATGACGACGACAACGATGGCGTTATTGATTTACACGACAATTGCCCGGATTCCTATGGTTGGCTAAGCACACCTGATGCTGATTTCGATTCGGATGGTTGTCATGATGTGACCGAGGATGACGACGACGACAACGATGGCGTCATTGATGTCGAGGACGCATGTCCTTACGGCCGAATTGGATGGAGTTCGACGCTGTACAGCGATTGGGACGGGGATGGATGTTTGGATCTTGATGAAGACAATGACGATGACAACGACCTGTCTATGGACGATGTCGATTCGTGTCCAAAAGGATTCACTTCATGGATTCGTGATTCAACCACTGACTTTGACGACGATGGTTGTGCAGACGCAACCGAGGATGAAGATGATGATAATGACGCAGTCAATGATGTCAATGCGACGGGTGACCAACTTGACCGGTGCCCACAAACGCCACTCAACGCCACCGATGTGGACGAACGAGGGTGTGCTGCAGTTCAACGAGATACAGATATGGACGGCGTGAATGATGCAGTTGACCTGTGTGAAGGCACCCCGACCGGACTTGATGTGAACGAAGTCGGTTGTGCTGACCTCGATGATGATGGTGTGTCGGCAAACATCGATGAATGCCCGGACTCGCCACAGCGTTGGACCATCGACCATCTTGGCTGTGCCGTTGTTCAAGCGCCAGTGGCATGGACCAGTGCCTCAAATCTAAACGGCCCAATGGATGTAGTGCCGCACTTTTCTGTTCCGACCTTAGATGGCACGTTTTATTTCCAACAAGAATGGACAGGTCATGATGTCTATTTCTTTTTATTCAAGTACACTGATGGATCAGGAAATTCCAACTCTGGAACATGGGGCCAAAGTCCTGGACCATTCATTCGGGGACTACCGGACAATGTTCACTTGTTCTTTGGTTCGTTTGATACAACCTACCACAACGATGTCCTCAACAGGAAGGCTGCAGTCGAAAATGCCCTCAATCCAGATGAGGAAGCAAAATGGCAGAATCGTATCCATTACATCGATCAGCAAGCGGGTGGCATCGGTGGTGGGCTCGGAGATATGGTGACGAGTTTCAACAATCCAAGGTACATGGGAATAGACAGATTCCAACAAGCGAGAGAAACTGGTTCGCTTTACGCTTGGACTTCACAAACCAATGACGCAATGCATCTCATCCATGAGCCACACCAGTGGAACGCTGAATTCCCCGTGGAAATTCGACGCCAAGACGCTGCCGTTGAGGAAGTTGTTGTCTGGAATTTCGACCGCCATTCTGGTGGTTGGGGTGGAGGATTCACCTCCGCTCAAAGCGCCATTCTTCCTTCAAACCTAACAGATTATGATACCCTCGAAGTGTATCATGAACATGCATGCGATGAACGAGCAAATCGCTATCAAAAATCTGATGGATCCTATGGTGGTTGTCACGAGTGGGATTATGAAGCCAACTTGAGAATTTGTGACCGAGGAAATGATTCATCGTGCGGTACAGAATTCATGCGTTGGATCACGACTTATGGTCGGGAAGGAAAATGGCTGACCGATATTTCACCCTACTTATTCATGCTTGAAAACGATGACAATCGCACCTTCAAATACCGAGGTGCCAACAAGGGCGATCTTACGATTTCCCTCTTGTTCAGCGATTGGGGGTCTGGAGAGCGCGGTGATGAAGCAACGTTCGCGTTCACGGGTGGCCAATTTGATGGCACCTACAACAACGAATCAATATACAACCGCCACCTCAATTTTACCGTACCATCTTGGGCTACCAAAGTCGAAATTGTAGCCACCATTACTGGTCACGGCTTCGGCAAAGACAATGCCAATTGCGCAGAATTTTGTGATCACCAGCACCACTACTACCTCAATGGCTATTCAACATACGAATGGCATCCGATAGTCTACTCCAACGAAGGATGTGAAGATGAAGTGCAAAACGGTGTTGTAGCCAACCAATTTGGATCTTGGCCATTCGGTCGTGCAGGTTGGTGCGCAGGACAAGATGTGAAGCAATGGAAGTTTGACATCACAGATTGGAGTGACACTTCTGGTGGCAATAACCATCTGTCTTACAAGGGCCTCTTTAACGGGCAAGAATACGTGCCCTCGGATGGAATTGGCAATGGCCAAAGAAACATTCACGCTGAAATTTGGGTTGTGTATTACAACTCGACAACCGGCATATGATTAGACTTGAACTGGGATTGGAGCAGGTACGAGTGCCGAATCAGCACCTAAGTCTGGAGTTTCGAGACGTACGTAATCGCTGTCCCTGCGAACGGGAGTGAACCCTGCCCGTTTGATTACGTGTTGCAATTCCATTTCGCTTGCACTGAATTTTGTTGTACCAGAGGCTGAAACGACGTTTTCTTCCATCATGGTAGAACCGACATCATTGGCGCCACCAAACAATGCCATCTGCGCAGTTTTGATTCCCATTGTCGGCCAAGACGACTGGATGCTGGGGATGGAGTCGAGGAATAATCGAGACACTGCGACATGGCGCAGGTACTCAGATGAACCAGCGCCGAGCGTGACTCTATTTTGCCCCCGATTGCGTCGGCCAAAACTATTGCTTTCGAGTTGAACTGGCCATGCAATGAATGAGGTGAAGGCCATGCCGTGTTGAGAAAGTGATGCGTCCTGCAGGTCGCGTACTCGGCGCATATGTTCGACTCTTTGTTGATTTGATTCACCAAACCCGATCACGTTGGTAGCACTGGTTGTCAAGTGCAAACTTTGGGCTTCTTCCATCACCCTGAGCCAATTGGCAGGCAAACCCTTCTTTGGAGAAACATCCTTTCGAACATCATCCACCAGCATTTCAGCACCACCTCCTGGTAAACCGTGCATTCCAGCGGCTTTCAAGCGCGTGAGTACTTCAAGTGTCGAAAGATTGCTTACCTCTGCAATGCCTTCGATTTCGATTGGGCTAAAGCAATCGATTGCGATGGTAGGATGGTTCGTTCGAATATGGCTGAGAAGTTCTTCATACCATTCAAAGGGTAAAGCGGGGTTTACGCCACCTTGCATCAGGATTCGAACCCCACCAATTTCTTCGAGCGCCGATATACGACCAGAAATTTCCTCAAAACTTTGCGTGTATGTTTCATCATGACCAGGTGGGCGGTAAAAGGAACAAAACTGACAATTAATTGTGCATACATTGGTGTAATTGATGTTTCGATCGACCAGATAGGTGACCTCACTTGGACCATGCATGGCTACACGGCGTTGATGCGCTGCATTCATGAGCTGGTGCAAAGGTGCATCATCGTAGAGAACGAGGGCTTCTTCTACACCAAGTCGGTACTCGTCGGCGGTGTCTGGTGACCACTCAGATTGACGCTGTAAAATTGATTTCCAATCCATAGAATCGACTCAGAAAGGTTGTCCAGTAATGCTTTCAATTTCCTCGATGGTCTTAGGGCAAGAGGCCGTGAGAACATCTGGATCACCCGATGTTACCAAGACATCGTCCTCAATACGTATACCAAGGTTTGCATAACGCTGTGGGCAATCAACATCGGGGCGCCAAGCACCAAAGTACAACCCAGGCTCAACGGTGAGAACCATCCCTTCTTCCAAAAGTCGTGGTTCTCCATTCGGTTTGTATATTCCTACATCGTGAACATCCAAGCCAATCCAATGCCCGGTGTTGTGCATGTACCATTTCTTCAACTCCCCAGTATCAGGATTCAATGCCTCATCAAGGGTCTGAGTGATCACACCCAATTCAATGAGCCCTTCTGCGAGGACCCGTCGTGCCTCTTCATGTGGCGCGTTGTAAGCAAGTCCTGGTCGACACTTGTCAATGGCTGCCAGTTGGGCATCGAGAACGATTTGGTAGATTTCGCGTTGAGCCTCAGTGAACGTACCGCTGATTGGCCATGACCGTGTGATGTCAGCCGCATAGCCTCGGTATTCAGCACCGGCATCAATCAAAATAACTTCACCGTCTTCACAAACATCGTTGTTTTGATGGTAGTGGAGGACAGTTGCATTGTCGCCACAACCGACAATGGATGGATAAGCCCAACCGGATGTACCGGCATAGACAAAAAAGCCCTCGATGGTTGCTTGAAGCTGATATTCCATCCGTCCTGGTTTTGTGTTCCGCATGGCAGCGACGTGAGCGACGCTGCTCACATCGGATGCGAATCGCATCTGGTCGATTTCTGCCGAGGATTTTCTAAGCCTCAACTCAGCAATCCGAGCAGTTGGATCCTCAATAGTGATTGGACCAGTTCCAAAATGTTGGCGTGCACGGTCCCTTCGTTGAAGGGCTGAAACAACGAGTTGGTCCAATTCATTGCGTATTCCAGTCCTCAAGAGAATGCGGGTTGCATCGCTGATCATTGTTTCCATTGCAGGAAGGAGGTCGTCTGTTGAACGTGCTTGGTCAGTGGCCCAGCCAGCGAGAGCCCCTTCGACACCAGGCCTTCGACCTTCCCAAATCTCCTTGAGTGTGTCTTTTGGTTGAACAAAAAGGGTGCGAACCCATGAACCACCTTCGTGGTGGACTGTGAAAACAGCTTCTTCCTCTTCCCAGCCAACGAGGTAGAGCAAATCACTCTGAGTCCTGTACGGATAATGGACATCATTGGAGTGCACAGCTGCTGATGATGCCGGCACGATAAGGAGGTCACCTGGTCTCATTTGTGAGGTCAGTCGATCGACACGCCGGCCATATTCTTCAGTTGAAATTGGCGATGGCGGCGTCCCGATGAGGTCCAACGCTGCGTCGTACATGACAACGCCAAGAAGCGCTCCATCTTCAACCGTTGCCCCAGGGATGAAGAAATCAACATCAACCAAAAAGTGAATGACTCATTCATTTTTTTTGCTTTGCCACTTTGGGAGGGAATCTTGTGGAGGACTTGCACCCATTTTCACGAGAAGGTACAGCGCTACCGAAATCAAACCAACAAAAACCAATGTGAATATGTTACCACCCAACGAACCCTCTGAGGCATCCACTGATTCAGCTGGAATCGACATGGTAAATGTGATCTCACTTTGAGCGCCATCATCATCTGTAACCACGATCCTGAGCGTTTGTTCGCCTGGTGTGGTTAATGTTGAAGGGTCCAAAACGGGGCCACCATTTTGGATGAGTTCTTCACCCAAGTACCACTTATACAGAAGCATTTTTTGATCTTGTTCAGTGTCAATGCTCTGGCTTGCGTTCAGTGACCATGCAGTGCCAGTGGGTATAGTGAGTTGATCTCCATCAGACACGGTGAGGCCATCTAGGGTCACCACTGCCGTCGGAACTTCATTGACAACTAAAAGTGTGGTTGTGGTTCGGACCAGATGGCCAGCAGAATCTCGAACCAATAAGGAAACTGTCCACTCACCCGCTTCGCTGGGGGCAAAGAATACACTCGCATCAGAGACAAAGGAACTGTTGTCAAACGTCGTTTGGACACCGCTTGGAGAGACCTTGGACCACGTAAGAACCTCGGACTCACCGGCATAACCATCCGTCACGACTGCTGTAAACAGGACTTCGGTGTCCTCGACCACAGAATCCGAGAAAGAAGATAATTCGTCAGTGATTTCTGCTGTTGCGATAGAATTCGACAGCGAGACGATTGGGGCTTGTCTATCTAGATGAAGAAGGAAGGAAATCGGATTCGATGGTCTTAGCATCAAATCTTCCATTTCTAATTCGAACTTCCAAAACCCATCGGGCAACTGGAGTGTTGTGGCGTTCAACGTCACATGAAAGCCCTCTTTTTCCATACTAGCATCCAGTTTGAATGGAGTGGCTTCAACGAGGCAGACATCATTTGGAGCCTCACAGATATGAGCTGTAATCACAGATCCGTTGACCGTGCCGAGCGGCGTAAGTGCGTCAAAAGCTAAGTTCATGACACCCTCTGTGAGCAAGTGTATTGCTTCGGCATGCTCCATTAACAAAGGCCTGTGCCCACTCTCACCAAGGTAGGTATGAAACAATGCAGGTTGATGATCCAAATCAGATGAAGCATGCACCTCAAGAACGCACGTGCAATCAATTCCTTCGACATCAACCACCAAAGTCCAACTCCAGCGGTTTTCCCCTGAAGGAATCACGCTTGAGAGATAATCACCGTGAGTGATGACATCGTATTGGTCGAAGAGGGTGATGTTGATCAAAGCCCAACTGGCGTCTTGTAAAGCTTGATTGCTGGTACCGTTGAGCGAAAGAGTTTGGTTGACAGTCAGCCCTTGTTCTTGGTAAAACGTCAGTTGGTCTGAGCCGCTGGACCAATGTGTATCGTCCTGTGCTGCTACGGGAGCGCTGCCAACGAACATGAAGGCCGCAAGAAGCACGGCCCCTATGCGTAACTGGCCCCTCATGGGATGCAACAGGCTTCCCTCTGTCATGAATCTTAGGCCGGCTTGTGCCCAAAATTCGAATTTCATTAAGCGAATGGATCGCACAATTCACCTTGGCCCGGGAAACTGGTTGGGTCCCTTGGATTTGTGTCCCATTTGTACTCACAATAGTTCACGTGCCCATCACCATCTTGATCGACCATACGGTCTGCTGCATCAAACGGATCGAATTGGAAGTGGAACTCCCATCCTGATGCCATACCATCATTGTCGTGGTCTTGGTAATACACTTCGGGTCCATCGTTCCAATCGTCGCCATCAGTATCATTGCTGATTGGATTGGTTCCATTCTGTAATTCTTCATAGTTGGTGTAATTCTCGAGGTTATCGTAGAATCTCTTCCCATCTGGAGATTCAGGGTCGATGTTGCATTCTGAATTTGTGGTGTCATTGTATCCTGGGCAGTACTTCTTCATGAGACCTGTGCGGTTTAATCCATCATCATCCGGGTCTTCAAGACCATCATCAATACCGTTCAAATCACTGTCGGGCATGGAAGGGTCCAACACACCTCGAGCGCCGTAGGCACTCACGCTAGCGTTGTCGACGAGCCCAGCTTCAAGTGCGAGTCCGGAATAGTAAACTTCCCAACCATCAGGCAACATATCCCCGTCAGTGTCGTCATCGACTGGGTTCGTATTCCACTTGTCAGGCGCTTCAGCTCCGTTGGCCAATGAGTCGTTGTCAATATCGAAGGTGTCGTCCTTTAGCGAATCAAGCGAAGGATCCAAAGCCCAGCGTCCGTTGCATGAACAGAAGTCATTGAACGGCATTGCGAACCCAGTGAGGTTCATCTCAGAGATGGTGAATTTAGCCTCGATGATGAAGCCACCTAGGTTGTTTTGCCAGACATATCCGCCGGCTTCCATTGTACAATCATTGTTTTGGGCAGGAACACATCCTGGCCGGTCCCACGATGTGGTGGAAACCCAGAGACTGTGAGAGTTGGTGTTCTCTTCTGCAGACTTCACTTGCATTTCCCAACCGTCCAACATACCGTCTGCGTCAGTATCGTTAAGCAATGGATTCGTTGGGTTTTGGAATGGACGTGGAACAAACAAGACTTCATTTCCATCAATGAGGGTATCATTGTCCGTGTCGGAATTGTTGGCATGGGTAAGGAAATTATCCTTCCCTGCAATGACTTCTTCGCCATCCTCTAAGCCATCGTTGTCGGTATCAAACATGCATGGGCTGGTGAAGTATGCTACTCCTTCCCAAGAGAATCCTGCTAGAGCTTCAGATTGATCGCCAAGCCCATCACCGTCAGTGTCCGGATTGGAAGCATTTGAACCACCAGTGCAAACAGAAGCAAATTCGCTGTAGTCAGAAAGGCCGTCTTCGTCTGTGTCAAACAAACCAGGGTCTGATGTAACCCATGTGCGGATAACGCCGTTGTTCACCACAAGAATTTCCCATCCCATGACCTCGATGCCGTCGATTAAGCCGTCGCCATCGGTGTCAGGGTTGAGAGGGTCTGTGGAACGCCCGTCAATGATTCCATCACCGTCACGGTCTCGAGCGTTGTATTCCATGAGGTTCGTGAACTGTTCTTCAGGTTCTACAATTTCCATCCAAGTGAACAATCGTGATTCAACGGCTTGGCCAAGGGAAACGTGGATTTCATACACATAGCCAGAAACTGGTGCCACCATCGGGATTGTTTGCTTGTTACCGCCAGCAAGGGTGATTTGAGCACGAGCAACAGTCGAGTTTGCATCTACCCACTGGTCCTCTGCAACGTCGATGCCGATGACAACTGCTGTGTATTCGAGTGTGTCGTAGCGGACGGCTCCATCACCATCTGCATCCCATCCGTCATGGTCTGGGTCGAGATCCCCGTTGGCACCATCCCGTGGATGAAGACCATTTGTGGATTCCCAACCATCCGGCATACCATCAAGGTCGGTGTCCATGCGCCAAGGTGACGTGAAGTTCGTTGGGCCAAAGATATTAGCGACTTGGTACTCTTCATAGTTGTTCATGCCATCTTCATCCCAATCACCATAGCCGTCAGAGGCGTTCGAGGGGTTTAGTGTTTCAAATGCGTTGTTGTTGGGCTGGTCAAGGGCGTTCGAATAGCAAAATTCGAAACCGTCTGGCATTCCATCTCCGTCTGTATCCCAATCAGAGGGACCGTTCAAAAGGCCGTCACCATCCATGTCCATCATGAACCAAGAACGATCTTTGTCTTGGAAAGGTGCGGTACGGCTGACTGATTCGAGAAGTGGAATATTGCAGTTTTCGCCTACACCGACAAAGAGGCCAACAGAGACGTTGGACACCTCGATGATATCGTCGATGAGGTCCATGTCTGAGTCACGTGCAGTTGGGTTCGTCCCAAACGCCTCTTCCTCGAAGTTTGCAAGGCCATCATCGTCAGAATCGAGGATCATATCACAAGAATGTGCTCCGATGGAGTTGGCTAAGTCGTCCCAACTTGCAACACCGTTTTCTCCATTAAAGCGAGTTGAAAGGGTGTCTTCCATTGCTTGATCAAGCAAAAGGCAGTCCCAATTTCCGTTGAGTGGATCGAAGAGTGTAACATCCCCACCAGGTGTTGCTACGGTCATGGTGTAAAGGGACTCCCAGCGGTCATTGAGACCATCATTGTCAGAGTCACTTCGTTGGGGGTCGGTGCCGAGTTCCTCTTCGATTTTGTTGATCAGGCCGTCACGGTCAGGGTCGCCGTTTGGGCCTTGACTTGGGTCGGGCCAAGAATCAGTTTCATTGGCAATGTTCGCATCGTCAGTGTCTGCTTCACCGGTTTCCAGGATTAAGTCATCAGATTCACCATTGTCAAGTGGATTGAGGCCGTGGTCGACTTCCCAACCATCGCTCATTCCGTCTTTGTCGGTGTCTGGATCATTGGGGTCAGTACCGTACTGAGTGTTTTCAAGCACATCTGAAAGGCCGTCACCATCAGTATCAATTGCGATTCCAAGAGCGGTTCCTTGTCCGAGCAAATCTTCTTCTGCAGCAGGTTCGAAACCACCAACGCTTTCGCTGGTTTGGAAGACTCCTGAGAACCCTACGAAAATGGAACCAAAAATCAAGGTAGAAACAATAGCAGCGTAGGCCATTTGGTTGTGATTTAGCGACATAAAGAACACCACGCACATCTGTGCAGGTTTCCCGACTCCATGTCGTGGTTATAGTCCTTAACCATAGATGCGTGAAGCCTGCTCGCTGGAAATGACTGAAATCGGACCACTAATCCTTAGTTATAGGCGTGTCTTGATTCGATGTCTAACACCCAATTTTGGCCCTCTTCTTCCAGTCTAAATTTACTTGCAATTCCGTGTCCACGCTCCCACATTGCGACAAGCCAACCAACAAGGAAGGGGAAGGTTGCGGTTGGTGATAGAAAAAAACGAACCCCATGTTCTGAATCCAGTGGCTCAATTGAGGTAGGAGTGCCCCAGCCAAATTGAACCAAGTAATGTTCAATCAGCGGATTCCAGCTTTTGTGATTTTCCAAATAAATAGGACGCTCACCTCGACCCACTAAACCAGACATTGAAGAAACCACCATGAGCAT
>CALKDX010000129.1 GCA_938084455.1 Candidatus Poseidoniaceae archaeon
TAGGATTGGTTTGCCGTTCACCTGTATGAGGGATTTTGGAGTCTGTTCCGTCATTGTTCCTAAGCGAGTTCCAAGGCCACCGGCCATGATCACAACTTGAGGCGTGCGATGAGCTTTGACGATGGTTTTGTATTCGCTCCCACTCTCCTTCAGCGTTCGCTTCTGTGTTTCAAAATCAACATGGTACAAGCCGAATTGCTGGTCATAGCCTTCAGCCCATTCGAAATTATCCATCAAACTCCAATGGTAAAAGCCGCGTACATCAAGGCCATCAGCAATTGCCTCTGCAGTGATGTGCAGATGGCGGCGAACATGTTCAGGTCGCATGTCATCATCGTTATCCGCGACTCCGTTTTCAGTCACAATGATGGGGATGTTTAGGCCTTGAACCATTTCAAATGCCCGACGCAGCCCTTCTGCATACATTGGGTAGCGAAAATCCGTCCGGGTTTCCCACGGGCGAATCAACGGGTCAATCTCAACTTTGGTCGGCATGAATGGCGTGGCAAGCAGGTGAGTGTAGTAATTGACTCCGATGAAATCACTGCTGTTTTTGAGGCCGGGAACTGTGACTGAACGCAGGCCAGAGGGTGGCTTGAACTTCCCTTTGGCCAGTCCATTGATCCAACAGCGATTGAACATCCCATCGAGCACCTTGGCCTGAATCCAATGAAGGGGGTTCCATCGTCGGTATGGGTCGAAGAGGTTGATGTTTTTGACCAACCCAATATGACAATGTTCGCCCCGTGGTTTTGCCTTTAAGGTTCGATAACATTGGGCGTGGGCTCGCATCATGTTCAATGCCACCGAACGTGCTCGTTTGAACGAACGAACGGCAGGTGGGAATTCACCTAACACGTAACCCATTGTGGTGTAGACAGCTGGCTCGTTGATGGTGCACCACCATTCCACTCGATCGCTCAACAGGTCAAACATCTTCACGCAGAAATCAACCCAGTGTTGGATGTTCTCTTCGCGTTCAAATCCACCGATTTGGTCCCACCAAACTGGGTGAGTGAAATGGTGCAAAGTCGCCATCGGTTGGATCCCAACATTAAGCAATTCATCCACTAAATCGGAGTACCATTGAGCAGCGTCATGGTCCCATTCACCTTGGCTTGGCTCGATGCGCGACCACTCAATCGAAAATCGGTAGTGAGAAACATCAAGTTCTCGAATTAACTTGACATCATCGCTCCTTCGATTCCAATGATCGCATGCTTCCCCGCTCAACTGTTGACTTTTTGACCGGGGTTCGAACTCAGACCAATTGTTGTGGTTTCCACCTTCAATTTGGTGCGATGCCGTCGCAACACCCCACATGAAACCGGGAGGAAATGCGCTTCCATCCTTGAGGGGTGTGTAATCGACCGCATCCCAATTGCGATGTTCCTCAGTCCACATGCTAATACGATTGAGGGGCAATTGAAGAGGCTTTGCGCCAAGCACGGTCGCCAGCGGTTGGCCTGCCTATGGGTTTGAAAGAGGTGCGGATAGCGGGAGTTGAACCCACGACAAAAGGTTGGAAACCTCCTATGATACCACTTCACCATATCCGCACGATGTGGTATTCCATCCGAGGAGCCCCTCATTATTGAGGGAATCGGTTGGCTCTTTACCGCAGTTACTTCATTCCCGGCGGCGGTGGAGGGATTCTCCCTTGTATGCCGAGCGCTTGGCGTCGTGGGTCGTTTGCTGGGCTTCGGCTTCTCTCAAGGCGTTGACTGACAAGGTCTCGTGCACGCTCAAGACGTTCTTCTGCTATTCTTCGCTCATTTGCGTTGCCACGAATGACGAGCATGCCCACGAGGAAGAACAAGACCAGAGCCCCGAGGGCTGCTTGCACGAGTGGGTTTTCGACCACTGATGAGAACAAATTCTCGTTCCCTTCATTGCTGTCTTCGATAATGATTGCTGAATCCCAGACCTCCAGTTCAATGGATACGGTGTCCATGCCAACATCGGATCCAGGTTCCTTAGCAACAAGCACCAATTGATGGTTTCCTGCATACCTCGCAACACCTTCGAAATTCAAGGTCTGACTTCTGCCAGTTTGGGCGTTGAATGTCAGGACGTTGGTCTGAGAACCTGCCGTAATGGCCGTCATGGCCTGCCATTCCACGCGAACAGTGACTTCCTCAATCTCGGTTGTGACGGTGCATTGGAAGTTGAACCAACCACCCGCCACGATGTCAATTTTGTTGATCTCTGTGCAGGTCATGTCGGCTTCAGCTGCGTTACGTGCTGGGTCAGTGGGCCAATGATCGGGCTTGAAAGCGCCAGATGTCTCGTTATCACCCCAACCATCTCCATCTTGATCGGACCATTGACTCGCTTCATCAGGGAAGGCATCATCGTCATCACCATAGCCATCTCCATCGCCATCAGGGCATCCTTTGGAGGTGCCGAGGTTCGATGTGCCGAATGCTGTAGGGCACGAATCTCCATCTGTACCCTGTGTGTTATCGCCATAGCCGTCGGCATCTGAATCAAACCACTGTGAGCCATCGCCAAGCCATAGATCGTTTTCATCGCTTGCTCCATCTCCGTCTTCATCAGGGCAGCCAAAGCGGTCAATCGTTGAGGTTCCAATCACACTGACGCAAGCATCGGGGTTGGTGCCATTTTGATTGTCACCATAGCCATCACCGTCCATGTCTTCCCATTGACTTGGTTCATCAGGGAAGGCGTCGTTGCCTTGAGATGCACCGTCGTTGTCACCATCAGGACACCCGTAGACGTCAAGGTTGGAAAGTCCATATTCAGTTGGGCAAGCGTCTGGAAGAACACCCGCAGCATTGTCACCGTAGCCATCGCCGTCTTGGTCAGCCCATTGTGTGGGCTCGAGTGGGAGTGCATCAGCGCCGTTGCTTTCATTCCAGGCTACATCATCGCCTGAAGCAATTGTTGGGTCTGAATAGCCATCACCATCTGTGTCCCTGCATCCGGTTCGGTCGATGGTGGAATTACCGGGCACAAGCGTGCAGTTATCCATCAAGTCGTCCACGCCATCGCCGTCAGAGTCTTGCGATCGTGTTGGATCGTCGGGGAAGGCATCGCTCATGTTCGACATGCCGTCGCCGTCGTTATCTGGGCAACCGTAGCGGTCAAGAGTTGAATTTCCTGGTACGCCAGGGCAGGCATCGGGGTAGGGACCTGTCGCATTGTCGCCGTAGCCATCGCTGTCTTGGTCAAGCCATTGTCCGAAGAGATTTGGTAATGCGTCAATGGCATCATCCCATCCATCTCCGTCGCTGTCAAGGCATCCGAATCGGTTGCCGTTGGTTGAGTTCCCAGCCACAGCAGGACAAGCGTCAGCTGTTGTTCCTCCGGGGTTGTCACCATACCCGTCCCCGTCAAGGTCCGACCATTGAGTGATATCATTCGGATGGGTGTCTTCAATGTCTGCCCATCCGTCTTGGTCGAGGTCTGAACATCCGAGGGTGCCGTTCTGCCATGAGTTTCCAACAACGGTCGGACAATCATCGGCTAAGGTTCCAGTTGCGTTGTCTCCAAATCCGTCACCATCTTGGTCCGCCCATTGGGTTGGGTCGGTTTTGAAAGCGTCGGAACCGTTGACAACCGTCCAATTCGCAGATGGGTCCGAATAGCCGTCACCGTCGGTGTCGGGACATCCAACTCGGTCGATGCTGGATGTTCCTTCAAAGGTTGGACAGGCGTCGTCAATTTGATCTGCAACACCATCACCGTCTGAATCAGACCATCGCAAAGGATCGGAGGGGTAACGATCTGCTCCATCGATAGCTTTCCAGAGAGCATCTGAATCAGAATAAGTGTCACCGTCTGTATCGACGCAGCCATACCGATCAGAAGTGGAGGTGCCGGCAATTGTCGGACACGCATCTGGTGTGGTTCCAGCAGGGTTGTCTCCGAATCCGTCAGTATCTTGATCGGCCCACTGTGTAGAATCATTTGGCCACACATCAGCGCCGTTACTGATGGCCCATACTGGACCGTTCGCCCCGCTGAGGTCTTCATCAGATGCACCATCACCGTCTGTGTCCGGGCACCCATATCTATCAAGAGAAGAGGCACCAGATACAGTCGGACAGGAATCAGAGAAGTTGCCGGTTGCGTTATCTCCGTACCCATCGCTATCGGAGTCGAGGTGTTGAGTCACATCAAATCGGAACGCGTCTGCTCCATCGGCTACAGAGTAGCCAGGATACGGATCTGCATATCCATCACCATCGCTGTCAACGCAACCCAGCATGCCAAGCATGGTGGATTGACCGGGAACGGTCGGGCAATCATCAGCGTTGTTTCCGCTTGCGTTGTCGCCATATCCATCGCCATCTTGGTCAGCCCATTGACTCACATCGGTTGGGAAGGCGTCAGCTCCATTGGCGGCAGCCGTCCACAATGAATCAGGATCGCTGTATGAATCGCCATCCGTGTCAAGGCAGCCATACCTGTCGGCTGCTGATGTGCCGGGTGTCGTGGGGCAACTGTCTCCCGTCGTTGCAGGAGGTGGATTGTCACCGAAACCGTCGCTGTCAGTGTCGTTCCATTGGGTCGCATCACCGAGGAATGCGTCCGCTCCATTTGAAACAGTCCATACTGATCCGTTCATTCCCGAAGGGTCTGGGTCTGAATATGTGTCTCCATCTTCATCAGGGCATCCGTTTCTGTCACTGCTTGACGGCCCGGCTACGCTTGGGCAAGCGTCGGCTCCTTGCACGCGAGTCCAAAGAACATCAGGGTCAGAGAAGGTATCTCCATCGTTGTCTGTGCATCCATAGCGATCGCCAGTGGACGTTCCCGAAATTGAGATGCATGCATCAGGTGTCGTTCCGCTTGGGTTGTCTCCGTACGTGTCAAGATCTGTGTCTGCCCATTGAGTGATGTCATTGATGAAGGCGTCTGCACCATTGGCTACAGTCCATGTTGCGTTTGGATCGGAGTACCCATCACCGTCGGTATCAGGGCAACCAGAACGGTCGATGGTGGAAGTGCCGGGGACAAGGATACAATCATCGAAGTCGTCTTCAATTCCATCGAAGTCCATGTCTTCGGTTAAATTGACTAAATCCGTGTCGATGTTAAGTGCAAGCGCGAAATGTTGAGGGCCAGTAGGAATGTTTGTTCCTAGGACATGAACCTCCCAACTGCCTTGAGCAGGAGATGCAAAACTGAGTCCTCGTAGATTATCGAGGTTGTTCGATAAATTCGTCCACGTGCCTGATGGATCTTTGACGGCCAAATCCAAGTCGTTGACAAGATTTGTACCTGCGGAAGGTGTACTGGCTGGGTCAATCCAAGAAAGTGCGACACGGAGGTCGGGGGATGCTGCGGGTACGATGAAACTCCAGCCTCTTTCCTCGTTCGTTTGGACCGAATCGCCGTCAATCCAAGTGGCATTGACTGCACTGCGAAGGTCAACCAAGCCCCATCCTTCGTGCATGTTTGGTGCAGGCTCTCCAGCACCGTTGGCTGCCGAGCCATATTGCCCTTGCATGTCCCTTGCAGAAGCGGTGAAAATGGCCTTAACAAGCGACGAGTTAGGATTAGAGTGCCCTTCATTGTCGATGAGGTGCTGTGTGAGCAGTGCTGCTGCTCCTGCGGTGAGCGGGCATGACATACTGGTTCCACCCATGAATGTGTAATTCGCATTGCCGGAGTAGGCGCCCCATCCGGTGCTGGATGTGGACCTTGATTTTGTTGAAAGAATGAAACTGCCGGGTGCAGTAATGTCAGGTTTTTGGCGTCCATCATCGGTAGGCCCTCGGCTGGAAAAGGCAGCCAATCCCTCGGAGTTGTTCGCCATTCGGTCAGAGTTGATTGGATCGCTTGGGTAAGATGAAGGCCACCATCCACCCCATTCTGAGGTGATTGATGGGCGATCGTTTTCACCGGCTGCTACAGTGACGACGTTTTTACCAGTGGCTGGTGATCCAAGTGAATCATCATCGATTTCGCCGTCGGAGTTACCGTCGACTCCGTTGTTCCCTGCAGAGAAAAGAATGGTCATGTTTTGGTATGCTCGGGCGCTGGAATCTGCTTGCATCGAGCCAGAGGTGTATGCTCCGGCATAATTTGACCCCCACGAATTGGTGTGAACGCGGCTACCGTTGTCCCAGGCGGGCTCAAACATTAACGTGTAATCGGAAGGAATCCCGGTGAGGTAGTAGTCATTGTTAGAGGCACAATATTGCTCTGTAGCTTGCATGTAGAGGCGAGCTTCAGGTGCTGCGCCACGAATGGCCCCTCCAGTGTTGGTCCCATCGCCAAGAACCGAGCCTGCAACGTGTGTTCCGTGACCGCTGTCGAGATCTTCAGCCCCGTCGTCGTTGCTCGATGCCCCACATGACGAAGTCCATCCTGAAGACATCGGGAAGGAGACAATATCAACGATGTGGTCCCGCAAATCAGGGTGCATGTTGCTGTTGTTAACGCCGTTATCGAGGCCGGTATCCGAGACGGTGACGATGATGCCGCTTCCATCGAGTCCGCTCCATGAGGCGTCAATGCTGGACATGACGGTTGGGTCCCAGACTTGATCTGTGTTCATCACAGTGTCTGCTACGTCGTTGTGCAATGTGTGCCACGGCCGTTCTTCAATCCATTCGATTTCATCTTGAGCAGCCAGCCAAGCAATGGCTGTGGGTTTGATGATGGCGGTTGCGTACCGCCCTTGGTGGTATTCAAGGACGATGTCATCTCGACTGTTGATGCCTTCCGGCAATGCCTCGCCGCTAAGGACAAGGTTTGCGGAAGCCACGCCTTCTCGGACGAAGAGGTTCTCAGCGTTCATTTCAAGACCAGTGATCCCTCGAACAAGATTCTCTCTTACTTTATCGACACCGTCCATTTTCACGATTCCTTCGACGTTCAATTCAGATAATTCATCCACCGTTTGATCGTTGACTTGACAATGGAATCCGTTTGGTGGAAGGAATGAATGGCACTCAATTCCAGCATCGGCGAGCTGGTGGAACCAAGGAGACGGAACAGGGAAAGAATGGGTCAAAATAAACCATCCATCAATGGTTTGACCCATCCCACTCCATTCGCTCCATTGGTCGATTGGAACGACTGAAGCATCTCGGTAAAGCAAGTCAACCGATCCCGCTCCCTCTGAAGAATCAAACCATCCATGGATAACATCGCCGTTAGGGTGAAGGTCGACGGTGGAAAAGAGGTCGAAATCCACGGTTGATTCCACACCAATCTCCGGTGATTCCGCCGCACCAACAAATGTGGCAGGGGCTAAAACTTGGATGATCATCAGGGCTGAGAACATAACGGCATGCCGCCGGCGGTTCTGTGTCATAATGGAGGTTAATCGCGGCTCCCACATGAATGATTGGGAGGATTGCCAATTGTTCAGCCCTCACCAGCGAGGGTTCAAATGCCGTGGTTCCGGCCCTCACATCATGACGAGAGCCCATGCATCCAAGGCAGACCCGATGTCTCCAGATGACATCAACGAGAATCATAAGGTGCTCGGCCGTCAAGTATGGCGTGTTATTCCCTACGCACTGCGATATCCACGCCGTCTAATCGCAGGTTTCATCGGCAACGCTTGCGCACGAATTGTCGATTTGGTTCCCTTTGTTGCCATCGGCTGGGCTGTTGATTATTTCACCTCCAACACCTTGGTTGGACCTGGGATTGTCCAAGATGCTGTGAATGCAATCAGCGATGATCCTGCAATAGGGTACGGATTCATGATTTTCCTAGGGTTCGCCATGCTCGCAGTCTTCCAAGGCATCTCCGAATACTCTTGGCAAACACTTGGATACAAAATCCAGCACGATCTTCGCATGGACGCCACTCGCTCCCTCATTAGCATGGAAGCATCGTACTATGATATGCGACAGACCGGACAAATCATGTCGGTTCTTTCGAGCGACGTCAATCAACTCGAAGATGTAGTATCTGATTCATCCACATCAATCATCAGAATCATCTTCACCTTCCTCACTGCGTTCGTGATCCTTGCTTCAATGTCTTTGAAATTAGCAGGTGTACTATTCGGGCCCATTTTGTTCATCATTCCTTGTGTCTATTGGTTTTCGACCCGCGTTCAACGAAAGTATCGAAAGCAGCGGGAATCAACTGGAGACATTCATGCTGTGCTCGAGAACCTCATCAGCGGAATTTCAGTGGTGCAAGCATACAACGCCCAAACATGGGAGGCGGACCGTGTGGCAAGAGAATCCGGTTCTTACCGCGACCAAGCCATGGGTGCAAGTCGAGACCGAAATCGCTTCCTGCCAATGATTTACGTCATCGCCGGCGTCGCCTTTGGTCTATTGGTCACCGCAGGTGGATGGCTTGCAAGTCAAGGTGAAATCTCAACTGGTGAGTTGGTGACCTTCCTTCTCATCAGCACTCGAATGACCATGCCGATGTTCATTTTTGGAATCCTCATCAACCAATTACAACGCGGTGAAGCAGCAGCTCGACGGGTCTTTGCAGCCATTGATCTAGAGCCCACCATCACCGATGCTGAAGGGGCGATCGAACTCGAGGAGGGCATTACCTCGGTCGAATTCAACGAGGTTCATTTCACCTATCCAAACACCACAATCAAAGTGCTCAGCGGTATTTCATTCAAAGCCGAGGGCGGCGATTTCCTTGGCGTCATGGGCCACACCGGGGCAGGGAAGACCACGATTTTGAAACTCCTTATGCGCTACTACGTGCCAGACAGCGGAGACGTCCTTATCAACGGGCGCAGCATTAACGACTACACCCTCGACTCCGTCCGTGACAAGATTGGATTTGTTTCGCAAGAGCCCTTCCTCTTCTACGGAACGGTGCGAGACAACGTCAAGTACAATCAAGAAGCGACTGAGGATGAACTCCAAGTTGCCCTCAAACTTGCAGGCTCCTGGGATTTTGTTCAGGAACTTGAAGACAAACTCGACACAATGGTTGGCGACCGAGGTGCGAAATTGAGCGGTGGCCAACGAGCCCGTGTTTCACTCGCTCGTGCATTGCTCAAGCAACCAAGTCTACTGATTCTTGACGAGGCATCAAGCGCACTTGACGCTGAAACAGAACGACGGATTCAGGAGAATTTGATTGCCAGTGGTTCGGATCGCGCAACCATCGCTGTCGCCCACCGGTTAAGCACCATCCGCAACGCCAACGAGATTCTCTCAATGGTGGATGGGGCAGTCGTTGAGCGGGGAACACACGATTCATTGGTTGAAGCTGGTGGAGTCTATGCAAGTCAGTGGACCATTCAAACCGGTGACATGGCTGGTTTGAGCGACGCTGAAGATTAAACACGTTGCTGAATCGGCCTCAGCACAGTTGTCTCTTCCTTGTCGTCTTTAGCAAATTTGGAATCACCGAGAATGATGGCCAAAGAGATCACAAAAAAGAGCGGTATACCGATGATTAACGACCAGATTGCAACGCTTAATCCATTGAAGAAGTACTCCTCTAAAAATTCTGAAACGAGGATAATGCAAAGGAACACGACAACTCGACCGACGCTCAAAGCAGCACGCAGAACGCCCCAAATCTCCTCCTCATCGGTGCGAAGATCGGGTTGATCCAAATCGGCCATACGGTCCGCAAATGTACGGCGCGCCATGGCTACGGAATTTGGTTCCCGTCAAAGGGATTGCCTTTGTCCGAACGTTGAGGAACGGTGTTTGGCCATTTAGCCATGACCGCGGAAGGTCGCTCAAGATTTTTCATCGATAAATCGAACTCAACCATGCGCCATTCTGATCTTTGTAGCGTGGGGTGAAGGTATCGGGGACATCGATCATGCTCCATTGCCAGTGGCCTTGGCCGTTAAAGCCCATTTCCTCGTAGACTTCAGGAGTGCAATGGACGCCGACTTCCCCGAAATAAAACGCATGCGGCACCCGGGTGGTAATCCGATGGAGGCCAGCCTGATGCATGGCCAAAGAAGTGATGGCATCTTGGCTCGTGGGTGAAGTGCGCCATGACACGGTTGGGAACGGGTTGCTCACTGCTTCGGTTGGCGGGTTGAGAAGCTTGCCTTCCGGGCTTGCGATGTCTTTTCTGAGCATTCGCTTCATGAACGCACGAATTCTGTAATGCGGACGCTTGTTGTAGGGGCGTTTGAGGAGGTAGCGTTGTTCGTATTCGTAGAGCATTGGTTTGATGGTGTCCCAAACTCGCTTGGTGAGGCAATAACTGACAAAGTGCCGATTCGTCAACTCGATTTCTTGTAAATGCGGTTTCAGAGATTCTTCTGTGCCAGCCTCCACATTCCAAACTTGCACGGTTCCGACGTCATTGTGTTGCTCAGCCCAGTCCGACAAACGGAGCAAGGTTGTCATGTAGGTTGGGTTGAGTTCGATGTCATCTTCGACCATAATCATTCGGTCATAGCCGAGTTCATCGAGGACTTCTCTTCGGGCGCCGATCAATTGGCGGCCAACACCGAAATTTTCTGGGCGGACGACAATCGATTTGAACGGGACGCCAGAGGATTCAATCAACGACTTGAGGGCGGCTTGTTGCCCCCTTTCGCCGCCGTCAAGGTAGTGGATGACATCGACGGTACCGTCAACCACCTCTTTGCATTGGCCAAGCGACGCAAGCATTCGGCCGAAGTAATCAAGTCGCCCATATCCGAAGGTAGCCACGGCGGTTCGTGGAGGCGAACTGTCTTGGCTCATGAGCACACCACTTTCACGCAGTTCGAATACGATCATCAATCTGGGCGCCTTCTCCGGCCTTTCCACCTGTGCGGCGGATTTCACGCCATGCTTTGTTGACGCCTTGGCCATAGGCCCAGTGGGCTAAGAACACGAACAGTGGTGCGAAGAACACGGTGCCAATCGAGCGGTGAGGTGATGTCCCTATTGCTGCTCCAAGCCATGCCAAGCCAATGTAGAACGAAATCATTCCAAGTGGGATGTGGAAGGCAACCCTTGATGCGTTCCAGTCACCGGCAAGAGAGAACCAAAGATCGGCTTCGGCTCCACCAGTGAGTCCTCCATACACCATGGCAAGGAGTGCCCCAACAACCAGCCAAGGGAACATGCCGATGGCGGTGTGAGACCACACTCCAATTTCAGGCCAGCGTTTGTTGGCAACCATTCGAGTGTAGCCATAGTTGCGCATCTGCTTCATGTACGGTTTGAAAGGGCGTCTGCGGCGGTGAGGCATGACGTTTGAAGGATCAATGAACAGTTTGTGTCCTGCACGTTGAATCTTAGCATCAAGCACGACGTCCTCAGCCCCAATGCAACCAGGTTCAAAGAA
>CALKDX010000130.1 GCA_938084455.1 Candidatus Poseidoniaceae archaeon
ACAGAAACCGCATCCCCGACCGTTTACGGTGTACTGCAATACTGCACAAGCGGCTCAGTGACTGATTCATCAGACGGCACCGTTGTGATGGAATTCTCGAACATGTGCAGCGATACGTGGGTTGGTCCGCAAATCGATTGGTATAATGTGAATCCTGGAAATATGAACATTGAATTTGAAACACAAGTGGGCGATTGGAATGGAAATGGTGATGCAAGTTACACAGTTTCCATTGTCGACACAGAAGGCAATCAATTGTTCCTCGATACAATGTCTATTGATGGCAGTGAAAACAGTTACATGATGTCTGGAGATGTTTCAGTGCTCGAAGAGGGCGAATACTGCATGCACATGGAGTTGACCCAAACCGGTGAGACCGAGGCTTTTGACACACAAACGGATTGTTTCATGGTCGAAGAAGAGCCTGAACCAAGCGATGCATTGGTGGCGATTGCCGAGGCGTTCATGGATTCTGATTTCGATGAAGTGCTCGAACAATTTGGAATGAACCTCGAGGATCGATTCGAAGATGTCGCTCCAAGTGAACCACCTTACAACGATGGCATGTGGGCCCCAATGTGGAGTTCAGAGCACGCAGCAATGGTTGGTGTTGGTGTGTACGCAATGGATGACGATGGTCAATATTTGATGGTTGGGCCAGCAACTGAAGGATACTCGGATGAGGCCCCTGTTTCATTGAGCATCCGATACTTGACCGGTGTTCCCGCCAGTGCGGCAGCTGATGAGGCTGAAACGGCTACAGAAATCGAAGACATCGTGAACGTCGAAGACCACGACCTCGACCAGATTACAGAAGACCTCGAAGACGCTGGTGTCGATACAAGTGAAATCGAATTGCCAAGCAATGATGATCAAGACACTGACAGCGAGACCCCGCCACAGACCGCAGAAGAACTTGCTGAAGAAGCAGGCCTCGTGCCAGCCTTGTCGCCAATCTCAGTGATTGCAATCATCTCCTTGGCAGGTCTTGTTGCAGGTCGTCGGGGCAAAGAGGCTTGAATCAACACCTCAAGTACGATGAACGGTAGGGGATGCCATGTCCCTTCGCCCATCACCCTCCCCCGCAGGGACGGTGATCCGCGGTGCAGCGACGGTTCTGATTGTGATCCACATCATGATGTCTGCTTGGCTTGTGGTCCAGTTTGATGGACGTTACACCGAGGGCCGGCCTTCGCCCACCAACATCAAGGCCCTTGTTGCGGTCGATGATGAGCGGACCCTCATCGACGTCAAAATGGAAAATTCCACCTCGTTTGTGTTGTACATGCTCACACGAGATTACGAAGAACCACCCTCCAACGAAACTTCCACGGATCAACCCGACTCCTCTTCTTCAACTGATTCAGGAGAATCTGAAGAACGCCTGAGTCAGGCTCGACTTTTTACTAAAGCATGCCTCGTGGTGATGATTCTTGCTGAACTGGCAATGCTGCTCGGGCTCCGATTCCGGGGGACTCTAAGGGGGGTTTCATGGACTGCTGTGCTGCTGTGTTTCCTTGTCGTCCTCCCTGGAGCCTACCTGAGCGATTTGACAGGTGGCGAAGGAAGTGAACACTCTGATGAAAGGCAGAACACCTCCAATAATGATTTGGCGAATGAAACGTTTGTTGCTCAAACCGAAGAAGGCTCGATGGTTCATGGTACGTCCGATATCAAGCTGTCATTGGCCCCCCTCGGCGTTCACATCGATATGATGTTCAATGGTTATGATCTTGGGTTGGTTGAGAAAGCCAACCAATCAGCAGTTCGTGCTGAAGCACCTGAGCCTGATAGCAAGGACGCATCATCCTGGGTTCAATTCGAGTCAAGGCTCACCGCTAAGGCTGGAAAAAACATACAATCATTGTTCATTCTTCCAGTGCTTTGGCTTGTCTTCCCCGCCATGAGCCTCAAAAAAGAGGCCTCATCTGCAGAGATTGCCGGCGACGAAGAGGCGTAATCATGCAGAATCCCGTGCTTTGCGGCACACTTCAACGAAGTTTTCGAACATTTCTTTTCCAAACTCGGAGTCATTGACTTCAGGGTGGAATTGTAAACCAAATCGATCGCCCTTTTCATTCTCCATTCCTTGGACCTTACACGATTCGCTGCTTGCGGTGATGAAGAATCCATCTGGTACTTCATGCACTTCGTCATTATGAGATTCCCAAACCGTTTGAGACTCGTTTGTCCCAGCAAAAATTGTGCCGCCCCCGTCATGCAGGGTGATTTGCATGGCACCAAACTCAGGTTCCGGGGACTCCCGTGCATCACCGCCATAGAATCTCGCCATGAATTGATGGCCTGCGCAGATGCCCAAAACCGGGACATCAAGTTCGAGATAGGCTCCACAGTTTCCGAGTTCACCAGTGAGTCCAACCCGCGCCGCCCCTCCGGAGAGAATGATGCCATCCACCTGACGCATCTCCTCGACAGGCGTTATGTTCTCGATGATCTTGGTATCGACTTTGAGGTAACGCAGCATTCGCCATTCTCTGTGAGTCCACTGCCCACCGTTGTCAACTACATCGATGATGAGGGGTCGTTCGTCCATTGTGCATCGCCTATGATTTCTGCTGTGTTAGTCGAACAACCATGAACATGCCGCCCTCTCTTCCTGTGAATGGGTTGATGATGTGAAGGCATCTGGACTGTCTATGGTGCGCGCCCTGATCATTGGTGGCGGTTTGGCGGGACTGTCAGCAGCGCTCACTGCCACCAGCGCGGGCCATCATGTCGTTGCTTTAGAACGGGCCAGGAGAATCGGGGGAAGGGCAACAAGTCAGCCGCTCGATGGTTTCTCAATTGGCTATGGGCCACACCTTTTGATGAAGAATGGGCCACTTCATACATTGACGAAAAAACTGAGCCGAGTTCGACTTGCGGCAATGCCTCTGCGCCCGCACAAGACCGAGGTTCTCGGCTACGGTTTCGTTCGACCAACTGGCAATGTTTCACAGGCCGTTCAGAATAAACGGGCGATAAAATCGCGCGATTTCACCAACCCCATCGCGAGAGGTGCCAACTTTATTTCCAATTGGGGCTTTGATGATATGAAACGTTTTGATTCATTCAACAAGGGCCAATTGCTCGTTAGCAATGAAGGGTGGGCAGGGCTCGTAGGGCGAATGGCCGCCGCACTGGATGAGGTTGGCGTTTTCATCGAATGTGGCTTGGAAGTCAGCAAAATCGAGCAAGGTAAGGCGCACTTGAGCGATGGTCGGACGATTGAAACTGATGTGATCGTCTTGGCGTGTGGAGCGAAGGCTGCTCGGCGTCTCCTCTCGGGTGTTGACTCTGCGATGGCCGAAGAGCATTTTTCGAAACTTGAACGGACCACAGCATCAACCATCGAGGTCGCTTTGGATTCAAAGCCGATGGGTGAGCATCAAGCACTGATCAATGTAGAAAGGAGCATGGCTCTTCTCGATTACATACAGATTCAGCCTAAGTTGGGCCCTTCAGGGTCCCATCTTTCCGCCATTGCAGTTGGCGGGCTGGCGCAAGATGCAGGCCCGACAATGTACGCATCCGCTGAAGAACGGATGGAGGCCTTGGAATTGTTCTTGGATGAGCGCGCTTTAGGCTGGCGAAACCACATCGTGCAAGAAGGACGGCAAGCAAAAATTTCCCTCAATGAAGCATCCAATTACAAACTTCACCCCCTTGCTTTTGCCAAACACAACATTGTATTGGCCGGTGCGTGGGTGGAAAGCACACACACGCTCGCCGACGGAGCTGTTGAATCAGGCCAAAATGCGGGCCGATTGATTTCAAAGGTGCAAGGTTGAACACTTATTCACCGGCGGTTAAACCCCCTTCCATGCGCCTGGTATCTTGGAACGTGAACGGCATTCGGGCAGCCATAAGAAAAGGCATTGATGGCTACTTCACCTCAATCGATGCAGATGTTTGGATGCTTCAGGAAGTTCGGTGCCTACCCGAACAATTGCCGAAGGGGTGGTCATGGCCCGAAGGCTTCGAAGTTCACCTCCATCCTGCAGAGAAGAAAGGCTACTCCGGCGTTGCAACCCTGAGCCGCCTTCCAATTTCTTCCGTCACCCAAGGGATGGGTGGAATGGTTGACGTTAATGACTCTGAAGGACGTATCCTTCTTTCAGTGCACGATGGCTTCACCTGCATCAACACCTATCTGCCAAGCGGCTCAAACAAAGAGGAACGCCAACAATTCAAAGAACGATGGATGGACGAATGGCGCTCTTTTTTGCAACCTTATCTCGATGACTCCAATCCTGTGATTGTCTGTGGCGATCTTAACATTGCACACACGGAAGACGACATCTGGAATCCGAAAGGGAACGCGAAATCGAGCGGGTTTCTCCCACACGAGCGAGCATGGTTCACTGAATTGTTGAACGATGGCTGGAGCGATGCATTCCGTGAGCATGTCGGCGAGGGTGAAAAATTGTATTCTTGGTGGTCAAATCGCGGCCAAGCGAGGGTGAAAGACCGAGGCTGGCGCATTGATTATTTTCTCCTTAACAAAGCGGCGGCAGCCCGTGTGAAAAGCGTGAGGATTGAGCGCCAAGGTGGACTTGATGTTTCGGATCACGCACCGGTTATCCTTGACCTGAAGGATTGATTATTCACCTTCAATATCGGCAAGGGCGACCATCAATTCATCAACGATATCTCGCAATTGTTGCAGCGATGTGTGTTGGACTCGAATCGTCAGTGCAGCCGTCCCATCGGCTTCTGAGAGAGTGGCTTTACAGTGGGGGCGTGACGCTGCAGCAAGGTAGACTGTTCCAAGGGATGCATCGCCTGACCATTCGACGGTGACGGTATGCTCTTCGACCATAGAGCGGCCTTGGGGTGGACTCTTATGACGATGACTCAACGCAGAATCATGGCCAAGGACGACGCTGACCCGTTTGTTTTGGCGGGGACCGGGGGTGTCACGCTCGGCGAGGCTCGCACCAACCACGAAGGCCGGAAGGCCGTGTTGCTGTTGAGAGGCGATGAAGACGCCTCAGAATTTATTGCATTGGTGCAAACGATGGGCATCCAAATTGTGGAAACGCTCCACCAACCGGGCCACGAAGATCCACGCACGTTCTTTGGTAAAGGGCGACTGCAGGACGCTTCGGACGAACTGTCAATGAGAACCAAGGGCCATCCTTGGACGGGCGTTGATTTGGTGCTTCTCCACACCAACGCCAGCCCCCGACAACTGGTTGGTGTAAGCGATGCGGTCAAGATCGAAGTTTGGGACAGAGTGCGCCTTTTGCTCGCTCTTTTCACTGCGCACGCTGCATCAATCGAGGCCCGCACTCAAGTTCGAATCGCACGGCTCCAATCGGACAGGACCGTGCTGCGTGAACTTGCCAATCAATCGACTACAGGCGAGCGGGCCGGATATGGTGGGGGCGGTGTGACGGCCCTTCAGGCATCAATTGTCAACATCAATCGAGAATTGGTACATCTGCGCAAACGCCAACAAAAACACGCTGGGGCACAATCCGAGAGACGGCGGCAACGCTCACGCAGTGGTGCGATGACGGTTGGTCTCGCGGGCTATACCAACGCTGGCAAATCAAGCCTTTTTCTCAACCTCTCAGGCAAAGAAGTGCTTGTTCAGGACAAGTTATTTTCAACGCTTGAAACGACATTAGGCAGAATGGAGGCCAGTCCGCGGGTGTTGCTGGCTGACACCATTGGGTTCATTGATCGTTTACCATCCTCTACCCTCGACGCTTTCAGAGCCACACTAGCCGAGGCCTTGGAGGCGGATTTATTGCTCATTTTGGCTGACGCAAGTGACCAACCAGTTGAATTGGAACGCAAACTGTTCACCTCGCGCCAGGAAGTGTTCACGAGATTTTATGGTGAAGAAATCGATGATGAATTTCCTTGGCAAAGCGATGTGAATTCTCTCAAAAACCATGTTCTCACGGTGCTCACCAAAGCCGACCAAGCCACACCCGCTCAACTCGAGGAAGCTGTGGCTACCGTTGCTGCGCTTGGGCTACCAGAACCGTACGTTGTTTCATCTCACAGTGGGATTGGTATGCAGAAGTTGAAAGATGCCATTTTGTTTCATTTGTTCGGGCCGCAAATCGAATTGATTCTTTTACCACCATCGCAAAATAATTCGCGCGGCATTGAAGGTTTTGTCTCGGACGTCTACGATGCAGGCCTCGTCACGGAAACATCACGCCTCGAGGATGGTACGATTGAGATGACCGTTTGGATTCATGAACAGGCACTTGCTCGTCTCATTGCACACTCAAAAGGGCGCATCGAGGTCAAGTAGTTCGGCCACTTGGGCGTTGTATGGGCGCAGACGCAGAGCAGACGCCCTTCGAACCAGTCGAACAAAAGGACGATTACATCGATGACTTGACCGGTTTGCAAGAACCTCAATCAGCGATGATGTTCTCTTCTTCCGATGCAGTGCTGACCATCGAAGACCCAAATTTACATCCAATGGGAAAAGCGATCGCTGTATTTGTGCTGTTTATTTGCATGCTTGGTTTTCTGTACGGTCTTGACTACGCTCGGGCAGAAGACGGTCTGGTGCGCCCGGATGAGTTCGTCTATCGCCTTTCTCTGACAGCCCCTGATGAAACAGCGACGTTCCGTGGTACCGTCTATGATCATCAAGGCGAGGCACTCGCCAACGCGACCGTCTACGTTTCTTGGGATGAGGAGGGCGTGTGGAATTATTCAGAGGTGCTCACTGATTCAGAAGGTGAATTTGAATTCGAACGGCTTGACCCAGGTCTGGCACGCGTTGACATCATTGTCGAACGCGATGGTAAAAGAGACGTTTTCGCCAATCGGGTGTTGCTCTCACCGCCTGCAATGATTGAGCCAATCGGGTTCACAGAAATTGATTTCACTGTGCCTTCTCAAGAAGAATTTGCACAGGCTCCTTGTTCGAACGGCGCCGATGAATGTGAAATTCGGAACATCGACCTGACGCCCGAACAAATGGAACACCCTCTGATGGATCCTGGCGCTGCTGCAGTGTACATCACCATCGGATTTGGATTCATGGGGTTATCCATCATCGGGGCAGGGTTCACCGTTTGGGCCCTGAAAAGCGGTTCTCTGCTGGTCCTCAGAACAGCAGCTGCAGTCTCCTTTTTCGCCATGGGCCATTACTACACGGCATGCTTGTTCGGCCTTGTTGCTTTTGGATTGACGTTCGCTGTACCCCGGCCGAGGATTCCACTCACGGACCCACGCCATCAAGACGAAGTTCCTTCTTCATGACACATCTTGACCGGCCAAGTTAAGTTGGCTTCTCGCTACAGCGGCACATGGACCTCTTGGCCACGACTTGGATGACCCGGTCGTTAGAGGAGCCGGTTGCATCCGTCGCGATTGAAAACGATGGCTCGGTCGTAGCAGGTGGCTGGAATGGGGCCCTAAAACGGTGGGATCCGAAAGGTGAATTGCTTTGGAAAACGGTTCTCAACGATCGTGTGAACGACCTGATGTTTCACGGTAATCATCTCATCGCCACGGCGGGTTTGCATCTTGTTTGTGTTGATTTGGTAAGCGGTACAACCCAATGGTCGCATGCGCTCGAAGGCAGTGCTGACGCCGCACTTATTCACGAAGGAATCGTGTACGCAACCTCATCTGTGTATGACATCGAACATAACGATTTCATCGAATCGGCGGTTTGGTCCTACGAACTGGATGGTACTGAGCGCTGGGTGACCCGAATGGATGAGCGCCCATGGACCATTGAATCGTGTGATGGCAAGGTCTGGCTAGGACTCGGCCGCCCCAAATGTGGGTTTGCAACCATCGATTCAAAAGGAGTCCTCCATCACCACAAAGGCCCGGTCGATTCGCCAATTACGAGCGGTTCCACGCACCAATCAAATCTAATCTTCGGGCATGCAGACGGAACGATTTCTGATCGCAGTGCGGCGTTGCTTCATTCGCTCAATGACGGCATAGTTTCGCTTTGTGCCCACCAAATGGGCTGCCTTGCAGCAGATGAAGCAGGTAACCTCCATTCATTCTCACCGAAAGGAGAGAGCCATTGGTGCTTGAAAGGTGGTGCAGTTGAAGCCCATAGCATTGGTTTCGAGGTTGAAGGCAAGCCTACATGCTGGATTGCTCGCCATTCTGGCCTCACGCGCCATCTACAAGTGGTCGACATCACCGATGGAACCCAATTGGCCGCCTCCGAATCAATTGATGTTCGCTTCCTATCATTTGCAGCCGGGCGTATGGTCGCAGGGTGCGAAAACGGTGATGTGCATGTTTGGGAAACCGGATTGTTCACTCGTCGCTTTGTCAGCAAGAGCGAGGGTCAACATCTCGCAAGCGATCCCAAGAAAAACGCACTCCAAGAAAAACTGAGAAAACTACGAGAGCGATGATAACCACCTTCAAATACCCTAAATCCCTAAAGGTATCATGGAAAGAAACACGATTCCAGCAACAGAAGAAGCCCTAACCCTAGAGGTCGATGACCACCCGATGGCAAGCGAAAGACCGACAAAACTTTCTCCCTTTCACCCGGTTGTGATCGATGGAATTGTCGGTACGGCAGCGGTAGGTTCTCTAGGTGGTTACAGCACACGATTGGCGATGACTCTCGAAACGCCTCATCCCGACTTTGGTACAGAATTTGGAACCAAGTACTTCCGATTTCTTGAGCCAGGAGTGGTGATGTGGGGCCATGATGGAAAACAATTCAGCATTCAAAAAATCGTTGATTGATTCCCTACAATGGCCCGATTGCTAAGCCCATCAACAGCACGAGACTCGAGGCAACAACAATCAGTACGTTGTCATCGATTGGGCCAAATTCATACCGTTCAACAAATGAAGCGACGCCTCCAGAAATGAGCCCCCAAAGGGGAATGGCGGGGCTTAGTGACGCTCCAATCAGATATCCAGCAGGCAAGCACACAACCGCCATGCCGAGGTTTCCCCACGCGCTTTTTGTTCTGCGAGCGAACAGTTTGTTTCGGATGATTCCAGTGACTCCATCACCAAAGGCCATGAAGAAAGCGGGAAGAACGGCCAACCACGGCTCGCCAGAATAAGCCCACAATGCGTACACTGACAGTCCAAGCATCAATGAAAAGGTGGCATCGTTCATGTTCTGAGTCGTTTGCATCCACCAAAGCCGCTTGTCCATGAGGTGGGTACTGGCCAAAATTGCTGCCCCAATCAAGCCTCCGAGCAAAGGCCATACTGGATCACTGAAGACAATCGGTGAAGCCAGAATCGGCACTCCTCCGGCCAGCATGTGGGCTATTTTCCGGTTGTAATACACGGCCACCATATCTTCGCAACCCTTCTTCATGAAATATCCATGAAGTGGTTTGATGGCCATGACGATTGCGGCTGACCAAAGACCTAGCCCGATAAACCACCCTACATCTGCCATAACGACCATGCCCCTCGGTCTGTCATTCAGCGTTTAGGTGTGCTGACAGTTTCATGCTATTCGAATGATTTTGCCGTGCAGAGGACCATGGTCATCGTCAAACAGAAGTATAAATGCAAATGTGTGGATTTAGCGTTATGACAGCATCCTATCTCATTGTAGGCGGTAGCAGTGATATCGCCTTGGTCCTCGGCCAGCAATTGCTCGATTCAGGACATTCCATTACCCTCCTCGCACGGGATTCAAGCCGCTGCGACCTTCTTCAGAATCAAGGCGCACATGTCGTCGAGGGCGATGCACTCGACGGGGAAGCCGTCACCAAAGCAGTGGAACTCGCTAAAGAAAACGGTGATGGGGCAATTGCGGGGGTCGCACATCTCGTTGGATCTCTTCTCATTCGCCCGCCCCATGCTGTGAAGATCGAAGCGTTCAACGAAGTGGTTCACACAAATTTGTCGAGCGCCTTCCTCACGTTGTCCACAGCGTGCAAATCCATGCTCAGAAGCGGTGGCGGTCGGCTTGTTTTCACCTCGAGCGTCGCTGCATCGTTGGGCCTTGTGAACCACGAAGCAATTGCTGCCGCAAAAGGAGGCATTGAATCCATGGTCCGAACATCAGCCGCCACTTACGCCCAGCGCAACATCCGCATCAATGCAGTAGCACCGGGGCTGACCGAAACGAGGCTTGCCCAACAAATTCTGAAGTCCGATGCAATGACAGAAGCGGCCGTTGGTATGATTCCACTCAAGCGGATCAACCAACCTAACGAAATCGCTTCGACCATGCATTGGTTGCTCTGTGACGCTCCTGACAATCTCACCGGCCAGGTGTTCCATCTCGATGGTGGCATGGCAAAGGTACGAGGATGAGGTGGCTGACATGGTTTGGAAGAATGCGATTAAAACAAAAAAATTGAAACCAGGCAAAACGAAGATGGTCACCATTGGCTTGAAGGTCTTGATGGTTGGAAACATCGAAGGGGACTTCATCGCAACCGAAGGACTCTGCCGTCACATGCGTTGGCCTCTGGCCATGGGTGGAAAAATCAAGGATGGGTGTGTTCGCTGCCCGTTGCATCAATCGACCTACGATCTCGAAGACGGCAGCGTTGTGGAATG
The DNA here is from genome assembly GCA_938084455.1 of Candidatus Poseidoniaceae archaeon. Classification (GTDB taxonomy): domain Archaea; phylum Thermoplasmatota; class Poseidoniia; order Poseidoniales; family Poseidoniaceae; genus MGIIa-L1. The sequence continues at coordinate 10,507 of CALKDX010000130.1, forward strand.
GTCGCCGTTCCCTCTGTACCCACCTTATGGAAAACTTCTGGGTAAAATGTCGAAAAAGAAAGATCTTCATATTTACCCAACTCGAATTGAGGGCGACTTCTTACAAGTCGAGTTTGAAGGCGAGTCTTGATAATGGGTCGCCAGCAAGGAAAGCCGGTGCCCCTATGGAAATCGGAACTGACCTCATCGTAATCTTGATTTTGGCGGTTGGCCTCTTTGCTGTCAACCGTTACCTCAACCAGCAGCAAGCAAAAGCGCAAACCATACAATTCGAGGCCCTTATCTCCAACCAATCTAGGCCGGAAGTTGACCTTGAAGGGCGCTTCGCAAACGCTTCGGCTCAGCAAATGGAACGCAACAGCGCGCAATTGCTTGCACTTGCTGATCAAAAATTCCAAGTGGAACGAGAGAAAAATGCCAGCGACCTCAAGTCTACAAAGGATGGTATTGAACACCTCATCAAACCAATTGTCGAACAATTGGGCGCTCTGCAAAACGCTACAAAAGCAATGGAAAACGAACGATCAAAGGCATATGGCGATATCAAAAGCCACATCCAACAGCTCACGGTTCGCACGGACGCACTCGGGAAAGAGGCGAACAACCTGACCACTGCACTGACTAAGAGTTCAGGCTCTCGGGGGAATTGGGGCGAAGTCAGCCTCAACAACATTTTCGAAATGTCTGGACTAAGGGAAGGCATCGATTATTTCGAACAAGAAGGACAGGAAGATGGAAAGCGCCCTGACTTCATTGTGAACCTCCCAGGGGGGGGCCGCATCCCCATTGACGCTAAAGCGACAGCAAAGCATTTTCTCGAAGCAATCGATGAAGAGGATGATGGCCAAAGAGCGGCTCTCATTGCCCAACACGCCAAAGCCATGCGCGGCCGTGTAACAGAACTCAAATCCAAGGGATACAGGGAGTCTGTTGGAGGGCATGTTGAACACGTCATCATGTTCGTTCCATCTGAAGCGCTGCTCGCGGTCACCTTTGATACGCAAAGCGATCTTCATGAATTCGCGATGAAGAATGATATTCTCATCGCGTCACCAGTCTCAATTCTCGCTCTTCTTCGGACAATCGCTTTCCAGTGGCGACAGTCTGAGCAAGCAGAAAACACAAGAGAGGCCTTAGCAGCGTGCCGCGAGTTGTACAAACGCTTTGCAACTTGGACAGAACATTACGATAAGGTAGGCCAAAAGTTGGGTCAAATGAATGACCATTACAATGCAAGCGTCGGTTCGTTCAAGAATCTCAACCCCCAAATCAAAAAATTAGAGGAATTGAGGATCAATGAAGACCTTGGAAAAAATGTTCTTCCTCTCAAAGAGACCACTGGGGAACTTAGAGCGCTGCCCGAATCAATCGCCCTTGAAGACGAGTGATTGGCTCAAATTTTCAAGTTTGCTTGACGTGCCAACAACACGATTCTCATGCTGTGCTCGACCATTGCAGCGTTAGCCCAGGCTTGGTCAAGGTCCCCTCCTACAGCGTAGGCGCCACGGCCTCGCACAACAACACAACGCATTCCGCCTTGTTGCAGTGCTTCCATGATTTGCCTGAGGAAATCGTCTGGGTTTTCATCATCGGGGTCAACGATGACCACCTTTCCGATGTTTCGCTTTCCGATTTCATCAATTGGAGAAACCACAACGAGATCTTTTTCACAGCTCGCTGCCGTTGTGTAAGCACCGTGTGAATGGATAACTGCGGCTGGGCCACCGGTCGCAAGGCTCGCCGATGCAAGAATAACTTCGAGGGTTCGCCAGTCTTTTGGGGCAAATTGAGGTGCTTCTCCCCCAAGGCGAGCAGCGCACAACCCGCGTTCATCTAAACGAGGCAACATGGCCATGTTTCGAGTTGAAATCATGACGCTTGGTTGATCCGGATGGAGCATTGCAATCGTGCCCATAGTTGCCCGAATCAACTGCTCACGGTCAAGTTGGCGTGCGAGTCGAGCAAAGTCGCTCACGATGTGCGCTCCAATGACGATATCTTTGAGCACAGCAGGAGGCATTGGAGGCGTTTCAAGATCCTCAATTACCTCAGCCGCACCTGCCATGGATTGACGGAGCCTTGCCACCTCTGCAGACAGGCGAGCAACTTCCGCTTCTGCAGCCGATGTTCGTTCTGAAGACTGTTCAACGGGTTCAGGAGATGGTTCTGCCGGAGCTTCAATTGGCTCTGGGGCGGCAATAATCTCTTCTACCGGCGCGGGCATTTCATCAAGGACAGGTTGCTCTTCATCAACGTGTTCATCACTCACTTTTTCTTCAGGTGAAGCCTCTTCACCCGGGGGGAGTTGTTCATCGTTTGGAGGTTCTTCAGTTGCAGTTTCTTCTTCAGAAACAAGGCCTTCCTCAAGAACAGATTCTTCGTCGCTCGATGGCTCTTCAACAGGTGGATTTTCATCGCTTTCTTCCGACTCTTCTGCAGCCGAGGGTCCCGATGGCGGGCCGGAGGGAGGGCCAGATGGCGGGCCGGAAGGAGGGCCAGATGGAGGACCCGATGGTGGGCCGGATGGTGGACCGGATGGTGGACCGGAAGGAGGAGCCGATGGTGGGCCGGATGGTGGACCGGATGGTGGACCGGAAGGAGGACCAGATGGGCCTTTAGCCACATCTTTGACTTCATCGTCGGCTGTCGTTTCAGGATCCTTTTCTTCTGAAGGATTCTCAGGAGCCAGTGGCACCGGGTGGGCCTGTGTTTCTTCCGGAGGCTTTTGCAAACCACCGACTCCCCCGAATGCAGCATCAAGCATACTGCCCACTTGCGCTTGCTTTTCCTCTTCTCGAGTCTGTTCTACAGATGTTTTTT
>CALKDX010000131.1 GCA_938084455.1 Candidatus Poseidoniaceae archaeon
GAACGGATTCGCTCGTTCAACTTCGTTGCTTTTCCAACATAAAGCACACGACCTTGGCTTGTTTTGAACAGGTAGACACCTGGTCGCTTGGGGAAATCCACCGAAGCGAGGGTGACAGGCATATTCCATGGTTATCGCCGCCCCAAAAAAAGGAACCCCTTGGCGTGAGCGTCAGTGATGCATGGGCGGCGGTGGTTAGAAAGGAGCCCCTGCATGCGTAGAGGTATGGTTGGAAGCATTACTGCTCCTCAGGAGCGTATTTTACGCTGGCTAGGAGGGTTTTCTCCAACCATGGAAAAAGCATGGGACGTGACCCGTCACCTCTCGTTGCCCGGAATCAGTGAAGCCTTAGGCGTGGTTCGCAGCGCCCTCAATGCACCACTCAACGGACTTGAATCGGATGGACTTGTCTTCAAACGAAAGGCTCACGTGATTGGTGGGGGTTCACGCCGAAGGCATGTCTACCACCTTACTGAACAGGGACGTGCGGTGTTAGAATCCTTAGGTGATGCCAAAAAACCCAAGAAAGCATCGCGTGGAAAATCCTACGGTTCGCTGCCTGTGCTTGGTGAAGTCCATGGCCGACAGCATCTTGCTGCGGAAGTCATTGAGAACATCAAAGGTCAGCATTGCATGATCCTAAGCGGGCTTCCAGGCATCGGCAAGACCACAGTGGGCGGTCTGGTCAGCGAACAATTGCTCGATTCGGGAACCAATGTTCGATGGGCCCAAGTCGGCGAGTTCACTGACCTCCACGCCTTGTGTGAACAATGGGGCTTTGGCGGTCCACTGCCAAAGAACAACCAGGCATTGGCGGAATATGCAGCGCTCAAATGCAAAGGCGATGTTCTCGTGATTGACGATGCCCACCTCATCCCAGAGCGCCACATCGCCTCCATTCGTACCTTTTGTCAACACCTGGACCAAGATCAAGTCGCTCACATGTTGCTTATTGGTCGAGAACCACTTTCCTTCCCGAAGATGCTTCCACGGATTGCCGTTCCTTCTCTTGAAGTGAAAGATGCTGCATTGCTGCTTGGCGAAACCATGGCGGAACCCGAACGCTTGCACATTGCTGAGAGCCTCGGGGGTCACCCACTTGCCATTCTCTTGCACGAAGACGGCTCTCCACTCCCTGAAGCAGGTGCCGACGTGCAATCTTATGTGGAGAACGTCGTTCTTTCAACCCTTGACAATTCCACACGAAATGGCCTTGACCATATTGTGATGGTGCCCATGCCGATTGAAGCAACAAAAGCGTTTGATTCTGAGGTGGTTGGGACCCTTGACGAGTACGCTTTCCTGAGATGGACGGCCAATTTGGAGAAAATGGAAATCCAACATTTGGTTCGTAATGTGCGGAGATCTGCACTGGATGAGGACACAAAGCGTCAGCTTCACCGCTCCGCAGTCGAGCATTGGAATGGGTTGGCAGAAACCGATGAGGAAAAAGTGATTCTGCTTTACCACCGAATTGCCAGCATGGATGAAGGCATCGACACTCAACTTGATGCTGAGATGGAACGGTTGCTTGAATCCCATTCCGGGGCCTTTTCAGTGCTTCTTGAACAGGCCATCAAGGTCTCCTCGATGCCATCGCATTTGCATTACCTTGCAGGAAAGGTGGCCATCGAACGGTGTGAAGTGGACCACGTGCGCAGACACATCAAATCTGTTGAAGACCCAGCAGAGCACCGCCACTTGTCGCTGGGTTTGGCCATGCTCGAAGGTCGAATTCAAGATGCTGAAGAGATCATCGAAGCCGGGTTGTCATCCACCAATCAAAAAGACGCCAACAGAATGGCCCTTGCAGCAGCATCCCGTCGACTTGACGATTGCGTGTTCGGTGAAAGCGATGCTGAATTATCCAAGCAGGTCAAGCATTACCTCGCCAAAGTTACGATTCCAGAAAACGATCCAGAGGAGCGTTCGGTGACGCTGGTCGCATTGTCCATGATTCAGCACGCACTCGCCCTTCGAGAAGGCGACTTTGTCAAGGCCAGCCGGCTGCGCGAATCGCTTGCTGGCATCGGTGGCTTGACGCAACCTTTGCTTCAGGGCATGACGGCCAAAGCCTTGTTGTTGGAAGCTGATACCGACCAAGCATTGAACTCAAGCATCGAACATCTTGAGCAAGCCATTGAGCAACAAAACAGCACTATTCGTGCCAATGCGCTGCGTTTGTCATTGGTTGAACACACCCTCGAGCGAAACTCGCTCAAGGCCTCCGAAGTGTTTGCGAAGATCGAAGAACCACAATCCACCTCAGGCAGTGCAACGCTGCATCGGTTGCACGCACGCTGGTGGACGTGTAAGGCAAAGTTGCAGCCACAGATGCGTCGAATCGCTTTGAGAGAAGCCATCACGCAGCACCGAGCAGCAGGCTGTCCACGAGCGGCAAAAACCCTCGAATTGCAGCTTCACTCGTTGCTGTGATCTCAGAGTTCAGCACCAATCAATGTCTTGGTGTCAGCAATGCCGTCGATAACGCGAATCTCTTCGACGATGCAGCGCGTGAGTGTGTACTCGTCGTCTGCTTGAACACGGGCAATGAGGTCGTATTCGCCAAACAGCATCCAGCGGTCTGTGACAAACTCGATGCCATCGAGGGTGGCACGGACGTCATGTTCTCGTCCTGGTTGCGTTGTAATCAATACAAATCCTATCGCCATTTTTTCACCTCAGTATTCAACCGCAATCAGCGTCTGAGTTTCCTTTACACCGGAAATCTGTCGGAATTCCCGCATCAACATGGAAGTTAACTGGCCTGCGTTTTCAGAACTGACTCTTACAAGAAGGTCAAATTCACCATAAAGAGCGTGCACTTCCGCAATTGCGGTGTGCTCAGCAAGTGCGAGGTAGACCTCACGTTCATGCGAGGGTAGGGTTTTGAACAGCACAAAAGCCTCAGGCATAACTCGCCCAATGCCACTCCAGCCTTATTGGTTGCGAACTAAAATCATAGGCATCGTCTTTTGAAAAGAGGGACATGAAGCCGAACCCTTGAAGTGCGTTTGACCAAACCTTGGTACATGGACAGCGTTGTGCATCGTCATTGGTCAGCACTCGTGTTGGTGGGATTGTTGCTCTGCATGCCCTTTGCAACGGTCATCCCTCCGACCGAGGAGGCATTCACTGAAGGGCCCTTCCAAGAAGAGCATGCTTCGGCACGCGCTCAAACCACATGGTCAGGCACCGTCACCGTCACCACGTCGTACACCGTGGCGGTTTTTGATGAACTGATCGTCAGTGCCTGCACCCAGATTGAACTCGGTGCAGGAGCCCGAATTTACATCGATGGGCGGTTGACAGTTGAGGGCACAAACGCATGCCCCGTTGTGATGTATTCCTTTGCAAGTTCGGATCACGAGGGCCTTCAATTCAACAGCAGTTCGAACGGTCGTGGCTCGGTCATTGACAATTTGACGATTGAGGATTCGATTTACGGCGTTACGATCTACGGCAGCAATCCGGTGTTTTCCAATCTGACCATCTTGAATCCCGATCGAGTCGGCGTCGATTTGTTCAGCAGCGCAGCACCGATCATTCACGATCTCTACATCGACCAAGCAGGTCGAATGGTTCCATTCCAGAACGACTGGCGCTACGGGCTTGGGCTCTCGATTGGTGCAGGATCAACGCCAATCGTTGACGGTGCTTACTTCACCGACCATCTGACGCGTGCCATCAACATCTGGGGCGGTTCAGGCGGCCTTCTGCGCAACATCGTCATCGACAACATCAGCGGTTCAACCTGGTCGGTGGTCGCAGGCATTTGGGTCGAGGACAGTCAACCTCTCCTGACCAACATCACCATCGATAAATCAGACAACGGAATTGTCATCCGACATGTTGACGATGGTGGTTACACACGTGCAGTTGTCAAGGACGCAACCGTCTCCAATTCAATGTACAGAGGGGTCTATGTCGACAAATTGAACCACAGCAATTACAGCAATTATGAAACGGCAGATTTCACCAACCTCACGGTTCGAGGAACCGGTGGCCCTGGTGCAACCACGTCGAACATTGGTTCCGCAGCCATTGATGTGAACGCAACGGGCGCCTGGTTCGAAAACACATTGGTTGAAGACTCGACCACCGTCGGTGTGCGGTTGTATTTTGTCGACAGTTCCACGACATTCCGAAACTTAACCGTCCTTGATTCAGGCGACCCCGGAGAGGGTCCACATGAAGCAGGTGTGGCGGTCCGTTCTTCCTTCTTCGCACCACATTTTGACGGGTTGACCGTTTCAGGTTCAGTCGGACCTGGTGTTTCATCCACCTCTGGTGGGGCCATGCAAGGTTCTGATTGGGACCTCCATAACAACACAAAGGATGGCCTCTTCATCGATAAAGCAACGGTGATTGTGGACGGGATGAACCTTGACTCGAATGGTGAATCGGGTGCCCATGTGTATGACGCAAGGTACGTGACTTTCGAAAATCTCACCGCCAGTGACAACGGCGCAGATCCAGCAACCGCATCAATCGGCGACCAAGCAGGTCTTTACTATGAAAAATCAAACGACATTGAAGCATCTTCTGGCGATGTGGCCTGTTGGAACTGCACCGTCAGTGGATCGACTGGTCCAGGAGTCTATGCTTTGAATTCAGTCGATCTTTGGATGTACGACCTAACCTTGTTCGACAACAACCCGACCATGTCACCGCTCATGGTCGACAACGAAGGACTCACACTCGGCCAACAAGGCGGGCGCGTTCAAATTCACGGGGCAGACATCGCCCTCGAGGGGCCAGGTGTCCCTGCAATTTCACTCGAGCACGCTGCCGCAGATATGGATTCCATTGTCCTTTCAGGAAACCACAGCGGCATCGAATGGAACGCGGACAACAACGGAAACTACCCCTCCAGCCTCAGCAGGACTGAATTCTCTGGTGCCAACACCTGCTTGACGCTCATTGACCACGTCGCTCTTTCGGGGTACGGTAACACGTTCTCCGCAGAGTGCACAGGTACCATTGTTTTGCAAAACAGCCAAGTCAATTGGTCCTCGCTCACCGACGCCACAGGAACCCATGCTCTGCAACTCGACAGCACCTCGACCTTGCATTTACATCAACCATCAGGAGTTGACCTCAGCCTTGCGACCATCGCATCCGGTGCTCACATCGATGTTGCCTGGGACATCACAGTTTGGGTTGTGAACACAGTCAACAACGGCATACCAAACGCCAATATCAACGTCAATTTCACATCGTTTGAACCCTCATTGCAGGAAACGACCAACGATCTTGGTTATGTTGACTTACCAAATTTTGTTGGTCAACGCTGGACCAACACCGGGGCATCGATCCACAACATCGTCGACATTGATTGTGGCTACGACAGCGTTTCGAACACCACCAGCGCTGTCCTCGACCAAGACCGTTTCATCAATTGCGTTCTTCCGCTGGAGAATCAACCACCGTTCCTCATTTGGGATACGCCGATGGACGCCATGGTCTACCCTTCCCAAGGCGCCGTTCTGTTCAACGCCTCTGACTCTTGGGATTTGGACAACGACGCACTTGTTTGGAAATGGACCAGTGACCTCGATGGCAGCATCGAAGATTCCTGCCTTGTGAGTTGGGATGGCGCAAACAGTCCTGCCGACGGAGTGCCGTTTACGGCGAATGTCAATGACAATTGGTCCTGTGAACTGTCAGATGGCATTCATACGATCACATTGAGCGTTTGCGATGATGCTGGGCATTGCGTTGCTGAGCAGAGAGTCATAGAACTGATCAATCAAGCACCAATCATCGTGCTCGATGTTCAACCAGCCCTCTCGCCCTGGTCTGAATTGATCATTCCTCGAACACAACATGTCATGTTCAACATTTCAGGCACCTATGATCTTGAGAACGATCCACTGGTATGTTGGTTGGAACGTTCCTACATTTTCGCTGAAGTTGAAGCCACCACGTGCCCCAACGAGTTGTGGATGAATCTCACGATGGAGGAAAGCGTTCCGTCCACGTTTGAGGTCGTGATTTATGCCTTTGACAACATCAACACCCCCACTGAGTACCGAATCCCTGTTGAACTGTACAATGAGGTTCCAGAACCCGTATTTGAAGTCCAACGAGCAGAAAACAGCAGTGAAAGCCTGGTTGTGTTCGACGGAACGGAAACCGTCGATCCCGAAGGGGACACCCTCGAAGTTGAATGGTGGTCGAGTTTGGATGGACAGCTCGCTTGGTCGAACGAGGCGAACGCTACGTACTGGGAAGGATACCTCTCGCGAGGCGTTCACTCCATCGAGATGCGAGTGGTCGATGATCGGCCCGAACACATCAACTCAACTCGGACCACATCCATGCTTTTGACCGTGACCAATTCGTTGCCCAAAGCCAGCATTGAAACACCTCTCGACACACAAACATACACCTCTTCTGAGACCATATGGTTCTCTGCCAACGGGTCTGGGGACTTTGATGCGGCTTGCTCAACCTTCCCAATCAACGGCTCATGGCACTGCGCAGAACGCCAACCGTTCGCTGGTTCAGAGTACCTTGTCGTCGTTTGGTCGAGTGATCTCGATGGACGCCTGTCGCCGGAAGGTGAAGACTGGTTGATCTTCGATGGCCGTCTTTCCGCAGGAACCCACAGCATTTCGCTTAGTTTGGACGATGGCATCAACGAACCTGTTGTGGTCTCAAGAACCGTTGAAGTGTCCGCCTCAGCACCAATGTTGGACCTCGTATCACCGGTTGATGGTGAGATCTTCCGCTCTTCAGATCCTATCTTTTGGAACGCAGTTCAATCCGTTGATTTCGATGGCGACAATTTCACACTCACCGTGCGCAGCGATTTGCTCACAGAACCCCTTTTGGATGCTGCCGATCCCAGTCAAACTCACATCAGCAATCTCAACGCTGGAACCCATATCATTGAGATTACACTTGAAGATGAAACTGGTTTGGCCTCAAGCACGTTCATCACCCTCACAGTGGGTCAATCCGATCCGGTTGCCGTCATGGTCACACCGACCAATAGAGACTCAATCGAAGCAGGTCAACCGGTGGTGCTGAGTGAAGAATCTACTGATGCAGACGACGATATGGTGGCGAGAGAGTGGAGGCTATGGGCGCCTAATGGAACCTATACTGTGCTCTCAACGATGAGCATCGATCAAATCTATCTCACGCCTGGTGAACAAAAAATCTCATTGTACATCCGGGACAGCAGAGGCGGTGACGATGAACGCTTTGCCAATGTCACTGTGCAATCAAGCCTGCCTCGTCTGTCGAACCTGGTTTATGCGCCAACCTCCTTCACCGCTGGAGAATTGACCACATTAAGCGTATCCGTCGCCATGGAAGATTTAGATGGAACAACCAAAGATGTGCGAATGACGTTGAAACACGACCTCCAAGTTTGGGAGATGAACCTCACTGACACCGACGGTGACGGCGTTTGGACTGCGAGCATTGAGGTGCTTGCAGATGGTCCAGGCCGACCGAACCTGAAGGTCATTGCAACCGATGGTTTTGGTGATAATGCTAACGTCGAGGTGCTCAGTGTGACGTTGACCATTGAAGACCCCCCAACCGACAACCGACCTCTGCTTCTCATTGGAGCTGTTGTGGCTTTCATTGTCGCCCTTACCGCTGGTGCGGTCGTGCTCCAACGGCGCAAGACCCGCTTAGCGGAATTGGATCTCATCGAATCGTGGGATGCATTCGGCTCGGTCAAGGAGGTTGTCAAATTGGAGAATTCAACACCGCTCGAAGGCGGGGCAGTAGACGGCGCTTCGGAAGTTGAAGCAGAACAAGATGGCACCGCTGAAGAGCCAAAGCCATTGACCGGCGCAGACCTCGATTGGGACAACGTATGACGGTTCACATCGTGTGTTTTGCTTTTCGACGCGTCAATTTATACACCGATGAATAGAGGTTTGAAAGGCCTCGGTCTTTCTCATCTTCAAGTTCCAATTGCTCGAGAAGTTCGATCTCAAACCCTGATGAAAACAACCGTTCAACCTCTTCATTTGGGAGGGAAAACGGAGGCCCTTGCATTTGCTCTTGTGGATAGGCAAACGTGATCATCAGCCCAACCGAACCTGGTTTGCAGAGGGTTCGTATTTGCTCAACATAGGCTGCTCGAACAGCGGATGGAAGAGCGACCAGCGCTGCACGATCGTACCACGAAGTGCATGAGGCGAGAGACGTTGGGAGTGAAAAAAAGTCACCACAAAGGATGGTGTTTGGTCCTGAATTCAGCCTTTTGAATTGACCAATCGACTCAACTTCAGGAATGCTGCCAGCCTCTTCAAAGAAAGCCTCGGCCGCCTGCAAAACCAATTCGACCCCGATCACGCCGTGTTCTTGCTCAGCAAGCCAATGCATGTCGACGCTTTTTCCACACAGCGGCACAAGGACGGTACCACCATGTTGGGCGTTGAGGGTCGGCCAGTGCTTTTCTAACAAGTCATTGACGACGGACCGGTGAAACCCAATCTGTTGATTGGACCAGCGTTGATGCCAAATGGTCATGAGCGATCAACTCAAGCTTGCTCAGGGAGGTCGCCATTGGTCGAATCAGGGTTCGCATCGCGACCACCCCACGGAGTGCGGGTTCGGTGGAGGCCAACTCGTCGAGCGAAGAGGAATTTGAAATTCTTCCAACCGTCGCCCCATGTGTGAATCTCTGCTTCACCAACCCGAGGCCTATATGGCACTGAAATTTCAACGGCCTTGTCCTTTCCAAGCACTCTCCGCGCTAGAATCTTCATCTCTTCAGAAAGTGGCATGCCGTCGTTGGTCGGACGCATCGCTTCATTGTCGAAAATCGACTTCCTGAACACCCACATGCCTGATTGAGAATCTTTGATTCCATACCCAAACAGCAAGCGAGCGGTGAATGAAAGCGCCCAGTTTCCAAAGCCGTGAATGCCAGGCATAGAGCCTTCTTCAGCAAGGGAAAGACGATCACAGGTGATGAAATCAAGGTCGTCGTCAAGCAAGCGCTTGACCAACGTAGGGACAAGTTCTGCCGGGTAGGTGCAATCTGCATCCATGGTGACGATGATGTCGTTCTTAGCCACATCAAACCCTGTACGATAGGCTCGTCCGTATCCTTTGCGATCCTCAAGATGGACGCGAATTTTCTTCTCCAATCCAATTTCACGGGTGCGGTCGCTGGAGTTTCCATCAACAATCATAATTTCGAGGTCTTTGCACCATCCACGAGGGATTGCGTCGATGGTTAGGCCCAAGGCCTCCTCTTCATTTCGAGTTGGAAGAATCACCGTAACGGTGACAGGGAGTTTTTCGCCCATGATTTCTGCGACCATCACAACCCCCTTGAAAGCATTGGAACGAGAATTTGATTCTTAGGGGTCTTCAATACGGTGACATTCAAACCGAAGCACACTTTGGTTGCGTTATGCACATCGCCATGGTGTCCGGTGAGTACCCCCCTCGATGGGGTGGTATTGGCTCTGTTGTGTTCCATCTTGCAGGTCACCTCGCTGCTCGGGGACACCGAGTGAGCATCATCACTCGAACTCACAAAGACAGGGCTCCACCTCAACAAGGCGTTTCGGTGATTGAAGTTCCTTGGTTGAAAGCACCAATGGCGTTCACCCGTTCCTATGGAAAGCATGCCTTACTTGCTCTCAAGCACCTGCATAGTCGAGAGCCGGTTGATGCCATACACATCCATCTTCCTTTGGCCTCTTTTACGCGGAAGGAATTCAGATTTATGGAAGATCACATCGCTCCGGTTTGTTCATCTCTTCATGGTTCATGGTTGGGGGAGAAGCAAGGTGTGATCCGGGCAGCTAAGGCGAAAGAATCGGCGACATGGAGAAATCCAAATGACCTTGCTATCAGGCTAACGGGTAAGTATTATTCCAAGTATGAAAGAGCAGGAATACTCGAATCAAGTGTGTGTGTTGCTAATTCTAAATCGACACTTTCAGAGTTCGAAGGTTGGTATGAGCCATCGAAAGATTTCAGATGCGAAGTCGTTTTGTGGGGTTGTGATCATAAGGTCTTCAGGCCACCAAATCAAGACGATGAAGAGGAACAATTGAGTCACGAGAAGTTACGTAAAAATTATGATTGCGATGATGAATTAGCCTTGAGTTACATGCCTGAAACAAAAACTCCAATGATTTTGGCAGTTGGAAGATTAGTGGCCAGAAAGGGTTACATGACCCTAATCAGGGCTTTGCCTAAGATTCTAGAAAGCCATCCAGGCGCCCGACTCGTCGTTGTTGGTAGGGGTCATATGAAGAAGCGTCTTCTAAAAAATGCCCGCAAATTAGGTGTGGAACATGCTCTATTTATCCGAAGCAGCATGTCTTTTGATGACTTAGCACAGCATTTCCGGTCTGCGGATTTGGTTGTGTATCCATCATACTACGAAGGTCAAGGCTTGATTCCATTGGAATCATTAGCGAGTGGAACTCCAGTTGTCACAGTAAATCAGCCTCCCTTGACAGAGATGATCGATACGAGTGTTGGGGATCTTTTCAATTCGGGAGACCCGAGTGACTTAGCCAAAGCAGTGTGCCGTTGCCTTGCTGATCCAAAGGGGCGAGTGGAGCAAGCGCAACGTGGACGTGAACGCGTGCTCTCAATGTACACCTACGAGCATAATGCTGAGGCCTACGAAGCAATCTATGCCTCGGTGATCAAAAGTGAATCCAGTTAACCTTCTACGGCATTCATCAGCCAGCGACTTGGGGCATTCCAGAGCACCTGTAGGTGTCGCTGCCCTCGGGTAGTGTTCATAGGCACACCGCCTCTTGGATAACCATGCTCGCGAAGCGCGTGGTGGCCTTGCTGCTCGCCGCGCTCATGCTTTGCTTCGTTCCTCCGGCGGTTGCAGACGATGACATCCAGAGCGCTTCACCCCTTACCGATGGAGTGACGTCAAGCGGTTATGTCTGTGATCCAGATTGTGATGCGGGCAAGGATCAGGCTGATTTCTGGAAGATCGAGGCCAAAAAAGGCGACATCGTTCAAATTTCATTCTCAGGAACGATGAACGGGCCAGCTTGGTGGTGCATTGGCGATGGCTGGCAGGGCCGAGTCTCCCTGCTCAACGCGCAAGGTGGGACCATCGTCGATTCCTATGTGGACGATAATGCCGCTTCAAAAACGCTCTCAACCACCGTTGCAAGCCAAAGTTTCGTCTACTTCAAAATCAAAGCAGATGACTCATGGTGCAACGACGGTTTTGATTACACCATCACACCATCAATTGACAAATCGAACCGAGACACAGATGAAGACGGGTTTGTCGACATCGATGATGATTGCGATGATGTCGTAGGCTCGTCCACCAACGATCGCAACGGTTGTGTTGACACCGATGGCGACGGTTGGTCGGACCCTGAAACGGGTTGGCTTGCACAAAATGGAGCCGATGCGTTCTATCTTGAACCGACTCAATGGCTCGACAGTGACAACGATAACTACGGCGACAATCTGGACGGTTTCGAAGGCGATCATTGTCCATTCCGTCGCGGATATTCCACCATGGACCGCTTTGGTTGCCTCGACTCAGACGGCGACGGGTATTCCGATGATGACCCAGGTGGCCTTGACGGTGTGACCGCTTGGTTCGCCCACCCGGTCGGCCTAGGAGATGCATTCCCAATCGATGAAACACAATGGAACGACACCGATGCAGATGGGTATGGTGACAACTGGGCGGAAGAATCGTGGAACTCAACACGCCTTGGTTGGGGCATTGGCTCTTATTTCTTCAACGCCTCAACGCCAGATGCATGCCCCTTCATCACCGGAACATCAAGCGGTGACCGCTACGGTTGCACCGATTCGGACGGCGACTCCTATTCAGACGGTGACGCGAATTGGACAGTAACCAACGGTTCAGATGCGTTCCCATTCGAAGATTCCCAATGGCGCGACCGAGATTATGACGGCTGGGGTGACAATCAGAGCGAAGGAGCGAACCTCATCGATGATTTCCCAGACAATCCAACGCAATGGCTCGATACCGATGAAGACGGTTGGGGCGACAACCAAACGTATGGTGCCTCACAAATTGATGATTTCCCATTTGTTCCGTCTCAATACAGAGATACGGATGGCGATGGGTTTGGTGACAATCTCGACGGATACGAAGGAGATGTATGCGTCTTTTCATCGCCTGAAGAGGTTGAATCGGGCTGGATTTCTTACATCGATCGACTCGGGTGCAGGGACACCGACAAGGATGGTTTTTCCAATCCAACGAACGATTGGATTGCACACCCCGCTGGGTTTGCAGACGCCTTCCCAGAGGATGAAAGCCAGTGGTATGATACCGATGATGATGGCTATGGAGACAACATCGAGTATTTTGACGGACAAACGCTTCGTGACGCCTACCGTGGCGATGGTTGTCGAACCACCGAAGGTTCCTCGACCTTCGACCGGTGGGGCTGTCCCGACAGTGACCAAGACGGATGGTCGGACCCAACAAACGCATGGCTTGCCAGTCCGGGTGGCCGAGGCGACGCTTGGCCAATGGACCCGTCACAATGGCATGATCTCGATGGCGATGGCCGGGGGGACAATCCGCGTGGGACCACCGCAGATGTGTGTCCAGACCAAGCAGGAACCTCCGTCGGACCTTCTTCGGGAGGTGACCGCTGGGGCTGTGCTGACACCGATGGTGATGGCTGGTCGGACCTCGGTGATGCTTTCATTCACGAACCAACCCAATGGCGAGATTCGGATGGCGATGGATACGGAGACAACGAAGATGGAAATCAAGGCGATGCTTGCCCTGAAACTCGGGGCACCTCAATGCTTGACCGATTAGGATGCCGAGACACCGATGGCGATGGTTGGTCTGACCCAACCTCCTCATGGGAAGCCCATCCAGCGGGTCCCGCAGATGCCTTCCCTACCGAAGCCCTGCAATGGCGAGACCTCGATGGTGACGGATTTGGCGATGTACCACTGGGTGCCTTCAGAGACGACTGCCCTGAACAGGCAGGCACGTCGACAAGGGACGTCCAAGGATGCGTGGACTCGAACAACGATGGTTGGTCAAACGAGTATGGAGAATTTGCAGCAGCCGTTGCGATTCTCGGTGAAAGCCCTGAAGCTTCGTGGCTGACCTACCTCGTCATCGGACTTGGCTTCATCGCTGGAGCAGCAGCAGCCCTCATCGTTCGTTCCGGTCGAGAGGATCCAGACCTCGAAGATGCATTGTTTGAAGAAAAACAATCACGATCGCTCGAAGAAATGAGCCAACCTTCGGCTCAAGACGGCATGATTCCATTGCAGGATTTACCTCCGCTTCCAGTTCCAATGCCAGTTGTCGAGGAGGTGAATGAAGGTGCTTAGCGAGCGTCGTCGAGGCATTTCATTGATGCTCGTGTTGTGTTTGAGCATGGCAGCCCCCTTGAGCCTTACCGGGGTGGCAAGCGCTGAAGAAACTGCAGTCGACGAGGCTTTGGAGGCAGAGGGGCTCAATCTCATCGCCTTGCGCAATGACACGTTGGACCTGAATCAAGATGGAGAGCCAGACGCCATTCGAGTGGTGGTCATCATGAACACAACAAAGGAATTCACCAACATCGAACTTCGGTTGTATGGCGTGCACAAAGACCGAGAAGTTCACGACTCCGAAACGATGTCCTTTTCGGGGCAATCCAACGCGAGCATCGTCTATGATGCTTGGGCCAAAGGCGAACATGCTCTTCGCCTTGAACTGGTCAACCAAGACGGCGAAACCATCACCACCATTCAGTTGCCGACCTATGTGCTCCAACCTGCTTTGAAAACGCCCGAGATCACGCTTGATCTTGAAGCACCAAGTTGGATTGAAACAGGTGATTCATGCACCATTGACCGCATCTTCGCAGACCAGACCGGTCCTCGGTATTCAGCTGCTGGTGTCAGAACGTTTTCAGGAGCACCATTCACAGTGCTCGACAACCAAACTTCACTCAATTGTTCTGATTGGCCAGCAGGCGAATACATGCTCAAGGAGGCCTACCGCAACGACCTCGGCCAAACCGCTGAATCTTGGTTAAACCTCACCATCAACAACCGTCCAGCCCCTGCTTTTTCCTTCAACGTGAAGGGCAATGGAAACTCGACGGATGAGGCGTGCTTGATCACCATGATTCCGAACATGGCAGGTGTTGATTTTTCCTCTTTTGACAAGGTTTGGTCCGTTCAAGGCCAACAACTGCCGGGCACTGAAAGCAACACTTACGATTGTTCTGTTCTACCTGCAGGTGTGCATCTTGTCAGCCTCGAAGTGATTAACAATGAACAAATTCGAACAGTGCACGGATTAAATCTCGTCCGTCAACCAGGTGAAAACTTGACACAAGAAGAATCAGAAGCTCTGCCAAGCCGATCGTTCGGTGACGATACCGATACGGAATCAGTCGGGTGGTATTCAATTGGAGCACTCGGACTCATTGTTGCGTTCATCGTGTTTTTCATGCTCGTCCGGGTCAAGGATGAGGACGAATATCAAGGCCTTCGCTCGCTTGGTCCAACACCGACAATTCTCCCCGATGGGTCGCCAGATCCTGAAGGATTACCGACCACAACCGACGACACAGGCACCCTTTGGCGCCAACATCCTGATGGAAGCATGGATTGGTGGGACCCAGAACTTCGTATCTGGCACTCATGGTGATATTTTGCTTGAAATATTGACCACGATTGCTGCAGTAATTGGTTGGTCGCTTCTTGGCCTTGTCGCACTTTCAGTGCTTATTTGGCTGGTGAGGGTCCGACCACGCAAGCCCCAATTGGACGCTGATTGGAATTCCGATTGTGAATTGACAACCACCGCTGAAATAACTGGGAGCACCATTCGCTACACCAACGTCAGGGATTTCTTCTGGCGCACCACGCGCGACCGCGACGAGGCCTGGCAGGACACGCTCGAGGTCGATGCAGACGAAATCAAGGACGTCTGGTTTGTCGTCGACCATTTCCACAGCATTCACGGGCTAGCCCACACCTTCCTCACCTTCGAATTCAACGATGGCACCTGCCTTTCCTTTTCGTTTGAAGCCCGGCGAAGAAAGGGGCAACGCTATCACCCTTGGACTGGATTATGGCGTCATTTTGAACTCTACCTCTTGGTCGGGTTCGAGCACGATGTACTGGCACTGCGAACCAACGCCCGCGGACACAAGGACTACCTTTTCCGCGGCATCACTCCACCCGGAAAAGAGAAAGCTTTGCTGTTGGCACTAACCAACAAAGCAAATTCCCTGGCAGAAAAAGGTGAGTGGTACCATTCACTTTTGACCACCTGCAACACCTCCATCGTGAGCATGGTGAATCGTATTACACCCGGACGAGTGCCATTTACATGGAGGAATTTTTTCCCAGGCTACACGCCCCGTGCTGCTTACAACCTTGGCTTGATCGAGGATTGGGGTGGCTTTGAACAAACGCTTGAACAAGGTCGAGTCGATGAAATCGCCCTCAAGTGGGACGGCCAAGGTTCCTACTCTGAAATGCTGCGGAATTACCTCCCTAAGGGCCCACTTTGAGGTGTTGCTATCTGCCTATTGGCCCGCTTAAGGAGTTTCGATGCAGATGAGAACTGCTCCCTGAGTGACATCGAGTTGGATGGTTGAGGCAACAGATCGATTGTTCAACCCCCGTGTTCCAGGCTTGAATTCTTCATTGTCCAAGATCCACGAACACCCCCTCAAGGTGACGCCAATCGATGGCTCAAAAGCGAACAGAGAAACACGGCTTCCTATTTCTATAGAGTCGAGGACAAGCGATTCATTCTTGACACATTTTATCCTCGAAGTGCCGGTGTGGAGCGTCGTTTTTCCGGGCGCCTCCAACAAGGCAAAGTAGGCTGCAATTTGGTGGCCAAGTTCCCCGCCCTCAATGCCAATGACATCGATCGATTTACTTCCGTGTTGGGCTGCGTGATTGAGTGCCTTTGACAAATCGCTGTTTTCTTGGTTTTTGATTTCAATCCATTCGATGGGCATGTCGAGTTCAGAACATCGCCCAAGGTCAATGCTGTCCATGTCGCCAATAACCCTGTGCGGTTGCACCCCTCGTTCTAAGCACTGGTCAAGGGCTCCGTCGCATGCTACGATGACGTCAGCTTGGTGGACAAGGGGTCTCCATACCGATTCAATTGGCCATGCTCCATTGGCACAAATGAGCCAGTTTAATTCGGCCATGGAGCGAGCAAGACGGGTTCATTTGTCAAGTTCTCCCTTGGAGAATTTGCCACTGAGATGGCAGGTGTCCACCTGACCCCCTACGGGGGTCATGATGGGCTTTTTTCGACAAGCGTTTTCAAGGAGGGCGGGTGTCAAGGCTCCATGGCCGTTGAGCGCAGCGTATCTTTCCCTACACTTGCGCTTGCGCTCACCGTTCTTTTTTTGATTCAATCCATGGCGCCCTTGGTGGCGAACGCACCGGATGTGAGCGTGCTTGAAGAAGACCGGGAAATTATGCCAACAAGCGCCCATGTGCCGTTTTCAAACGGCTTTGGTCATGACTTTGCTGGCAGCATAATCTCCTTTGACGGCCTAGACCAAGGTGAAGTTCGTGAGGAATCCGGGCTGAACCTTTGGAATGAAGCAGTGCTGCACCAGTTTGAGAACATCACCCCTGGAACTCCAGATGTGGTGTTGATTAGTCGAGAGAAAATGAATTTCTGCTGGAGCACCCTTGAAGGTGAAATTCACTATGCAAGCCAGACCTACACTGGATCGTGGTACGATGCAGTGGTGGATACGGTGGCTCCAAGCACAGAAGAGACACTGGTCGATTGCGCTCTGGCCATCAGCGAAAATGGTCGTCCGTACATCATGTACGCCGATGGGGCTGACATCAAGGTCGCCCGTGTGGCTTATGCGGGCCAAGTTTACCTCGAAACCACATGGCTCACAAGGACCATTTTGGAAGACGTGAACCCGACAGATTTCAGGCTGGATTTGCGCCAAAACGAACTCGAATGGGGCGTGTTCCGAGACGGTAACGGCTCTTTGTGGCAACTCAACTACAGCGGAACTCGATGGTCACACGCCCTTCTTGACGCTGGTCCAATCGGACAAGACATCGAACTCGCCATCGACGAACATGAGGTCGCCCACGTCGCTTACGCCGCACCAGAGGCTGGTGAAATTCGCCTGATTCGTGTGGATGGTTCAGATTACGATCATCGAGTGTTGCTCCGAGATGCAAACGTAAAATCACATATTGGAATGGGGTTGGATGCAAACGCATTGGAGCAAATCGTGACCGTGGTAGGCCAAGACAACAACATTACGTTGCAACTCTTACGCAGCCTCTCAGGCCAAGACACAGGTCGAATCAACCCAACGCCATCAACAACAATCCTCGGCGCCCAAGACGCACTCGAGGGTTCCATGGTGATGGCCGACTTGAATGGAGACGGCTTCGACGACCTCATCATCGCAGAACCTGATCATGACGGGAACGCTACCAACAGCGGCCGGGTCATGGTTCGCTACGGTTCCACAACCGGTGTCGGGGCAACGAGCAACGTGACATTCAGTGGGGAAAATGCGGATGGCTGGTTTGGTATGGGTCTGGCAGCTGGTGATTTCAACGGCGATGGATTTGATGACCTCGCTATTGGATCGCCTGGTTGGAACGAAACCAGCAGTGATTTGACCAATGCCACTGGAGTGGTCGAAGTGTTCCTAGGGAATTCAAGTGGAATTGAAACAGACTCATGGTGGAACTTTAGCGGCGAAGCAGGTGAACAAATCGGATGGTTGCTCTCAACTTCTGAATCAATGAACGGCGATTCAATGGCCGACCTCATTGTCCAGGCCCGTGGCTACACTTTGGACGTCACGCAGACTAAAACCATACATGGGAAATTATTGATCTTCAATGGCGATGAATCGGCAATGGTTCATCTTCGAAACATCACCCAAACAAAAGAAGGGCCAATGTTTGGCCAAAATTTAGCCGCAAACGGTGACTTGAACGGGGATGGTATGAGCGATTTGCTTGTTGCCAACACAGGAGATTTCGACAGCCCTCAAGGCTACGGCTCCGTTGAAATTTTCTTCGGAGGAACCAGCGGATACAATGGAACCTGTGACCAAAGCATCATTACCTCGGTACAAGCGAGGTTGTTCGGTTCTTCGCTTAATTACGTTGGTGACGTCAACGCAGACGGCTTTGATGATTTCATGTTCTCAGAACCGTTCAATGGTACAGGATACAGAAGTGGACAGATTTGGGCGTATTACGGATCGACTGAAGGCGTCAGTTCATCGGTTCCAAATTACACTCTAGCACCCGGTGTACCAAACGCTGTGCTTGGAAGAACGATTGTTCCGGCAGGCGACGTCAATGAAGATGGCTATGATGATGTATTGATGATGCAGGCATCGGGCACCAGCGGTAAGGTCGAATTGATTCTCGGTTCCATGATTGGACTGCGCGCTGATTGGGAACTCTTGGCCACAGGTCAACTTGGCCAAGAGATTGGATTGTTGGCAGCAAGCATGGGTGACCTTGACGGAGATGGATTGAGTGAAATTGTTTTGAGCAGTCGAGATGAATCCTCTTCACCATACACCCTCGCCTACCAAATACACTCAGAACGAGACTGGGATTCTTCTTCCTTCTCATACACTGGAGACTTGACACAACTTGATTTGAGCACTTCAGCGCGGGGTGAAACCAGCATGTTCCTGACCTTTGAGAACAACGCCTCACATTTCATCGAGCACGTGGATGACACGACTCCAACCGGGTTTTGGATGGACACAACGGTGATCCCAAGCAGCAATCAATCCCAAAGGTATGCATTCATCACCACCGAATCCGGCCGGCCGATTCTTGTCGAAGCAAACGCCGTTGATGGATTGATTCATCGCTCCATTGTCGGCCACACTGCGGTCCAACAATCCCTTGTCACAACAGGGCAATTTGGAGAGCACCTTGGCTCCGGACTCGATGCACTCGGTCAACAACGCCTCGCCTTCGGCTCAATTGGAACAAGTCAACTCTTTGCCTCCATTGAATCCGAAAGTGGCTGGACGACTTCCATGATTCGCTCCCAAATTTCGCTCGACGGGCCGGTCTCAATGATGACACAAGGGCTCGAATCACAAAACAACGAGACGGTCGTGATCTACCGAGATGCTGCCAATGATGAACTTGAATTGGCTCGCCAGCCTGCAGGTGACTCAACGTGGACCATCGAGAATTTTTCCACAATTGGAAGCGTTGTTTCGGAGCAACAAGCCGCAGCGTACCTTGCGGATGGGTCCTTAGCCGTTCTTCTGGTGATGGACGATGGAGTCACTTCCAACCTCTCGCTCTGGGTCATGAATGAAACGGATGTGATGGTCCACAACATCACCAGCCTGACCGACCTTTCCTCGGACCTCAGATTAGCAATTGCAAATGACGGCACCATCATGGCAGCTGTTCTGACCTCGACAGGTGGACTTAGTGTCCATGAATTAGCACCAAATGCAACAAATTGGACAAGCGCAACACTGGCCCAACCTTCTGGTGGTTTGAATCAATACAATCTGGATTTGGTTGGTGGTCAATCACCAATGCTAGCCGTTCGAAGCGATGTTGCAACAGCCTCGTTGTATTCGAGGACCAATGACACAGTGTGGACAGCGTTCGGTTCTCAACCCGAATCAAATCTTGAAGGCGCATGGGACCTCGTCGTCCTTGACGACCACTATGTGATGCTCACCAGCACAGGAATGGGCAACGACTTGACATGGAACTCCATCTCCAAGGAAGCATCGCATCACAACAACAGCACTTGGTCAAGCCTTGCTTTCGGCTACCTCGCCGCAGGCAGTCAAACCGGCGCTGAAGTGGACGCCAACGGGACCATTCACCTCTCTTTGTGGGATGACAACCTCGATGACGT